>JAJTGC010000115.1 GCA_021298975.1 Oxalobacteraceae bacterium
CGCATACGCGCTGAAAAATAAAACGCCTGATGCACGGTGAGATCTTTGTGCAAGATATCGTCCTGTGGCACATAACCAATGGCGCTTCGATAGCGATCAAAATTCTCGAAAAGATTTTCGCCATTCAGAAGTAACTCACCGCTGGTGGGCGCTTCTTCGCCGCACAGGATCTGCAACAAGGTCGTTTTACCGGCACCTGACGGGCCCATCAAGGCGACAAGCTCAGACGGAAAAATCGACAGATCGACATCATCAAGCAAGGTCAGATTTTTGCCCGTCGTTCGATGAACCGTTGAGCGATTGATGTGCAAGGCATCCAGCCGGATGGCATTGTGTACCGAGTTGACCGCGACCTTGTGGTTTTTAGTGACATCAATGGTAATGAAGCCAATCGCGATCTGGCTATCGAGGGAAGTTTCCTCCCGAGTGATTCGTTTGCCATTCACAAAGGTGCCATTCAAGCTGCCTAAATCTTCAACCAGCAAGCGACCATTTTCCAGCAGGGTTAATTTCGCGTGCCTGCCGCTCACCTGCGGACTGGACAACAGAACATCACACTGGTCGGATCGTCCGATGATGATTGGTTTTTTAGGCTGCAGGTTAATCGACGCTTTTGCGGTATTGGTGTTGCTTGTCTCCAGCGTTTCGGTCAATAGTTTGACCGGCAAACGGTAGGTACCGAGCAGCAGAACATCGTGTCGTGCCACCAAAGCCGGCTTATCCAGCCGATTCGATTTACTGTTCAAAAACGTCCCATTCGAACTGCCGAGGTCGGTCACTTCCCAACCATCCGGCACCTTGGCTATCTGGATATGCCGTCGGGAGACCGTGGGAACATCGGCGGTGAAGTCAGCCTCTGGGTCGCGGCCGACAATGTAAGACGTCTTTGCCGCGCCGATATTCGGCGGCGTGGGTGCTGATTCATCAGCATTACGCGCGCCATTGGCGGGTGCTTGTAAGTGGCGATTCAGTTCACTCACCGAGAGCTTGTAGCTGCCGAGTACGAGTGTGTCTGTCGTATTGACCCGAACGTTACCAACGATCTTGTGATCTCGCTGATTGATGCACGTACCGTTCGTGCTGTTCAAATCGCTGACGACGATTTCTCCGTGGAGGCGCGCAGCAGCCACATGCTGCTGGCTTACGCTCGGATCATCAATACTGAGATTTGCATCGGCAGAACGACCAATAACAATCGCGGGCACAAAGACGGAAGCCCCACACGCATCACAAAAATGAGACGATGCTTCGTTCAGATTGCCGCAGCCAGAACAAAACTTCATTTTTTATTGGTATTACTTTGTTTTGCAATCAGCTTGGTCAAGGATTCCAGATATTTTTTTCTGTCTGCAGAGGGTGGGTGCGAACTTAGCAAATCGTACGCAATTCTCTTCGCACCACCGGTTGGCACTGCCGTATCTTTGGCAACTTGACCCATAATGTCCATGAATTCAAGGCCACCTTTTTGCTGAAATCCTGCCAAATGAGCGAGACACAAGCCCAGGCGATCAGCTTCATATTCCTGATCTTGCGAATAGGCTTTTGACAGCACGCCTGTTGCGACCGCAGCGATTGTTTCCGAGGCTTCTGCACCAGAATCAGTGCCCGTCAGCGTTTTGCCGGCACGACTGGCGGCCAGCGAGACCCGCAGCGATTTCTCCGGGTGTTCAAGCAGGGAATGCGATATTTCATGACCAATAACGAAGGCAAGCTGATCGTCTGACTTTGCTCTGCTGATCAGCCCCTCCAAAAAATACCCCCTGCCCCCGGGCCCCATGTAGGCATTGAAGTCTTTTGATGGCAATACCTGAAAAGTGCAGCACAGGTCATTCGGCCTTTTTGTTGACTCCTGCAACTTCGAGGCGATCTTTTCTATGCGCTGCCCAGACGGGCTTGCCTTCGGTTGTCCATACTCTTCATAAATTGATTTCGCGAGTGCGCTGCCAGCGTTTTTTCTGTCGTTCTCCGAAAGCTTTGGCAAACCAGCGAGGTCAGATAACACCTCCGTACTTTGTCTCGCCAGGTTTTTCCCGAGTTTCAGAATATCCGACGTATCTTCACCCACCGTGGAAGGAAGCTTTGGTTCGGTGCCAAAACACGTGTTCATGAGCTGCGCCACCAGCTGCTTGTTGGTTTCTGAACCTGACAGCTTGTTTGCTTCGGGATTTCTTACGGCCGCAGTGGCATTGATGTTTATCTGTGGGGTTTCAAACAGAATGAGATAACCAAAGGCAGCAATTAAAAAAACACCAAAAATGCCACTCGACAGTAGCAGGCGATTTGTACTAGTTTTCGTAGCCAACTGGACAAGGCGAGCACCATCGTCATCACAGAAGACTGCGCTTTCGCCAGTTGTTATTTTTTCGCAGGTGGGGCAGCGTAATTTTTTAGGAAAATATTTCATTTTTCTTCTACGGATAAGGTCAGTGCGACAGGCACCAGGAACTTTATTTTGCCAACGTAGCCAGTCACTTTGGCCGCGACAGCGAGTTCTTTTCCACGCAACATTTGCAGAAACGTTTCTTTTGCATTTAAAAAGCCCACCATAGAAAAGACCAAGACTTAATCCAATCACCAACGGCATCTAAGCGACGAAAGCGTTGAATATTGAAAGCATTCCCTTCGCAGGCATCAGGAACAAAATTTGGGGTTTTTAATTACCGATGAGAGCAATTTTCCAATTTCCCTGCTCAAGTACGAGGGTAAAGTTTTCAACCGCATTCTCTTCGCCCAACCTTGCTCGTACGATATAACGCACATCTGACACCTTTACCTCATCCAAAACTTTCACCTGCGTGTCGGCACAGGCAATCGCGATGGAGTCCGTGATCTGAACCAGCCCGGTTGCTTCACCTAACTTTGAGAAGGTTGCCGCTAATTGAATCAAGGATTTGGAGCTCTCAGTGACATAGGGCTCAATGGCTTCAATATTTTTCTGACTGCATACGCTCCGAATCGCCTCTTTCACGACTTTTTTACGTGGTGACATATCGAATTGATCACAGGCTGCGGAGCTGATGCATACGAGACACAGCATGATGACCGTTTTGATATATTTTTTCATGCCGTTATTTTCTCAAATCGATTTGATGGTGCTGGCTGCCACGGGTGGAACTGCTGTCAGTGTAAAAAATAGCATTTTTTGGGGCCGGTAGGCTCCCATGCTGGCTGCGAAATGGCTGTTGTCTGGCGCGCGCTTGATAGTCTGGTGACATTAGCCGTGGTTATCTTGGTTCTCATGGCCTTTTTTGATGATTTGCCAGATAAAGACCGAACCAAATACCGGCCGACCCTGTATTTACGGCGTTCGTTTTGATAGTAAGCTTGTTCTGCAGCCTTGTGTTAATTAGTTGCAATTGCAGTATCTAATTAATTGTTCTTTTTAAAACATTAATCAAGCCCGTCTTGGCGGATAGTGGCAACATTACCCAGCCGTAGATGAATTCAAATGGGGCTCGTCAATCGCTAAAAAATGTTGTAGCCGATCCTAATGGACGTAATCCGCACATGCCGGAATTCTTTTAGCCACATTTCGGTGAATACCTTGGCAGGGATGGTTTTTCCCACATAATCGCCGTACAGTTCAACACCGGGAAAACGCGCCTCAATTTGCGACCTCAGGCGTTCTGCAGCATCCCACGCGGTATCGCTGTTGCTCACCTCTGCGTCGTATTCGATGAAAGTCATCGCGTGGGGTGTTTGAACCATCAAGCCATAGCTTGGCGCAGCGGCGTTGCCACATAAACCAAGACAGGACTCTTTTGCACCGCCACCAATGTTGACGTCGTTTAGCCTGCCAAACGTTAGTTTGTGCGCAGGTCCTTCGAGAAAAATTGTCGCTGCGTTAAAAGTACAGCGCTCCGAAATATTCTCGAGTTCGATTGACAAGATGGTTTTGTCCTTGTCTTCCACGATAGTCACCAGACAGCCGCGAATGTCATATTGACGCCGTCTGTCGCTGACGCGTTTGGCGACGCCAGCAATTTTTTCAAAATAGGCGCGTTGCAATCCAATCATATCGGCCGATATCAGGCGATCCAGCTTTGTTTTGCCGGCAGCGGCCGCGTGGGTCGAAACGATCAAGAAAACAAGAACAAGATAGATTTTTTTCATGTGAGCGGTTTCTCTCGATGATTCAGGCAGTATTGATTTAATAAAATCGAACATATTTTTTGTGTCTAAACAACCACCCCAGATTCTTGATTTGCCAGCACCCCCCGCAGCGATGCGGCGCTGGCTCGCCACAAAATATAGATTAATGCAGCTTTTCCCAAAGGATGGTGTTCAAAACCCATAGA
>JAJTGC010000116.1 GCA_021298975.1 Oxalobacteraceae bacterium
CTGGCGCGCTTTGCAGGAGACGGCGCATCTGCTGGCCACGTCGCTTAATGAAGCGCGCCTCCAGCAAAGTCTGCAACAGCTGCGCGCCGAGCATCTCTCCCGACATGAAGCAAAATGAGCGTGTGGCTGACACCGCATGCGCGCGAGGACCTGAATTACTGGCGCCAATCTCAGCCTGCGATGGCGCTGAGAGTGGAAAAACTGCTTGATCGGCTGGACGCCGGCGAGAAACTGCCAGACCTGGGGCATACCCGGCTAGAATTCGGTCTGGTTTCGCTGACGTCGTTCAAAATCGCGCCCGAGCACCGTCTGGTACTCGAAACGCTGGGTGATGATCTGATCGTGCACCAGTGCCGTTTTCATTATTGAACACTTTCCAAACTCATGACTGAACCCACAGACGCTCAATCGGTTGCCGACTACCTCGCAGCGCATCCGGAATTTTTCGAAGATAACCCGGAGCTGACGGCCAGCCTGAAACTGAACTCGGCGCTCGGTGGTCGCACGATATCGTTGCAAGATCGCCAGATCGAAGTGCTACGAGAAAAAATCCGTCAACTGGAATTGAAGCTCTCCAATCTGATGCGCATCGCCAAAGACAATGACGCCATCAACGCCAACTTCCATCAATGGACCTTGCAGCTGTGGCGTTCCCAAGACGCCAATGATCTGGGAGAGGCTGTCGCGGAAACGCTGAAAGATACCTTCGATCTTCCCGAGGCTGCGCTGCGTCTGTGGGACCATTGCACCGATGCCGGCGATGCCCGCGCCTTTGCCGATCAACTCAAGGCGCCGTATTGCGGCGCAGCGAGTGGCAAGCCGGGCCTTGCCTGGCTTGAAAATGCCGCGACGATGCAATCCGCGGCGCTCATACCGCTACGCACACCCGGCCGGCCGCACAGTATCGGTTTACTGGTGCTGGCTTCGCCTGATGCCCAACGATTCAGTACCGACATGGCCACCGATATCCTGTTGCGCATCGGAGAAACTGCCAGCGCGGTACTGGAAGGACTGGTTGACTGATTCCGTGAGCACCGTGGGCGATACGGACCAGATAGCCAGCTACCTGGCGTATTTGCAGACCCAGCGCAAACTTGCTGACCACACGCTGGACAGTTATCGTCGCGATCTCCATCAACTGCACGCCCTCTCGGCAGAAAAAAAAGCGAATCCAGCATTATCGGCACTGACCCAGATCGATATCCGTCGTTTTGCGTCTCAGCTGCATGCACGTGGCCTGTCAGGCAGTTCGATTGCGCGCAAACTGTCCGCTTGGCGCGGTTTTTATCAATGGCTGGCACAACGCCAGACCCTGCGCGCCAATCCAACCGATGGCGTGAAAGCGCCGAAACGCGCGAAGACCCTGCCCAAGGCACTGGGTGTCGACGATGCAGTGCGGCTGGTATCGGCACCAAGACCCCAAGGCGATACCGAAGAGAATCCCCTCTCGCGGCTGTGTAACCAGGCCATGTTCGAACTGCTGTACTCCAGTGGCCTGCGCGTGTCGGAACTCACCTCACTGGACAAGCAGTACGCGAAAACCCCTGCGCATGAGTCGACCGGCTGGATTGATTTTGATGCCGCTGAGGTGACCGTGACCGGCAAAGGCAACAAACGCCGCAGCGTACCCGTCGGCGCAGCTGCCATCACTGCGCTGCGAAGTTGGCTGATCGTGCGCGACACAATCGTCCAGCCAACCACCCCTATTGATCCCCATGCGCTGTTTATCACAGCGCGCGGTCGGCGCATCACACCTCGTACTGTCCAGACACGTATCAAAGCGCTGGCGCAGTCACTGGGGATACCGGCCGATGTACATCCGCATGTATTGAGACATTCATTTGCATCGCACGTACTGCAATCGTCGGGGGACCTGCGGGCAGTACAGGAAATGTTAGGGCATTCGTCGATTGCGTCGACACAGGTATACACTTCACTGGATTTTCAGCGTCTGGCGCAGGTCTATGACGCTGCCCATCCTCGCGCCAAAAAACAGACATAAGATCACACACGGTTGCAGCCCTGACTTCGGGGCACAGCGAACACTTCAGGAAAAATATACAAATCATGTCTCTTATTCCCGCTACGATTCTCACTGGCTTTTTGGGTGCCGGCAAAACGACGCTGCTCAACCGTATTTTGCATGAGCCACACGGTTACAAAATTGCGGTCATCGAAAATGAATTTGGCGAAGAAAACATCGACAATGAAATTCTCGTGCGCGACAGTAATGAACAAATCGTGGAGATGAACAATGGCTGCGTCTGTTGTACCGTACGAGGCGATCTGATTGCAGCCCTGGGTGAACTTGCCCGCAAGCGCAGAGAAGGGGTATTGCACTTCGATCGCGTCGTGATCGAGACCACCGGTCTGGCCAACCCAGGCCCGGTGGCACAAACTTTTTTCATGGATGAAGCAATCGCGACTGACTATCTGCTGGATGGTGTCATCACGGTGGTTGATGCCAGCCATGCGATGCACCAGCTTGACACCTATGAGGAGGCGCAGCGACAGGCGGGCTTTGCAGACCGCATGCTGCTCTCCAAAACGGATCTGGTTACGGCGGACCAGATCAGCGCTCTCGAGACACGCCTCAAGCGCATAAATCCGCGCGCGCCCTTGTTACACGCAGATTTCGGCAAAGTGGCAATCTCGGAAATTCTCGATATCCGCGGCTTCAATCTTAATGAGCGCCTGGATATTGATCCGGATTTTCTAAAAGCTGAATCGCATGATCACGATCACGACCATAACGATGACTGCAATGATCACTGCGATCACCACAACCATGAGCACGCGCATCATCACGGCGGCAGCCACACGGATGACATCGCCGCATTTGTTTTTCGCAGCGAACGCGCCTTCGATCCAGGCCGACTGGAAGAATTTCTCGGCAGCCTGATCAAAGTCTACGGTCCACGCATGCTGCGCTACAAAGGGGTGCTGTGGATGGAAGGCGCGTCTCGCAAGGTGCTCTTTCAAGGCGTACATCAGACCATGGGCAGCGATCTGGGCCGCCAGTGGTCGGAAACGGAGGCCCGGGGCAGCAAAATCGTTTTTATTGGCCAAAACTTGCCGAAAGGTATTTTTATCGAAGGTCTGGAGCAATGTCTGGTATAAGTTTGGTAAGGTTTCGTCCCGGCTAGTGCATTGATCCATAATAAATAGCTCAAAAATCATGCAAAGCTTGTCCTGTGGCCGGGCAATACGATTAAAATAGCCGCCGGTTTCAGCCGGGTGGAGTTTGCAAATCTGTCGCTCTAGGTAACTAACGAGACAGGCTTTGAGACTTGATGGAGACAACCCGGAACCACGGCCCAAAGCCTCTGCGCAGCCACAATTTCGCTGCAACGACGATGGGTAAAATTCACAGATTCGCAGCAATGAGAGCAACTGACGTGGCAACTAATACAAAAACCGCTAAGACCGCCGGCATTGACGGCGCCCATCTCACTGAAGCGCAATTACTTGCGATGAGCGAGAAGGACTACATGAGTCCGCCTCAACTCGCTTTTTTCAAGGCACGCCTTCAGCAGCTGGAAAAGGATTTGCTGAAAAATGCAGGCGAGACCACTGAGCATTTGCGCGAAACCGTGCTGGTGCCAGATCCGGCTGACCGCGCGACCATCGAAGAAGAGCACGCGCTCGAGCTTCGCACCCGTGATCGCGAGCGCAAGCTGCTCAAGAAAATTCAGCAATCGCTGGCCTCCATTGATTCCGGTGACTACGGTTGGTGCGAGGAAACCGGCGAGCCGATCGGAATTCCGCGATTACTGGCCCGTCCGACCGCAACCCTTTCTCTCGAAGCCCAGCAGCGGCGCGAGCTCAAGCAAAAACTCTACGGTGACTGATCTGGCGGCACCTTGCACGCGCTCGGCTAATCCCGGCTAAACCAGAGATTCAGCGAGCGAGACCGTGCTCCGCCCGTTCTTGGGCCGGACTGCTTCGACCCACACCACGAACGCTGGGTGACAAAGGCCTCGGGTTTGAAGTAGTATCCACAAATCATCTTATTGTGGTTTTGCTATTTGCATTTCCCCAACCATGTCATCAAACCCCTTGATCCACCGCAAAACGCATCTTTCAGCCACGCTTGTGAGCGTGGTTCTGATGTTAAGCCTGCTGTTTGCGCAGTGGCTGGGGTATGGACACGCGATAGCGCATGCGGATGGTCTGAATGAAGCCACGCGCGTGGAAAGCGCGAAAGCCGGTGCCGCTGATCACCAAAAAACAGCCAGCGCCTGTGCTGCTTT
>JAJTGC010000117.1 GCA_021298975.1 Oxalobacteraceae bacterium
GGGCACTGTCCTGCCGGATTTGCTCGCCAGGCTGATGAGTGAACCCTATCTCGTGCAGCCCGCACCGAAAAGTACGGGACGCGACTTGTTCAACCAAGCCTGGCTGAGCCACCATCTGCAGCACTTCGCCCGTGCCGCGCCGGCTGACGTGCAGGCGACACTGGCTGCATTCACCGCCCGCACGCTGGCCGATGCGATACAGCGCGATGCCCCGGGCGCGGAGGCAGTGTATGTCTGCGGTGGGGGCGCACTGAATACGCATCTGATGCGAGGGTTACAGGAACAACTGCCGTGCCGAGTGTCCGACACAGGCGCGCTGGGGGTAGCACCACAACATGTCGAGGCACTGGCCTTCGCCTGGCTGGCTGAGCGCTTTTGCGAACGTTTGCCGGGTAACCTGTCATCAGTCACCGGCGCACGTGGCCCGCGTGTACTGGGGGCGCTCTACCCTGCATGAAGGGAGCCGGTGGTATATGCCGGGGTCCCGTGTTTGCCGTTGAATACCTGAAAAAAATTCGGACTCGGTTTGTAATCCGATTGCAGCGACCCGATTCCGCGGTGACCAACGACAAAAACTATGCGTCGATCGGCAGATCTTCCTGACTTGCAAAAACGAAGGTGATAAAAAAGCGCGGACACCGCCGCGCTTTTTTGTTGATGCAGAAAGTGACTCAGGCAGAGAACGATGAGCCGCAGCCGCAGGTAGAGGTTGCGTTCGGATTCTTGATCACGAACTGTGCGCCTTCGAGATCGTCTTTGTAATCGATTTCAGCGCCGAGAAGATACTGGTAGCTCATCGAATCGATCAGCAACTGCACGCCGTTTTTCAGCATGGCCGTGTCGTCTTCGTTCACGATTTCATCAAACGTGAAGCCGTACTGAAAACCCGAGCAACCGCCGCCCTGCACGAACACACGCAGCTTGAGATCGGGGTTGCCCTCTTCCTCGATCAGTTGCGCCACTTTGTTGGCTGCGCTGTCGGTAAAGTTGATGGGTGTCGGCATTTCGGTGATTGCGTTCATGTGAATGCTCCTGCCTTAAAAATCAATATGTTGCGATTATAGCCTTCGGGGCCCTGCGCTGCAGGCAATGACGCATGCGCGTCAGGGACATTCAGGTCATTGAACGGCCTCAGCTGGCCCGTTACGCTGCAACCGGCCCGCATCTTGATGCTGGCGTACGAGATATCGCCGATTATGCGCGCGCGCGCCAGTAATTCAACCCTGCCAGTGACATGGAGATTACCCAGTACTTCGCCGGCGACCACCATGGCGCTCACGCGAACCTCACCCTCAATCCGGCCTTCTGCCGGCAGAATCAGATAGCCCGCGCCGACAGGGTCCGCCTGAACATCGCCAATAATCTGACCATCAACGCGCAAGCCACCCTGAAACACCACTTTTCCCACGATGCGGCAGCCTCGCCCGATCAAGGTGTCAATGCCGTATTGCTTATCCCCACCCCACGTTTCCCACGCCATAGCGACCTCGAATGAAAATACAGGCGCGAGCGTCGAGCAGTCCCAGCCCTCGTCAGCGCGCCCCGAATTTTGCCCACGAAGCGCTTGCGCCGGGGGATCCTCTGGGTGACTGATTGCGGGGGAACAAGTGCGTCAGGGCAGAATGGGTACGTGGCGCAAACCCGCCGTTTCATCCAGACCAAACATCAGGTTCATGCACTGCACACCCTGACCGGCAGCACCTTTGACCAGATTGTCTTCAACAACCAGGATCACGAGCAGGTCGCCACCGCCGGGCCGATGCACGGCGATGCGCAGCATATTCGAAGCGCGCACCGAGCGCGTCTCGGGATGACTTCCCGCGGGCAGCACATCGACGAATGGCTCATCTTTGAAATGCGCCTCGTACAAGGCCTGAAAATCGATATCGCGTGAACCAGGTAACAGGCTGGCATAGAGCGTCGAATGAATGCCGCGAATCATGGGCACCAGATGCGGCACAAAGGTCAGACCAATCTTGCGCCCGGCAATGGCTTCAAGCCCCTGAACCGTCTCAGGCAGGTGACGATGACCCTTGACGCTATAGGCCTTGAAATTGTCCGCCGCCTCGGCCAGCAGGGTAGGTACCTCGGCTTTGCGGCCCGCACCGGAAACACCGGATTTGCAATCGGCGATCAGCGCGTCTTCATTTACCAATGGCTTGCCTTGCGCGAGCAGCGGCGCAAAACCCAGCTGCATCGAGGTGGGATAGCAACCCGGCAAACCAATCACACGCGCTGTGCGGATCGCATCACGATTGACCTCTGGCAGCCCGTAGACTGCTTCTGAAAGAATATCGGGACAGGAGTGTGACATGCCGTACCAGTGCTCGAAGACCGTGGTGTCTTTGAGGCGGAAGTCGGCGGCGAGATCAATGACCTTCACGCCAGCATCCAGCAACGCTTTCGCTTGCGCCATCGCAACGCCATGCGGTGTAGCAAAAAACACCACATCGCACTGATCAAGCCGCGCTTTTTCCGGCGCTGAAAATGCCAGCGACACATGGCCGCGGAGTGACGGAAACATATCAGCCACCGGCATGCCGTCTTCTTTGCGCGAGGTAATGACATTGAGCTGCGCTTGCGGATGTGCCGCAAGAATGCGCAAGAGTTCCACGCCCGTGTAGCCGGTGCCGCCGACAATACCGATCTTGATCATTGCAGACTCCTTGAGGCAATCGTCAGGCATGGCGCCTGATCAGCCGTCGTTGGAAAAACATTGAGGCACTCGAACCCTTTTCGCTCATGCACCGTTCGGCGAGCGTCCGAGGGCTGCTGCATCGTTTCCGTAAACATGAAACCGAACCTCCACTTTTGAAAAAAAAGCCGCCGGGCGCAAACCCGGCGGCTCTTGATCCAGCCACACCAGCGGATTAGCGCTTGGAGAACTGTTTTGCGCGACGTGCTTTGCGCAGACCGACCTTCTTGCGCTCGACTTCACGCGCATCACGCGTGACGAAACCGGCTTTGGACAGCTCGGGCTTGAGCGTTGCATCGTAATCGATCAGTGCGCGGGTAATGCCGTGACGCACTGCGCCGGCCTGACCGGACTCGCCACCACCATGCACATTGACCATGATGTCGAAGCGCTCGACATTGTTGGTCAGCTCGAGTGGCTGGCGAATGACCATCAGGCCGGTCTCGCGCGAGAAATACTCTGCCGCGGCCTTGCCATTGACGGTAATCTTGCCCGTACCGATCTTGATGAATACACGCGCCACTGCACTTTTGCGACGGCCGGTTCCGTAATTGTAGTTACCGATCATGTCTGTTCCTTAGATATCGAGCGACTGCGGTTGCTGGGCGCTGTGCGGGTGTGTGCTTTCGGCATACACCTTCAGCTTCTTGATCATGGCGTAACCCAGCGGACCTTTGGGCAGCATGCCCTTGACCGCTTTTTCCAGCGCACGACCAGGAAATTTTTCCTGCATGTCGCGGAATTTGGTTGCATAGATACCGCCCGGATAACCGGTATGACGGTAATAGATTTTGTCCGTGGATTTGGCACCGGTCACGCGCAGTTTGCCAGCGTTGACGACGATGATGTAGTCACCCGTATCTACATGGGGGGTGAATTCTGGTTTGTGCTTGCCGCGCAGTCGGCGTGCCACTTCGCTGGCAACACGTCCGAGGATTTTATCCGTGGCGTCGATCACAAACCAGTCGCGCTGGACTTCGTGTCCTTTTGCGGAAAAGGTTTTCATGATGTTCCTAAAAAAAGATGTCGTGCTCGCTGTGGTGGTTCCGCCGGTTGGCGGACGCGCCCTTGTTATATTTTCTCCTCGAGCAATCTGGAGAACCGGCGATTATAGTGTTTTCAAGCACTTGGCGTCAATTCGCATGGCCCAAGAAAGCCCTGATTCAATAAACCGGGAAACGTTTGTGGACAAACAAATCAGGCTAAGTCCTTGATTTGTTGGCACACAGCGTCGCACGGTTGCGCCGGCTGACCACACAATGTGGATTGGTTCCGCGCCTCACTGATTGATCGTTGACAGTCACCTTCAGGCATTATTCCTGTCTTTTTGGCATGATCGGTGGGACTGACCAGAAAAGGACTTGCGGCTGATATCGGTAAACAGTGGCGCCTGAGCCTACAATATTGACCTTACTTTCGATCTTTACGCAGGGATAAACGCATGGAATGCACCGTACGCTGGACCGGCTTGTCCGGCATGAGCTTTGTTGCAGAGACCGGTTCCGGTCATCTGGTCACGATGGATG
>JAJTGC010000040.1 GCA_021298975.1 Oxalobacteraceae bacterium
GCCTTTCCCTATGCGCAGTACACGCGACTCACGCGGGCGGATGCGGATGACATTTTTGCGTATCTGCGCAGCTTGCCCGCGGTAGAGCAGCGCAACCGCGATCACGCGCTGCGTTTTCCTTACAACACGCAGACGGCACTGGCGCTGTGGCGGGCGCTGTATTTCAAGCCACTGCATCATCAGCCTTTGTCTGACCAATCGGTGCAGTGGAATCGGGGGCTTTATCTGGTGGAAGGTCTGGGACATTGCGCCGCCTGTCATTCACCTCGCAATGCCCTGGGTGCTGCCGTCAAGGATCGCCATCTCAGCGGCGGCATGATGCCCTCGGAAAAATGGTATGCGCCCTCGTTGCTGTCGATGACGGAAGCGGGTGTGATGGACTGGCCAGCAGCCGATGTGGTGCAGCTGCTGCAGTCAGGTCGTACCCCACAAGCCCATGTCAGCGGACCGATGGCGAGCGTCGTGTTTGGGAGCACGCAGTATCTGAAGGATGACGATCTGACAGCGATGGCTGTTTATCTGAAAAATTTACCCAAAACAGAGCAGGCCATCGCGCCAGCGCAGGCCGTCGCGCGCGCACCAGCGGCTGATGGGACCGAACGGCAACGCGGTGCCCGGCTCTACGAAAAGCATTGTGCCGAATGTCATGGTGACCAGGGTGAGGGCAAGGCCGGTGTGTATCCCCCGTTGCGTGGCAATCGGGCAGTCACGATGGACAACACAGCGAATCTGATCAGCGTGATTCATGAGGGGGGCTTTGGTCCTGTCACCGAAAAAAATCCCAGACCGTATGGCATGCCACCGTTCGGTCACACGCTCAGCCATCGAGAGATGGCTGAGCTCATCACCTTTCTACGGCAAAGCTGGGGTAACCAGGCATCTTCGGTGACCGAGCTGGATGTTTTGCGGGGACGGTAGGTCGGTGCGTTCGGTCGCAGACTGGCTGGGGCTGGCTTCTTGCTCAGCGGTAGATCTGGAGCGCACAACGGAAGACGCTGGATCCCTCCCTGCAGGGCACACCCCGCAAGGAGAGATCCAGCGTCTCCGGATAATTACTTGCTACATGCGGCGCGAACCAGCGCCTCATCAGCACTGCCGGCTTCAGGTGCAGTCCAGCCCCACGGGCCATGCGTCCAGGTCACGGTGATGCTGTTCCCCATGGCTTCTTTGTGCCAGGAACGCAGCATGTCGCGAAACAGGCCTTTGTCGCAGTTGTATTCCTGACGGAACTTGATGGACTTGAAGGGCTTGCCCTGAATCTCCTGCGGAGTCGCATAATCGGCGATGTGCCACAGCAGTACCATTTTGGGTCCTGATTTTTCAGAAGTACTCCGGTCTATATACAGCGTCACTTCATTCGACGAATAATCAATCTTCGTCCACTCCGCGTGGGCGGCGACCGTGTTCAATGCAAGCGCTGCAAGCAAAATGATTTTTTTCATGGTTTGTGTCTCTGAGTCTGATTGGCCTGTCAATCTGAAAAAGTATAACAGCGTCATCGTCAAGGGCTGGAAAAGCACATGATCCAAGAAGCCGTGCGCTTTTTATGATCAGCGTCTTTCCTTTACCGAAAGGCATCAGGCCAGGGCCGACTTCTACACCCGTTCACGACAAGATTTGGTTGCGTACTCAGTGACACTCGCCAGCTAAAAATTTTACGCTGCCATCGCCAAACTGCTGGTAAGTATGCGCGAGATACTCGCCACCAAAAGTTCGTATCACCGAGCCAAGTGCGCATTCCTTTGGGCCTTTGGGAGTGTTTACCATCAGGGTGCAGGTGCGCTGATCTGCACTGGGTTTGATCGCTTGCATGTTGAGCGTGTAAGCAGGCACATTGAATTGATTCGATATACCCTCGGCGTATTGCACCGACAAACCGGATATTTTTTCGCAGGCAGTACTGTTGGGCTGGTAAATCTTTGCACCGCCTTCATTGACGGCCCAGAAAACGAGGGGGGGTGGTGTTTTGGCGGCCGCTGTACCGGTTGTCGCCGGGACTTGATCCGCTGCATCCGAGCTCAATGCAGTCAGCAAGGCAGCGAGCATCAGGCCGACGCTGCCCACATATCGCCGCATCATGACAAACGCTCCTGACAGGTGTCAGGTGCGATGGTGGGATCCGCTTTATTGAGCAGATCTCTCGAAAACCCGGCTGCTTTTTTATAGCTGGCCATGTATGCATCGCGTTCTGCCTGCGGAATGACATCGTCAATCGCAGTGAAGCGCCCACCGCAACGATCATCGACAATTTTCAGCAGACCAAACGGGCCGTCACCGCGATTGCGCAGAACGACTTCGGAGATCGGTCCACACAGTGCCGCATTGTAGGCGTCCAATGCTGCGTGCGTTATGCCGCACCGAATCAGGGACGCGCCCAGAACCCTCGCATCCACGATTGCCTGACTGGCACCGTTGGAGCCGGTGGGATACATCGCATGGGCCGCATCGCCCAAGAGCGCCACCGGGCCGTCATTCCAGTAGGGGATAGGGTCGCGGTCGATCATGGGGTTTTCGTAGGCGATGTCAGCTCTCGCCAAAAGATCGGGCACGTCCAGCCATTCAAATCTGAATTCATCGAAATACGAAGCGAATTCTGAAATCGCTACGGGTTTGAACCAGCCACTTTTTTGCCATTCGGTAGAACTGTCCACCGTACGTTCCGCAATCCAGTTGATGGCCGCCAGACCATTGCTGTCGGGCTGGGAAATCGGATAGATGACCATGCGGTGCTTGTGCGTACCCAGCCCCACAAAGCTCGATCCCGTGCGTATCGGTTTCGCCCGTGTGGTGCCGCGCCACATGATGGTACCGCCCCAGTGTATGGGTGGCTGATCTGGATGCATTTGCGCTCGTACCGATGAGTGAATACCATCGGCACCAATTAACAAGTCACCTTGTTCGCGAGTGATGTCACCATTCGAATGTTCAACAATCGCAGACACTTTGCCATCTGCATGCTTCTCGTACCCAGTGACGCGCTGACCCAGCCGCACGGATGATTCACCCAGTCGCTCCATGACTTTGTCGAACAGCATGACCTGCAGCTTGCCGCGATGCGCCGCATACTGAGGCCAACGATAGCCTGCCTTCAGGCCGCGCGGCTCCGCATAAATATCCTTGCCATTCAAGCCAACCAGCGCCCACTCCTGTGCTTCAATGCCTACCTGATCCAGCAGTGCAGGACCGATACCCAGTTCAAACAGTTCGCGCACGGCGTTGGGTTGAATATTGATGCCCACGCCCAGTGGATGAATTTGTCGCACCGATTCAAAAATGACGCAGGAAATACCGATCTGGTGCAAGGTCAGTGCCAGTGTCAGCCCTCCAATACCACCGCCGGCGATGATCACGCGCTTGTTGTTTGTTGAGGCATTCATATCAATCCAATGCTGGGTCATCAGCCTGTAAAAAATAATCGGGATCAATCGAATTCGAATTGAATTCGGAAACCTTGGGTTGATTCAATCCCCGAGGGTAGCAAAACCAAACCCAAACCCACGACTTCATAGCCCCGCCTCGGTGGCAAAGTCCTGGCAAACCGGGCGGGTTCTGGATGAAAGCTCCGGAACGGCGGCACGATTCAAATCATTCTGCTGGTTCAGCGCCTGAGTCAATTGACGCTGTGCGCAAGAAAAATCGGTCAACGGTTCGTCATGGTCATGTGCTTATAATAGGCTGGTCCGCGATGACGTGATCAATGTAAATATACTAATAATCAGGAGCACGAAATGACAAAAAAAGCCCAGCGAGCAAAAACGCCCACGCCGGTCAGCAACTCAGTGGTCGATGCAATGGAGGCCAGGCTGGACGATGCGCAAGATCACAATGCGACGCCAGCGGCGCACGCCTCATCAGCCCATGCGACCGATTCGGCGGACGCATCCCCCACACCGCAAGACGGCACGCAGGCCTGAGCCAGGTTTTGATCACGCCATCGCCCCGGTGGGTATCGGGGTAGTGGCATGTGGCGTGGTTATGTCAACGGCAAACGTGCATTCGCACCGGGACTGGCCATCCATTTTCCAGCCTTGTCCTGCAGGACGACGTCCACACCCCACGCGCGTGCCGTCGGTAACACCTGCGAGGGTGGCAGCATGAAAAAGACCTTGGTCAGTGCATCAGCGACCACACATCGTGATGCGATTACCGTGACTGACGCCCAGTAGGTCGGCGAGTAGCCAGTACGCGGATCGAGTATGTGGTGGTGACGATGATCCGCACTGAAACTCGTGTGCGCATCGGATGAGGTTGCGATCGCCCGACCATGGCTGTGCACAACTGGCATGCGACTCTCGTCACGGCGCGAATTTTCGTGCGGCAGTCTGCCCGCAGCGTCTTCGATACCAAATACCCAAGGTTGTTTATCCGGCGACTCGCCCAGCAGCGAGGTTTCCCCGGCATCGATCATTGCATGCGCGACGCCATGCGCCATCAGCGCCGCGCGTGCGCTGTCGGCCGCATAGCCCTGCGCGATGCCATTGAGCGAGAGCTGCATGCCGCGTACATTCAGTCGCAGCCTGTCGGGCGATATCTCCAGCGCGCGCCAGTTCACGCGTTGGCGGGCTTGTTTCAGAATGCGATCAGAGGGCAAGGCGCCCTGTCGAGCGGCGGCTTCCCATACCTGCCACAGCGCCTGCATGCTGACGTCAAAGCTGCCGCCGCTACGGCGTGCGATCTCTCGCGAGAGGGTCAGGACCTCGAGCAGCCCGGGCTCAGGGTGCGCCAGAATGCCACGCGCATTGAGCCGCTGCAATGAACTCGCCGAATCAAACAGACTCATCTGGCGTTCGACATCACGAATCGCACGCACCGCTGCGTCCAGCGCACTATCCGCGCGCCCGGTGTCGGCATGCGCGGCTTTGAGCCAGAGCGTCGTGCCCAGACCCAGCAGCGCGCGTTCACGCCAGACCAGTTCGCCATGTGCTGCCTGTGCTTGCACCAGCGAAGGTATCGATGCACTGGCACCCATCAAGCCGCCGGCCCATCGCAGTATTTGTCGTCTGTGCATCAGGTTCTTTCGATCGATCGTATGGGGATCACGGCAGGGTTCTGCTTGTGCTGTTGTATCAGCGGCAGACAGTGCTGCTCATCCTGATAGATCGCAACGCAATCCAGACATTGAAAGCACTCACTATACTGGACGGTGCCCTGCGCCGAGATTGCCTGATACTCGCAACGATGGCGACAGGTCTGGCACGGCGTGCCGCATTCGGTGCGGCGGGGTATCCAGGACCAGCGCTGCAGCACATTCACCGCCGCCAATGCTGCACCAAGCGGACAGATATAGCGGCAATAGCCCCGGTAGACCAGCACACCCATACCGAGGCACAGCGTAGCCCATGCAATATAAGGCCACTCGCGCACAAAGAAAAAACTGATGGCAGTTTCAAAAGGTTCGACTTTTACCGCCAGTTCGGCAAACGAGGGCGCTGCAAAGAGCGAGCCGATGATGGTTGCCAGCACAGCGTATTTGAACCATTTCAGTTTCGCATCCAGCGCTGTGCGTAATCGCCGCTGGTGTACGCCGAGCTTGTTGGCCAGCACGCTGATGAGTTCCTGCAAAGCGCCAAACGGACACAGCCAGCCACAAAACGTGCTGCGACCCCACACCAGTAAAGTACCCAGTACAAAAATCCACAGAATGACGGTCATCGGATCATTCAGCAGAAAACTGAGATCGCCTCCACCCGTCAGCGATTCAATCGCTGCCGTGATGTTCAGTATCGTCAGCTGTCCCTGCGCATACCAGCCAATAAAACCAAGCGTGAACACCAGATACGCATGGCGGAACCAGCGCAAGCGAGTCCGACTGGCGCTGAGTGACTTCTGCGCCATGAGGCCGAGGCTGAGTACCAGCAAACCACTGAGCAGAGCGACGATCTCTACCCAGCGAGATTGCCACACCTTGACCCAGTCCAGTCCCGACCAGTGAATCGCCAGAAAATTCAGCGCTGTCGCTCGCCAGCCGTAAAAGACATGCGCCAGTTCGAAATGCCGTGTCTCAGCCTGATTCAGAATCTGATTGGTGGCAAAGCGTCGCCCAAGCCTGAAGGTGAGATCGAAAGACTCGGCGGGATCCAGCGGCGTGGCCTTGTCGGCCACCAGAAAGTACGCGTGCGCTGTCGAGGGGTAACCCGGCACTCTCAGGCCTTTGTCATACGCAATGCGTTGCAACTTGATGGTTTTGCCCTGCTGCTTCAACACAAACGGCAAATCATCACTCACCCGCAGTGCCTGACTGGTTTCGCCGGCCAGCGGGCCGCTCTCGATAATCAGCAGCGCATGCGATTGGCGTCGGCTGGTGCTGAGGTAGCGCCAACCTTCGCTGTCGAGCAGACTGCGGCCGATGGACGGCATGCTGATCAGTGCTGTCGTCAGAGTCAGCGCGATGTCATCCGGGTGTGTCTTTGCATGTGGGTCGGCGCCCGCCGACAGCGTACCGGCGAAAGCGGTCTCCAGCTCGGCGCGCGTCAGCTGCGTTGTGCCCACCATGCGGCGCGAGCGCAGTGTGTTCCAGTCGAGTACATCGTAGCTGTCGCTGGAGGTGCGACGCCGTGCCGCGCTGACAGCCGCGCTGTTGGCAACCTCAGCGCCCAGTCGTGCCAATGCTACCTTCGACGCGGAAGCGACTACGGAGCGATCAATTGCCTTAACCGTCACGGTGCCGTGATTAACTCCTTGTAGATGCGCTGATTGATCATCACGGCTCGATGGCGTCAGATGATCATGTACCTGGATGTTATGTCGCAATGAGAGATCAATGTACTGCGCGGAGAAGACGCCGAGTTTGCCGGTACCGGTTGGGTTATTGAAGAACGGCTCTTTGTGTTCGATCAGACGAATGTCCAGAAAAGCACCTGTCAGATCCATGGCGACCAAAAGATCAATCGGTTTGCCGCTGTAGCCACGGACGGGCTCGAAATCCAGCGATTCGAACGCATAGCCTCGCAGCGCGGGCTTGCCATTGCCAGAGGCCGGGTTCTTTGCGAACAATGGATAGACCGGCATGTCGGGCTGAACATCGCCGACGATGTACTGACCCTCGAGCAGTTTGTCGATGTCCTGCCGGTTCAATAAACCAGCGTGTGCCGCAGGCAGAAAAGACCAGAGCCAGAGCCACAATAGACCGACGACCTTGCAGACGCGGCGATTCATGGTTGTTATTTTTTAATTATGTGTCACTCCGACATGCCTCCATCGCGTGCCGGCTGGTCAGCATCAGATCGCTCAATATGATCACCTGTTGACCGCCGCGCACCCTGCGATGGACACACTCCCCCGACGCGCCGCCAAATTCAGCGAACAATCGACTTGTTCAATTTACCATGAAGCGAAAGTGCAAATCACTAAAATAAAAATCAATAACCCCTCACCGGTTCTCTTTTTGAAAAGGCGATTTATTTTTTGAAAACACGATTTTTTTTGAGAACGGCTCACTTGCTTGGCACATCATTAATTCAATGGCATGAAAACAAGTTTGTGATGTCAGCTTTAGATGACACATCAAAAATTTTTGGTGAGTCGCTCGAAAATGAGAGGGAAAACTGCTACACCATGTTCAACAGATGTTGTATTGTCGAGTACCTCCAGAGAATGACTTGGGTCGCTCGGATTGGTCCCGACGTTCATCTCTTTGCCTTATTGCTAACGCAGTTCTCAGGGTGGTTGCGTGCTGTCAGAAAAACGAAAACATATCGAGACAGTCGTTCAGGTTGCTGAGGCCCGGTCACTTGCGGGTATCCGCCATGATCAGATCATTCGGGATTCCTGGATGCGATGCGTCCATGATCACAAGCTGGATCCGACGCGGATGCAGGAAGCGATCATCCTTCCCAACACGGAGGTTCGTGAGCATCAGGATCAACTCGAAGATTTTTTGCACATAGCGCGTCATGGACTGCAAACGCTTTACCATCAGGTAGCGGGACTCGGTTACGCAATTCTGCTCACCGATTCGCATGGTGTGACGGTTGATTTCATGGGTGATATCCAGCTTGATCCCAGTCTGCGCAAGGCAGGTCTTTACCTCGGCTCGCATTGGAATGAGTGCTATGTGGGTACCAATGGTGTCGGTACTTGCATCAGCACGGGCGAGGCGCTCACGGTGCATCTGAATGATCATTTCGACGCGACCCACATACCCCTGACTTGTACCGCAGCGCCTGTCTATGATGCTGCCGGTCGCATGAAGGCGGTGCTGGATATCTCGGCATTGTCAGCGCCGCAGCACAAGGACAGCCAGCATCTGGCGCTTCAGCTGGTGCGCATGTATGCCTACAAGATCGAGAATGCCTATTTTCTGCACAGTTATCGCGATCAGTGGATCCTGCGCATGTCGGCGGCCCCGGAATTTCTTGAAGTCAGCCCCGAGTACCTGCTGGCCGTGAACGCCTCTGGTCAAGTGGTCGGGTACAACCGCCCCGCACAATTGCTGTTCAAGGAAAATGCGCCGTCAGGTCTGATGGGCACGATGATCTCGGAGCTGATCGATCTGACTGTCGATGGTCTGCCAAACTATCTGTCCACCCAGCCGGTTGACCGGCGTGCGCTCAAGATTCGCAACGCATTGCAGGTCATGTTTTTATCCGTGATGCAGCCGGCGCGCCTCGGGCGACCAACAGTGCAGGATAGTGGTGCTTTGGTTATACCCGCCGAGCTCAAAGCACTGACCGGCGGCGACCCGCTGCTCGAAAAACAGATACAGCGCGCGGCCCGTTTGATCAACTCGCCGATCAGCATTTTGATTACCGGTGAAACCGGCAGCGGAAAAGAATATTTTGCGAAAGCGCTGCATTCGAGCAGCGAGCGCCGCGAAGGTCCTTTCATACCCGTGAATTGCGCAGCGATCCCCGATACGCTCATCGAGAGCGAGCTGTTCGGTTATGCGCCCGGCAGTTTTTCCGGTGCCTCCATTCGAGGGAAAAAAGGACTGATTCAAGAGGCCGAGGGCGGCACTCTGTTTCTGGATGAAATTGGCGACATGCCCCGGGCGATGCAGACACGACTACTGCGCGTGTTGTCCGAAAAAGAGGTCCAGCCCGTGGGTGCTGCGCGACCGGTGCCGATCAATGTACGGGTGATCGCAGCCACCCACTGCCGTTTGGAGGCGCGGGTGCGTGAGGGATTGTTTCGCGATGATCTCTACTACCGTCTCAATGGGGCGCATTTCATTTTGCCCCCTGTGCGCGAGCGTAAAGACCTGAGCTGGATGATCGACCGCGCCATTGCCCTGCAGACCATCGTGCCGGGGCGCCGGCCACTGGGTATCGATGCCGAAGCCAAGGCCCTGCTGCTCGCGCATCCATGGCCGGGTAATTTGCGTGAGCTGACGAACGTGATTGATTTTGCGGCTGCGGTCTGTATTGATCAGCAGATCACCATCGGCGACCTGCCCGAATACCTCGTCAATCCTCGGCCCGAAGATGCAAGCAGCGACTTGCCCGCAAAAGACCTCTCGCGGCATGGACCGCAAGCGATCGTCTTGCTTGCTGAATTGCAGTCCTGTCACTGGAACGTGACTGCTGCAGCGCAAAATCTGGGTATCTCCCGTATGACCCTGTATCGCCGCATGAAACAGCACGGGATTCAGCCGCCGCGCTGAGACAGTGCTGTGACACTTGTCACAGCGATCGCGTTACAACTGTAACGACTTTTCACCGATGCAGCGCCTTGCAGGCGATGCATTCTCTCCATTTTCCCTGATCGCCAGCGAAAGCAGGGGCTCTTTTCCTTTCTATCGGGTCTTCATGCGATGGCATGGCGATTGCTAACGATGAATACGTCCACTGGCAAAAAACAAGGGGCACGAGCGTGGAGTCCCGCAGGCAGATAATTTTTCGTCAATAAAAAATATAGGCTTGCTGTGCTGCGCAAAAAAGGGGGCAACACTGCCCGGATCAATCATCTGAGGAGACTAAAAAATGACTGACAAACAAAGGCCATTTGGTGTGTCGATGACGGAGCGAGAGTTTGCGGAGTGCCTGCCGGCTGATGAGGCAGCGTTCCGTTCTCCCATCCCGACACAAATGGTGTCGAACGGTGAATACAACCCACTGCCACAGACGGAAAAGCAAAAGAAGGTCGAATTCCTGATCAAGGAAATGGCCGACAAGGAAGCCAAGCGTCACAACATGAGCCGGCGCGAGTTCCTCGCCACGTCCTCGGGCATGGCGACCGCCTTCATCGCCATGAATCAGGTGTACGGCAACATGTTCGAAGTGAACGAAGCAGAGGCGAAGAATCTTGACGCTGCCGGTGACCGCAAGGCCAAGTACAAAGGCCAGTTCATTTTCGATGACCAGACCCACTTCATTCGCGATGACTTCAAAGAGGAAGGCCTGCTGGGTCTGACCAAGTGGGCTGAGGGTGCCCAAGTCAATCCGAACATCGGAAACATCCCCACCACGCTGGCACGCTACAAAATGGATAACTACCTCAAGGAGATTTTCCTTGATTCGGACACCTCGGTGGCGCTGCTCTCGGGTGCGCCTTTCGATGATCCGAACTGGTGGCTGCTTTCCAATGACGCCATTCAGAATGCCTGCCGGGCCGTCAACAAGATGGCGGGCAGTGTCCGTATGCTTGGCCACTCGGTGATCACACCAAAATATCCGAATTGGATGGACGAAGTTGATCGTGCGATCGAGGAACTGCATCCGGTGTCCTGGAAGTCGTACACCATTGGTGATCCTTTTGGTCCGTCGAAGTTTGCGTGGCGCCTCGATGATGAAAAGCTGATGTATCCGTTCTATGAAAAAGCCATCAAAGCGGGTATCAATACCATCTGTATTCACAAGGGTCTGATGCCGCGTGATTACGAAAAGGCTTTTGCCGGCACCTGGGAACATGCGACCGTCAATGACCTGGGACAAGCAGCCAAGGACTGGCCGAAGATGAACTTCGTGATTTATCACGCAGCACTTCGTCCCTGGCTGGCGGATAAGCCAGATCAGGAAATGGCGCAGTTCGAGAAGAACGGCTACATCCAATGGTCGACTGATCTGGCACGCATTCCCGAGAAGTTTGGTGTCAACAACGTCTACGCAGAACTGGGTTCGGTGTTTGCGTCGACCGCGGTCACCGATCCGCGCTTCTGCGCTGCCTTCATTGGACAGCTAGTCAACCTCATGGGTCCGGACCGTGTTGTCTGGGGTACAGACTCGGTGTGGTACGGCTCGCCGCAGTGGCAGATCGAAGCCTTGCGTCGTCTGGAAATCCCGCAGGACATCATGAAGAAGCAGGGCTGGAAGATTCCTCTGGGCGATGGCCGTGGCACGGTCAAGAACAAGATCTTTGGTCTCAATTCGGCCAAGCTGTACAAGCTTGATGCGCAGAAGATGGCCAACGAAGCCCTGTCCAAGCCATTTGACAATGACATGATCGCCCAGATGAAGGCCGAGTATCTGGCCATGGGTGGTGAGCGCAGCAATGCAGCGTATGGTTACATTGCCAAAGATGGCCGGGAGTTTGATTTCAGTTGATGCGTGATGCAGCCGTATGCCAGCTCGCTGGCATACGGCTCACCATCGCGCACACTGATTGAAAAACGGAGGACAACTCATATGAAACCAATAAAATTATCGTTAATCCTGGGATTATTTTTAACGCTGTTCGGGAGCCTTGTGCTGGCCGATCATCACGAGGAAAAAAAGACACGGGTAGGCACCTGTGAAGACGCTAAAAAACAGCAGGATTATTTTTGCGACCAGAAAAATGCAGCGACCGATTCCATGGTGGCACTCGGAACGGCGTGTCGCAATGCGAAGATCAATGTCAAAGAGGCTTGTGAAGGCATCGTCGAAAAAGATGAGGTCTACAAGTCCTGCAAGATGGAGCAAAAGTGCTAGCAAGACGCTGATGGTTTTGGCGGCTTGTCGCGCGCCGGCGATACCGCAGTCTCAAAACGATCCGCATAACCATGCGTTGTTTGCCTTGGGTTGAATGCTTATTGAAATCTCCCACGCACCTTGGTGATTGGCCGGCGGCGAAGGCTGCCGGCCTTTTTTGTGCCGTGATTCTGGTAAGCTGGAACTGGCAAGTATTGTGATGGATTCGAGTCGCCGTTTTAAAACTTCGAATGAACATGCAGAGACCGAAAAACAAGTGGGTATCGGGGAGTCAGGGCATGCGCGGCAGGTTCGGTCGGATGGCTGGCCGTACCGTGATGCGGCTTTCGGCAATCGTGTTTTCGGTGGCGGCGCTGACCTCGGCCATGCCAACGCTATCCCAGGTAATTCGCTCCGCACCCAAGCCGGTCCCGCCCGAGGCGGTTTATATGCAGCCGGTGCCCGGTCTGACGCACAGCCAACTGCAAAAATTCAAGGCGGGCGAGAAGCAATTCAAGGCCCCGTGGGTCGTATTCCCTTTGCTCGGCGGCGAGTGGGGGCTGGGGCCGACTTTTCTGGCCAATGCCTGCGTAGGCTGTCACACGCAAGCCGGTCGCGGCCGTACTTTCGATCAGCCGGGTGCGATCGTTTTCCAGCAGTTGTTGCGACTGTCGCTGCCGGGCGAGGCGGCCGATGGCGCACCATTACCGCATCCGAATTACGGTGATCAGCTGCAGGTCTTCGGTGTCAATGTCGGCCTGAAAGAAAATCTCAAGCCGGGTGAGGCCGAGCTCTACATCGATTGGCTCGCCGAAAATGTTCAGCTGCCTGATGGCACGTCCGTCGAATTGCGCAAACCGTCGATTCGCATCGAAAAACCCAATTTTGGTCCGATTGATCCCACCGTCCTGACGTCGCTGCGAAATACGCAGGTGGTGTTTGGCATGGGTTATCTGGAGGCGGTGTCCGAGGCAGACATTCTGGCACTGGCCAAGATGCAGTCGGCCATGGGACTCAACGGAAGACCGAATTATGTGCGCGATGACATTCATCAGCGTTCCTCGCTCGGGCGCTTTGGATGGAAAGCGAATCAACCCTCGGTACGGCAGCAGATCGTCGCTGCCTTTCATGGTGACATGGGCGTGACCTCGTCGCTCTACATCGAAGAAAACTGTCCTGCCATTCAGACCGCTTGCCGTGCCATGCCACCGGGTAATCGTCCGGAATTACTTGATTATGCGTGGGATGATCTGAATTTCTGGTCGGTGGCCCTTGATGCGCCGGCACCTCGGGATCAGGACAAGCCGCAGATCATACGGGGCCGACAATTGTTCGAGCAGGCACGCTGCGCTCAGTGCCATGTACCCGAGATGCGTACCGGCAGCTACCCCGTGTTGCCTGCGATCGAGAATAAAAATTTTCGCGCCTATACCGATCTGCTGCTGCACGATATGGGTCCGGGTCTGGCGGACGGTCGCCCCGATTTCAAGGCCGGTCCGCGCGACTGGCGCACGCCGCCGCTGTGGGGAATTGGTCTCTCGGCTCAGGTGAACGGCAGTACCAACCTGTTGCATGATGGGCGTGCCAGAACCGTGCTCGAGGCGATTTTATGGCATGGCGGAGAGGCACAGCCGGCACGTGATTTGTTTGCCGGTCTCTCGAAAGAAGAGCGCGATGATCTGATTGCGTTTGTCAATTCGCTCTAGCGACTGACCAATGACACTCAAATCCAGGCAACGATTCATCTATTTTTTTTCTGCCTTCGCGATGTATCTGCTGTTCCGGCATCTGCTGGGACCGCGCCTGGGTCTTGAGGGGCTGTGGCTGGTATTCGGTGCCTATGCATTTGCACTGATTTGTCCCAGTATTTATTTATACCGGTTGTGGAAAGCGGCAAGCGCGAGCCAAACGATGAAGGATGATCTGTGATGAGAGCCTGTTTATTGGGAATGCTGCTGGTTTCAAACCTGGCCCAAGCCGGATGGGTACTTTACGGCGATAACGGCAAGGCGGAGTTTTATTACGACGATCAGAGCATCGTGACCAGCGGCGCGACAGTCTCGGTTTGGGAAATGCTCAGTTACAGCTTCCCGCTCAATGGCGTGCTGTCCAACCGCTCTCACAAGGAATACAACTGCGCGTTGCAGCAGTTCCGCAATCTGGAGGGAGCGTTTTACTCGGAGACCTATCTGAAAGGCCAGACGGTCAGCAGCAGCGTCGATCCCGAGGATACCTGGCGCCCGGTGGTGGAGGGCACCCGAAACAACGAGCTCATGCAGATTGTCTGTGGAAAGCAAGGCTGATTGTGATTGATCTCGGCCTGTCGAAATTGGCGGTGATCGGCGGGATCGCACTGATTGTGATTGGCCCCGAGCGTCTGCCCGCCGTGGCACGGGTGGCTGGGCGCCTGTTCGGCAAGGCGCAGGGTTATCTCGCCACACTCAAGTCCGAGGTCAATGCGCAAATGTTCGCAGAAACACTGAAAGCGGAGAAAGATGCCGTCATCGAATCGGTCGAGGTGTTGCGATCAGTGGCCGATGACATGGCGGAGGCTGAGCAGGATTTCAGCGCCGCAGTCGCCGCAGCCAATCGCACTTTTGACAGCATCAGCGGCCATGAATCTTTTGTCGGTGATGACAGCATCCGACAAAAGCAGCGCTCTTTCAAACAGAAAAAACGTCATTATTTTTCTGGACCCCCCGTCTGGTATCAGCGAACGCAAGTCAGACATGCGCGGCGACTGTCCACTGCCACCCGCAGACGCAGCGACGCAGGGTCGGTGCTGTCAGGGTCTCGTTTTTTTGGGTGATGCTGCTGCGTCACCGATTTTGTTACAGGGAAAAAAAATGCCACACTCACTCTGTTCGGTTTTTTGCGTGCTGTTGCTCTGGCTGGCGGGAAGCGCGCATGCGCAATCGGTGGATTTCATCGAACCCAAAGACGGGGACACGGTGCCGACCACCTTCACCGTCAAATTCACAATTGATGGCATGCGCATTGCGCCCGCCGGCGACATGACGCAGGGCACCGGGCATCACCATCTGCTGATTGATGCCAGAGATATCGATACCGGTGTCGTGATCCCGAACGATAACCAGCACAAGCATTTCGGCAAAGGACAAACCGAGAGCCAGGTTTTTCTTCAGCCGGGTCGCTACCGATTGACACTGCAATTTGGTGACGGTGCCCACCGCTCCTATGGCGAGGGACTACGCAAAAGCATCAACATCACGGTGGCAGGCGAGAAATAGGCGTAGTCAGGTTGACCTGTTGTGTCAGGCTCGTCACTCTCGGATCTGACTTGCCTGGGGTTTCTTTCCACTCAGTGCCATGAATGCTTGCCGGACAAACGGATCCACATTGGGCTGATCCAGCAACCAGCGCACATAATCTTTGGGTACCTCGGCCAGCGGCAGGCCTTTGTATTTGCCGAACGTCATATGCGTGGGAAGTCGGGCGTTTTCCGAGGCTTCCCAGAGCGATTCCATGCTGCTGATCTCGAGCTTTTTGCAGAGATGGTCGAGAATGGTGCCGCAGATACGCACATCGGCCTCGGCTGAATGGGCGTGACGCAGGCGCTCTCTGGCGGTATCGCGCGCCAGAAAATACAGCAGGGCGCTTTGGCTGTGCGAATCCACTTCGGGCCAGACTTTGCGCGACAGCGCCAGTGTGCAGATGCGTTTGACCTCGGGCTGGCCGATCGCCTGCCAGTCAAAATCAATATTGTGACCAATCAGGTACTGCAGATCGTCAGGCAGACGAAAGCTGCTGGCCGGCGGGCAGTCGAGCAGCTCCTCGTCCATGATGTGGTGGGTGGCCAGAGCGCCAAGGCTGATGGGTTTTCCCGGCTGATAGCGTTGATGGAAGGTCTCGCCCAGCGTGAAGGGTTGCAGACTATCGACAGCGATCCATGCGGCTTCGATGATCACAGGCTCGACGATACCGGTCGCTTCGGTATCGAAAATAATGGTAGAGGGCATGGGGGTGGTTTATTTTTGTAAGTCGCTGTTTGGCTTTTTTAAATGCAAAAGTCAGCGCGTTGATAGGATCATGAATGGTTGCTGAATTTTAATCGCTTTACACCGCGCCTTGGAATCTGACGCCACGGCATCGCCGCGATGACGCGTCTGATGCTGATAATTATTTGGCAATATGAGGCCGTTCCTCCGAGGCATAACCGCGAGGCTCTATCAACCTGCATGTTGATGAAGCCTCGACATTGGCTGACCCGCTGATTGCAACAGGGTTCACCGCAGGATAGAAATCAATGGATACCAAAGCGCTGAAAGCACTGCAATGGAAGGTATTTCAAAACGTCGCCGCCGCACAACTTGTGCCGCTGATGCGCATAGGCGATGAACTCGGATTATTCACCCAGTTGGCCGACTTGGGCCCCAGCGACAACGCGCGCTTTGCCAAGGCTGCCGGTATTCATGAGCGCTACAGCCTCGAGTGGTTATGCGCGATGTGCGCCGCTGGCTATGCGTCTTACGACAGCGACAAAGGTCAATTTTTTCTCAGCGAGGAGCAAGAGGCTGTCTTTGCCCGCGAAGACAGTACCTCACTGATGATTGGCGCCTACGACAGCGTGGCCTCGCTGGTGATGGACGAGCCCAAAGTGCGCGCAGCATTCAAGACGGGCGAAGCCGCGCGTTTCTTCAAGCCGGTCTACAAATCCAATCTGGTCTCGCGCTGGTTGCCGAAAATACCCGCGCTCACTGAAAAACTTTCTGCGGGCGGCAGTTTTGCCGATGTCGGTTGCGGTCATGGCGTCTCCACCATGCTGATTGCCGAGCACTTTCCCAGCGCCGAGGTCTATGGCTTTGATTTTCATGGCCCGTCGATCGAGGAAGCAAAACGTCTCGCCGCGGATGCCGGTCTGGGTGAGCGCATTCACTACGACACCCGCAGCGCCAAGGATTACACCGGGTCGTTTGATGTGATTGCATTCTTCGACTGTCTGCATGACATGGGCGATCCGATTGGTGCGGCAGAACACGCGTGCCGGCAATTGAAAGAGGGCGGGCTGCTGGTACTCATCGAGCCATTTGCCAATGACAAGCTGGAAGATAATTTCAATATCGTCGGCCAGATGTTCTACACCGCGTCGACGATGGGCTGCGTGCCTGCCTCCATGGCGCAGGAAGTCGGTCTGGCGCTGGGTGCGCAGGCGGGACCTGCGAAACTCGGCATGGTGCTGCAGCAGGCCGGCTTTTCGACTGTCGAGACGGTGGCCACCACAGCAACCAATATGGTGCTCTGCGCCAGAAAATAGATCGGCTGCGCGCCAGCCGCCGAAGCTCTCGGCAAAATACCAATGGCCGCAGCAAGTCCGTTGTGGTCATGCGTGTTGATCCGAATCGGAGGCATGCCGTGTCGTTTTGGTTCGGATGAGGCAATGAGTCCGGATCCATTACCATGGCCAATCCTGTGGCCGCTTGTGGCGATAGGTGACCACCTGTGGTGGACTGTATCGAACTGGCCATCCGCGTGCCATCGTGCCGACGCATGGTTGGCCTTTTTTTCAGAATCTATAAAGATCGGCCCATGATAAACCGCGGGGGAGCGCACAATCTGCCGTTATCAACACCAGACTACCGCGCGGATATGGATGGTCTGAGAGCCGTCGCGGTTGGCGGTGTCATCGCTTTTCATGCATTTCCCGAATGCTTGCAGGGTGGCTTTATCGGGGTCGATGTTTTTTTTGTGATCTCAGGCTATTTGATCACCACGCTCATTCTGAAGTCCCTCGAAAATCGAACCTTCAGTTTCCAAGATTTTTATGCGCGTCGCATCCGGCGAATTTTTCCATCCCTTATTGTTGTGACGGCAAGCTGCTGTTGTTTCGGCTGGTTTGCCCTGCTGCCAGATGAATATCGCTTGCTGGGAAAGCATATGGCGGGAAGCGCCATTTTTATGCCCAACTTATTGTTGTGGAGCGAAAGCGGCTATTTTGACTATGCCGCTGATGCAAAGCCGCTGCTGCATTTGTGGAGTTTAGGGATTGAAGAGCAGTTTTATTTGCTTTGGCCATTGATTGTCTGGGTGGCATTGAAATACAGAGTCAATCTGATCATGGCGGGTGGCGTTTTACTTTTGGTTTCATTGGTGCTCAATCTGAGCCTCATCGAGTCTGATCCATCGGGTACTTTTTTCTCTCCGATCACCCGTATCTGGGAACTGCTTGGGGGTGGCTTATGGGCTTGTTGTTTGTGGTCCGGGAGCCATGCGTTCATTACATTCAATTCCCGTATCCGCAGCAACCCGATCATGTCGAACGGACTCGCTGTTGTCGGAATGATTTTTCTTCTCTTGGGCGCATTGCTATTAACGCCCGATGTTGTCTTTCCCGGCGTGTGGGCACTGATACCGGTCGCAGGCACTTTGCTGATCATCATGGCGGGCGAACAAGCCTGGTTCAATCACGTCGTTCTCTCGAACCGGCTCGTGGTCGGTATTGGACTGATCAGCTTTCCCCTGTATTTATGGCATTGGCCATTGCTGTCGTTCGCAAGAATCCTGGAAGGCGCACGCCCCGACTTGTCTATCCGCATGGTGGCTGTCGCTCTGTCATTCGCTCTGGCGATTCTGACTTATTATTTCATCGAGAAGCCGGTGCGGTTTGGTCCGCGTAAAACAGGCAAGACGTTTTTGCTGGTGACGTTGATGGTCTTGTCCGGTAGTCTGGGTTTATTCATTTTTGTTCAAGATGGATTCAAATTCAGAGCTTCCAGTCGAGCCATTGAGGCGCAAATCGCTGATCTGAATTTTGATCTGCCCGATAGCGAAGGTTGGTATTGTCAGGACGCAGGGCATGACAGTCCTCGGTGCCATTCCACCGGACCCGCGCCGTCGGTGGTGGTGATGGGTGATAGTCACGCCATGACGATTTACGCCGGTTTGCGTGACCGCTTCAAGGCCAAGGGACAGGACATCGGGCTGTATGGCGCCAGCGATGGTTGTCCGCCGCTGCTCAATGTGGTTATTCAGGATCAGGGCGGTGATCCCAGAAACTGCCTGAAGAAAGGAACGCAGGCCATTAAAAGAATCATCGCTGATCCCACTGTGCGCGAGGTAATCATCACCAGCAGAGGACCGATGTACACGACCGCGACAGGCTTTGGGGATATCGAACAGGACCAGTTCGGTGCATGGGTACTTCATTTTGAAGGCGAGCCACCGGGCACGCGCACGAACGAAGACGTTTTTTTCATGGGACTGACGAAAACACTGGATGCCTTGCTGGCGGCTGGAAAAAAAGTGACTTATTTGTATGATGTGCCCGAACTTGGATTCGATATTCGCAGCTGTTCTCCCTTTCGACCCTTCTCGATTACCAGCAAAGTGACCGATCCCTGCGCGATCAGCAAAGATATTTTTGTCACAAGAAACAAGGCATTCAGGCACATGATGCAAGCGGTTTTATCTGCTCGCCCGACGATCCATGTCGTCGATTTGGCAACCGCATTGTGTGATGCATCGCGATGCTTTGGTGCGCGCGATGGCGTTTTGTTTTATATCGATGACGATCATTTAAGCAACCGAGGCTCGGCGTATGTGGTGCGCCGGCTCTGGAATGAGTTTTGAGCCACTCGAAATCACCGTAAAGTTCTTGCGGTAGCGTTCTCGCCAATTGAGGGTTCTTTTCTGCTGGTGACATCGCAGGGCGAACTCGCGACAGGGGATTTGAAAGAAAATTCTTGCGTTGTGTCTTCCGCGAGACCTGCAAATCCTCAGAAGTAATCGTCATTCTCCAAAAACCCTCAAGGCCTCTCAATAAAGTCGCACAAGCAGCACTGGCACTCGCACACGGAGTCCGCGGCATGCCTGTCTTCGACACACGCGTCGAGCAGATCAAGAGTATTCAAGAGCTTTTGTTCCCTTTTCAGAGCGGATAGGTCGTCTGACCCAGTACCTTCTAATCAGTTTTAGGTGTTCGATTACATCGGACACCACGCGCCGGTAGTCAATGCCAACTTGCGAGCCTGCGTCTGTGACAGAAAAAACAAATCTTTTTAATCGCTTGCTCAACAGTCTCCCCGAAGACCAAGGATTTGTTGCGCCTGGCAGTGGCGGTGTGATTCACCTGACCCCCTATCTTTCTCTGATTGTCGCCATTCTTTACATGATGGCAGCCGATGATGAGATTTCTGATCAAGAGTGCAACCACCTGCTGTCGGTATTCGGCGGGGATCAGCAGATTCTGCAAAGAGCACTGAACTACGTCGAATCCAAAAGTGTTGATGAATTTCTGGCCGAAATGCCTGATGTGGTTGAGGATGACGACAGACTGTGCATTTTGCTCAATGTCTGTGATTCCAGTATGTCGGATGGCGATCTCTCAAAAACAGAGATGATTTTGTTTTCGCGCATGTTGAGTAGCCTGGGCTACGACAAACACACTTTCAAGCCTTACTTTGACACCATCTCGCTGAAAAACAAGCATTCGGTTCTGGAGGTCGCAGCTGGCACGGATACGAGTACGGTTGGCGTGACACCCTTGCACGCGTTGATTGTGGCCATGCTGTACATGACGAGCGTGGATGGCGATATAGCGAAAGAAGAAATTGGTCAGATCAATGTCGCGCTGAGAGGATCAAAAACGGGATTGCCGGATGCGCTGAAATACGTCAAGCAGACGAAATTTCCCGATTTCATGAATCAAGTGATAACTACGCTGAACCAACAGCAAAAGATATGCATCCTGATCAATGTGGCTGATTGTATGTTGTCTGACCAGCGTGTTGATCGGCTTGAACAAGATCTTTTTAGACGATTTCTTGCCGGTTTCGACATATCCGACACAAATTTCAAGAAGTATTTAAATCACCTCACGATTAAAAATGACCGGCCTGTCGATATTCGCAAAGCATCAAAGTCAGGAAAGAACAGTCAGGTAATACAAAACAAGATAAACACCGACGAAAACAGGCAATTTGCAGACGCTCAGGCAGCGGCTGCCAGCGACACGGCCAAGCCGTCTGCAGAGTTTGCACCTGGTTCAAAAATTGCCAGGGAAATCGCCGATAAAATTGAAAAAAGTACGGAAGCATTCGAATTTCAAACCAAGCTGTCCGAGGACATCGACTTGGTTGCAGCCAATGCAAAAGCCAGAGAACCTGACAATAAATCTCCGACTGATACACGCAAAAGCTTCGTAAAAAAAACGACGCTTGAAGCAGATAACAAGACGAAAAAAAATAAGGCGCAGACAGCTCCCGACGCTGCCACTAGCCAAGCCAGCGATCAACCGGTGATCTCGCGTCATGAGTCCAGAGATGATCAGGGTGGGTCACGCAATCGACAGTCCAGTGATGGCGATGGTGAATCTGAATCTGAGCGGCGGCGCCTGCGCGATGGTGAGGGTGATGCCGAGGCACGTCGTCTGCGCGACGGCGAGGGAGATTCCGAAATCCGCAGCCTGCGCGATGGCGACGGGGAGTCCGAAATCCGCAGTCTACGTGATGGCAACGGGAATTCCGAAATCCGTAGCCTACGTGATGGCGAAGGTAACACCGCCCGACGTAATCTGAATGATGGCCAAGGTGATATCGACCGACGTAATCTGAAGGATGGCGAAGGTGATACCGACCGACGTAGTCTGAAGGATGGTGCAGGTGATGCCAACCGACGTAATCTGAGGGATGGTGAGGGTGATACCGACCGACGTAGTCTGAAGGATGGCGAAGGTGATACCGACCGACGTAACCTGAAGGATGGGCAGGGTGGCGCTGACACGCGTCATCTGGGCGATGCCGACGGGGATTCTGACAAACGGACATTGCGCAATGCACAGGCTGCCACAAACAAAAATCATCTGCGTGATGGCGAGGGTGATTCCGATCTGCGGCAAACGAGCGATGCCGATGGTGATGTTGATTTTCGGACGGCCAAAGATGCCAGTGCCGGCGCCAAGTCGCGCCACCTGCAAGATAACCAATCGCGCGGCGGAAAAAAACTCAAGGACAGTGCGTTCGACATTGATGGTAATGAACTGCAGGATGATGATGGTTCGCATGACCCGGAATCGCATTTGCACGTGCGCATGGATTATCTGAAAACCTGGACCGGGTCACTGAAAGACAATCTGGATGAGTTCGAATCCATTGATGCACGCCATACCAACAAAAAAGCGAGTGCGCTGGAAATGGTGACGATCAGACCTGATCGCCCGGCAATGCTAACGCTGGCTTTGGCGAAGTCTGCCATTGCAATCAATACGCAACCCAGAAACAATGACAATGCCATCAGCCCATGGCCAGGGAATTTCGATATGACTGAAAAAAACCAAGCAATCGCGTCGGAGCCTGGAATAGTGACCGGTGTGGATAAAACCAGAAAGGTGCTAGCTGCATTGACCACCGGCCTGATCATTACCCAAGGATTTTCCAGTTTTGGACTGTCTGAAGCACAAAATGCCTTTATGACAAACCAGTTGCTGTCATCAACGACCCATATGTCGGTTCAGACGCTCACTGTGCAGCAGGGTACCTTCAATCTGACGGCTGATCTCATGGATCATATCGTGTCAAAAAATGAGAGCTACAGTACCGATCTGCGTGAGCTATCGAAAACGAGTGCAGAGACTTACCGAACCGAGGCGCAAAAAATCGAATCGGGCACGGGAGGTACGCCAGGAAAACCTGCATTGAACGACAAGATCAAATTTCATGACAATCAGAGCGCCATACAGCTGATGAAGCTGAAATGGTTCGGTCTGGCAAACGGCATCCTGATGCTGGGATTTTTCATGTCATTTTTTGGCTTGTTTTTCAAATCAAGAATGTCCGTCACCGGCTCCAGCATCGTCTTTATCCTGGGGACGCTGGTCACCCTCAACGGCTTTTATCTGTTCATCTGATACTCGCCTTCAGCCGTTGACAGCCAGCAAGGACACATAACGATCAGCCCGGCGACAGGCAGGGTGGGGTATGCAAGGTCCTGCGGGTGCCGCTCAAGCCGGTAATTCCTGAAGCCTGACCCTGCGTGACGAGCACGGCAGCAAATGACTTTTCTGCTGATGAGCCCCCATGATTTCTCATGGCTCGGCTCAGTTAGAATGCGAGAAACATGAATAATCAACGCAGACCCAATGCGCATGAAAACCTGCAATCATTGCCGCTGTTTGGCAAACTTCCTGTTGGTGTAAGCACCTTGCGCCACTGGACTGCGCCCCGAAATTTTGCATGCCTTCCTTGTTTGCTGAGGCGGCTGGGGTATTTTTTGTGTTTATGTCTCTGGCTGTTCAGCGCAAGTGCAGCAACCGCATCGGATGAGCCCCTTTTTGCGCAGTCCTTCTTCATCGACAGTAGTTCCCAATTTGACATCAATACCATTGAAGGGGCGCCATTTAAAGATTTTGAAAAGCGCTTGAATCTCGGCTATCAGTTGGCGCCCATCTGGGTAAAAATCCGCATTGCGCCATCAGCACCATCGTCAGCGACTGGTGCGCGGATGGAGCCGATGATTCTGCGCGTCGGACCGCATAACGCCAATCAGATCGAGGTATACGAATTTGATCGCGGCCAGTGGCAGGTCCAGACCGCGGGCGACCTGTTTCCACAGCAGGGAAAATCGTGCGTGGACGATTATTACTGCATCAGGTTGCGCGAAAGTACATCGCCCTCAGACATTATTTATCTCAAAATACAGACGACCAATTTTCTGATATTGGATACGGATCTCGTGACTTTAGAGGATCTTGCTTCAGTCTCTGCCAACCGGATCAAGCGTATTTTTATTTCTCTGACGCTGGCCAGCGTCATGCTGGCTATCGGCATTTACTGGTTGATCAAATATCAATCCACCATGACGGCTTGTTTTGTCGGAGTTCAAGTCAGTATCTTTGTTTATCTCCTGGGTATCTACGGATTTCCGTCAACATGGTTTCCGGATTGGTCTCCCTTGCTGCTGGATGCATTGCCGCATTTGATGTTCATCCTCCGAAGTTTTTTTTCGATCCTGACGATTTTTGTCGTGATCAAGGCTTATTGTGATTCCAGACTTTATTTCCTGATGGTTTATGTCATCCTGGCAGTTTGTGTTCTGAATTGTGCATTGTTCTTTACTGAGTACAAGAATTTCTCAATCCGTCTGAATCTCTTCATATTTTCGATTTATCCCTCAGTGCACATTTTTGGTGTACTCAAATCCAAGGGGATGATAAAAAAAATCAAGGTGTTGTTTTTCGTGTCATGTGCTTTATTTTATGTCATGCTGCTTCCGACCATTGTCGGCGGTATTTTCTTCTCACTGTTTAACGGTTTTGTTGGGCCAGTTCAAAATATTTCGGATTGGCGTCTGAATGGATTGATGGTGGGCGCCGTTATCTTCTTGCTGATTAAATTTGAAGAAGAGCATAGAGAGAAACTAAAGGCAGAAGAACTTAATCAGATTCGAATCGACCGAATCGAAGCAGACTCCTATGCCGCCTTGCTGTCCGACCGAAACACCATGATAGACCTGCTGACGCATGATCTGAAAAATCCGCTGGGGACAATCACGTTTGCATCAAGCGCGCTGAAAGAGCACCTGCAGGAAAACCAAGCCGCCACGCAGAAACTTCGGCATATCGATCAGTGTGTCACTCGCATGAATCATTTGATCGAACACGTGGCTGTTTCGGCGCGCCTTGATCGTTATGAGGCACTGCCTTCTGGAGAGATAGCAATCACCGTGGGGCAGCAGCACGACATGGCGGTAGAAATGCCGACCGGCGCTGAGGCTGTGGCTGATGCACCGAAGACGCTGTACTTTCAGATTGCGAACGCCATCGGTACGTTCGGCATGCCGGATCAAGCCAAGGTATTCGAACGTTACTACCGAAATCCGAATGCCATGGGCGTGCCTGGCATGGGGCTGGGGCTGAGTCTGGTCAAGGTGGCGGCTGCAAAGATTGGCGCGCGTGTAGATTTTCAGTGCGCTCGCGACACAGTTACATTTATGGTCAGGGTACCCAATTGAACAATCAACAGCTCGTCAAAATCATGTCGCCTCAACCCATCCTGTCGATTGCACTCGTCGAGGATGACGAGTTATTGCGGGCAGAGGTGAGCGATCATTTGCGCAGTCATGGATTTCTGGTCAATGCGGTGAATTCCGCGCGGGCGCTGGATGACCTGATCACGCACAGACCGGTCGATATCTTCGTGATTGATCTCAATCTACCCGGTGAAGACGGGCTGAGCCTGTCCAATCGCTTGCGGCAGACTTTGCCTGATGCCGGCATTGTGATCATGACGGCCAGAGTGACGCTCAATGACCGCATCGCAGGCTATGGTGTTGGAGGTGCGGATGTCTATCTGACCAAACCCGTGGTGCCCGATGAGCTGGTGATGATACTTCGCAGTCTGGGCCGTCGGGTCAAGCCCACGCAGGATGACCATGCCCTGTTGCTTAGCCTCAGGCAGCGCACCTTGCAAGGGCCGGGCTTGTCTTCTGTGCTGCGTCTGACGATGCGCGAGAAAATACTGTTGGTCGCGCTCGTACAGGCGCAGGACAATACGCTGGATTCAGCCACCTTGTGTGATGTCTGCACCGGCCAGCCTGCCGAAGACATCATCAGCAAGCACGCACTGGAGGAATTGGTCGCCCGGTTGCGCAAAAAGATCCGTGCGGCGCAAGCGGACGACGCCGAGCCGGCGATCAAGTCTGTCTGGGGTGTGGGCTATCAGCTCTGTCTGCCCATTAATCTGGTGCCCTGAGTCGCGCACTCACTGAAATCGCTGCGGCGTGCGCTGTTCTGCCGCTTCGTCAGTCTGCACTTTTTTTGAGCAGCCGCGGTTCATCCGGTAAAGTTACGTTTCTGCATGGGGGAAAAGCCTTTTCCTCAGGTGTAAACACGATAGGTTTTACCGGATAGTCATGATGAATGTTGATTTGTTGATTCAAGAAGCCGCTGTTTACGATGGCAGTGGCGAAGAACCCACTCTGTGTGATGTCGCGGTCAGGGCCGGTGTGATCGTCGGTGTAGGCAAGGCACTTCCTGTGACGGCGACGGAGACACTGAACGCCGATGGTCTTGCGCTGATGCCCGGCATTATCGACAGCCACACGCACTTCGATGCGCAAATCACCTGGGATTCGTTTGTGCGACCCTCACCGGCCATGGGTGTAACCACGGCGGTGATCGGCAACTGCGGCTTCACCATCGCGCCCTGCAAGCCCGCCGACCGTGATATCACCATGCGTCACCTGACTCAGGTTGAAGGCATGTCGCTGGAGGTGCTGCGCAGCGGTATTGACTGGGGTTTCGAAACTTTTCCGCAATACCTGGACCTGCTTCGCAAGCGCGGTTGCGCGGTTAATGTCGCGGCCTATATCGGGCACTCGTCCGTTCGCACGTGGGTGATGGGCGATCAAGCGAACAAGCGCGAGGCCACCGAAGACGAGATCGCACAGATGGTCGATCTCGTAAAAGACGCAATGGCCGCCGGCGCCATCGGTCTAGCATCCAGCACGAGTCCGGCGCATAACGGCGAGGGTGGGTTGCCCATGCCATCCCGCCTGGCCAGTGATCATGAAATGATGTCACTGATTAAGGCCATGGGACACCAGGGGAGGGGTATTTACATGGTGACCAAGGGCGGTCAGATGCCTGTTCCCTTTCTGGAAGCGATGTCGGTGGCATCGGGCCGGCCCGTCATGATCGCGGCCCTGCTCCACAATCCGACCAATCCCGGCGCCGTGTTCAATGATCTCAAGGCGATCACCGAGGCCAATGCGCGTGGTGTGCCATTGGTCGGGCAGGTATCCTGCTGCCCGTTGACGATGGATTTCACCTTTCATTCGCCGTACCCGGTGGAAGGACTCGCCAGCTGGAAATCTGCGCTCGGTCTGTCACATAACGCGCTCAAAGCGAAACTCGCTGATCCAGCGTTTCGACAAAGCGTGCGCGACGAACTGGCTTCGCCTACGTCGTTTCGCTTGTTTAATAATGAATGGGACAAGGTCCATGTGGTCGAGACCCGCCTGCCCGAGCATGCGCATTTCGAGCAGCGCAGCGTCGCCGATCTGGCACGTGAGCAGCACAAAGACCCACTTGATGTCGCGCTCGATCTGGCGCTGGCTGAAGATTTGCAAACGGTATTCACTGCCATTCTTCTGAACAGCGATACCGATGCGGTAGCCGAGTTACTGAACCACCCCCACAGTCTGGTCACGCTGAGTGATGCCGGTGCGCATCTGACTTTCTTCAATGATGCAGGCTTTGGCTTGCATCTGATGGGTCATTGGGCGCGTGATCTTGGCAAGATGCGTTTGACCGATGCGGTACATCAGATCACGGCACGACCTGCGCAGATTCTTGGATTGCAGAACCGCGGTCTGATACGTGAAGGCTATGCGGCCGATTTGCTGCTGTTTGATCCGGCGACCGTCGGTCGCGGCGTCAAAAAACGCGTATTCGATCTACCCGGTGGCGCTCCTCGGCTCGATACCGATGCGCTGGGTGTGCATGGTGTCTGGGTCAATGGCCAGCGGCTGGTGGACAGCAAGGGCTTGTTGCAGGACGCGCCCTTGGCGGGAGCCTTGCTGACGGAGTTTCACTGAGCTGTTGCGGGTGCTTTAGCACCTGCCTCAGAAAAAATATCTCAGCTCGGTAAACAGTAAACGATTGCGTTTCAATAGCCCGTACAGCGTGTTGCTGCTGCCATCGAAATACTCGTAGCCCGCCAGCAGCTTGATCTGATCGCTCCACGCATAGACTAGCCGTGGGCGAATCAGGTAACCGCGTCGCTCCAGCAGTGCCGAGCCCGACAGCTCGGTTTCCAGCGTTTCATTCCACCATTTTTTAGCGATGCGCACACTCACGCCGTTTTGATCGCGATCGAGCTGCGAGGTCAGGATTGCATGCAGCTGCTCGGCAGCGGATGGCGTCTGGTAATGCATCACCCGGCGATTGAAGAGTTGCACGATGCCGCTGGTGTTGTTGCCGAAATCTCGCTCGATACCCAGTACGGTGTAAACAAAGGGATTCTTAACATAGGCCAGCGTACCATCGGGGTCTTCGGTGCGCGTATACGCCGACTCCAGGGCAATACGCCACGCACCGCGGGTGGTGGCTGTGTCAAATCCGATCACGCGGGTTCGGTAGTGTCGAAATACATAGGACGCCGATAGATCACCCGAAAGATCGTACCCATCGTAATACGACACGGACCAGTCCACCGCTTTGCCGGACTGATCCAGTTTCAACGCCCAGTTGCGCGAGCCGGTGGGAATGACTTCTGAAAAACCGGAACGCAGGAACACACGGTTGGGTCGGAATTCAGGCAGCCACACACCCGTCAGGCTGGTGTACGAATCGAGGTTCCATGAAGCTTTCGCCGCCAGCGAACCGAAACGGTCTTCATCAATATCCGCCGCCAGCAAACGACTGTCGCGCGGTGTCAGATTGTCGGTGGGATTCAGGCGGTCGGTTCGGCCCCAGGCAATGATCTGTTTGCCCAAACGAAAATCCAGCGCGCCCGCACGTGCATCCAGATAGGCCTCGCGTACTCGCCCGATGCTATTGCCGTCATCCCGAAAGTCTTCACGGCCGGCATAGGCTTCGGCAAATAGTCCCAGGCCATTCCCGAAACGTTTGTCCAGTTTCAACCAGGTCGACGCCGTACCGATGTTCCCTCGATCATCGTAGAGACGATTGGAGGACCAGTAGCCACTACGTACCGAGCCAGTCAGACCGAGCGCATTGAGCTTGCCGAGCAGGGTGGGACGTTGTTCCGTGGCGCTATCGGCCGGTGCGAGATCTGGCGCGCTGTCAGGCGCTTTACTTGATGCCGGATTCTGGCCCGCCATGTCAGGTGACTTCTCAGGCAAGCCCTTGCCATCGCTGCGCGAGTCAGCCGGCTGCTGCGCCGCAGCTGCGGGCGTGTCTTGAGCGCTTGCGCACTGGAGCCCGCCACCCAGCAGTACGGCAGCGAGATAAAGCGAGACCCCAGCAAGCCGGGGTCGGTTGGCAAACAACGGATGTCTGCGACTGACATCCGGCATTTATTGCTGTTCCATGTAGCGCGTCGTGAAGTATTCATCCTTCACGCCGATATTGACCTTGAAGTTATCGATCGCGATGACCGTGCTGTGGCCTGTCTGCATATTGCGTGCCTCGAGTATGCCCGCTTGCCATTTTTTCTTGACCGGATCGACTTCCTTGAAGTGGCTGTAGCGCGCTTCCTTGAGCAGTTCACCTGCCTCATCATAGGCGACCGATTTCAGCGTCACGAAATTATCTTTCTGAATCCAGGCGATGCGCTTGGAATAGCCGGTGTTGGCCTTGATCGTTGGGTCCTTCGGTAATGATTCGATTACGAAGCAGGGTGTGCCGTCGACCTCCTCTTCTTTGAGCAGTGTGTGATTCCATTCCTTGACCTTGTGACCGATCACATCGCCGTAGGAAAAATCAGTACCCACAAAGCTGTCTTTCTTGTTCGACGAAATGAGTCGGCGCACTTTCTTCACGCTGGGCAGGTAGATCCAGATGTCATCATCCTTGTCCGTGTGCTCGATGAGCATGGAGACCGTGCCTTTGACATCGGTAGGCTCCAGAAAACGTGTCATGCGCTTGTTATCGATACCGTTCGGCTCGAGCTTGCTGGTACCGAAGGTTTTGCGAACACGTTTCTGACCCGATTTATTCGTCAGCGTCATCGTGCTCTCGGAGGTGGAGTCGGCGTACTTCGCGACCATGAAATTCTTTTCCATGATTTCGGTAGCCGACAGTGCCCAGGCCTGGTTCGGCAACAGGCTCATCAGCAGGGCACTCAGACCGAGTACGGCGACCAGGGCGATGCCTGCGCGTTTGCTTCCCGATGTCATATTCACATCACCTCCGTTAAAAATGAATTTTGGGCGGAATTTCAATACCAGTGCCGGCATCACGGTCAGTGCCGCCGTCACGCTCACCAGCATGGCCGTACCGATCAGAATGGCACTCCAGGTGTGCGGGTAGTAGCCGCGTGAACCGGCCTGCACCGCATAACCCCCCGCGACGGCCGAAGCCACGAACAGGCAGGCCTTGCCGGCTGTCTTGAGTACCTTGCGGAATGCAGCATCCACATCGGTACCGCGCGCGATTTCTTCTCGCAGACGGAACAGCATATAGATCGCGTAATCAGCGCCGATACCAATCGCCAGCGCCGAGGTCAGTGCAGTGGGTACATTGAGACGCATACCGAGCCAGCCCATCAGTCCCATATTGACCAGCACCGAGAGCAGCAGCGGCGTGACCACCAACAGGCCCGCAACCAGCGACCGGAATACCAGCGCAGCGGCGATAAAGACCACGCCGGCGATCTGGGCCACATTCAGGATTTTGTCCTTGACGATGACCTCGGTGATCGCCGCGCTTTGAGCGACGCTGCCACCAATGTTCACGCGGATATTGGGCGGAAATTTCTTGGCGACGAAGCCCTGTATGTCTTTCCACAGCAAGTGCAGATCGGCTGTGCTGTCACTGTGCGTGAAGATGACCATGTTCGCCATCTTGTAGTCGTAATCGACATAGGGATCAAAATCGCCCGGCTCACCGGACATCGAGTAAATCAACAGGTATTCGGCGATGGTCGACTGCTTGTCCGGGATGCTGAAGAACTCCGGTTTGTCCGCGTTCATTGACTGATTCATGCGCTTGATGAATTCGGAAATCGAAATCACTTTGCCGATGTTGGGCTGCGCCGTGACGAAGGTCTGCAGTTCATCCATGGCTTTGAGCACCACCGGGTCCTTGATCGCATCGGGCTTGTCGCCTTCGATCATCAGGTAGATGTTGTTCGTACCGGCCATGCGCTCATTGAGCTTCTTGTCTGCGACCATCAGGGGCAGGTCGGGATCGAAATATTTTTTCAGTGCGCTCTCGATTTTCAGCTGGGTCATGCCGGCCAGTGCGATGACGACCACGATCCCGGTGATCATGAAAATGCGTGAGCGCTTTTCGCCCAGCATCAGATCCGCATAAAAACCGGTGATGCGATCCCACACACGCTCTTCGCGTTCCATGCGGGCCTCTTTTTCACCGGGTGGCGGCAGCACGGCGCGCAGCGCGGGGATGAAGGTCATTTCAATCACCAGCACCGACAGAATGCCGACGCCGGCAAAAATACCGAAGACGCGGATCGAGACGATGTCAAAAATCATCAGCGAAAGAAAACCGGCAGCAGCAACCAGACCCGCAGTCAGCATCACCGGCCCAATCTTGACGATGGATTCGATCACGGCCATGCGATTGGCCTCGCGCGGCGAGAGGTCGGGATTCTCGCGCAGCAGGTTGTACTCTTCGTAGTAACGCTTGAGCATCTGCACCGCATGTCCCGCACCGACCGCCAAAATCAGAATCGGCGTGGACATGTTGAAAATATCCAGTGGAACACCCGAGAGCCCCATAAAGCCCTTGCCCCAGGTAACAGCGATGATGGGTGTGACCAGCGGCAGTATCAGTCCCTGTACGGTACGGAATGCTTCATAGTGAATGATGCCAATGACGCCGATGGCGATCAGCAGGAGCAGGCCACCGCGCCCGGAAAACTGCTCCAGCAGCGCAAGAAACGCCGGATAGCCGGTCACCACGATATCGACCGAATCGTCGCGCTCGGCAGCGACGATATCCTCGATTTTTTTGTTCACGTAACTGAATCCGCCTTTGCCTTCTTTCAGCTCTGCCGGCGTTGCGTCACGCACTTCGGCCAGCACCGTGATGGTCTTGAAGTCATTGGAAACCACCGAGTTCATGTAGGCGGTATTGCGCTGCAAAGCCTCTTTGAGTGCGGCCATTTGCTCGGGGGTGGCGGGCACATCGGTCATCATCTGCTTGACTTCCATACCCTCTTCGGTGCCGCGGATATCCTTCGCTCTGCGCGCTGATACCGATAACAGATTGGCTTTCACCACGCGTGGTGTTTCGCGCAGCTTGCCGGTAATGCGCTGGACTTTTTCCAGCACCTTGGGATCGAATACATCGCCATTTTTGGGCGTGATACCAATCACGCCAACATAGCGCGACCCGAATACTTCTTCGACCTTGAGCGTGGTGGCAACGAACGGATGCGAACGCGGCACGATGTTGTTGGGATCAATGATGACGGTCAGCGCTTGTCCGCGGAAATGCAGAAAGACAGTAGCTATCAGTACCGCGACGAGCACGGCCCAGCGAAAGCGAACAATGAATTCTATGTAACGGCGCATGGGCCCGTCTCCTTGTTGTCGTTGTTGTGCGGGATGCCACCCGGTGGCGAGACGCTTGAGGCTCGGATGCCGGATCATCAGAGATTCCGGACAAGGTATCGCTTTCCGCGCAAGCGAAAGTGCTGGGTGAGAGCGACACCATCAAACCGATGCGTATCTTAACAGAACGACCGTTCTATTTGTGATCGGTTCAGCGTGTGTAGAGGCTGCATGCGATGCTTCGTGTGTTTTTGCGTCCGATTTAATTTGAAGTTTTGTCAATTTGAGAAGCATATTATTTTTTTAATATGCACGATTGTCGCAGTGCCTATTAAGTGATCGTTTGGGTCCTACCCGTTACACTGACGAATTCACGTTGGAGGTTCCATGCACGCCGTAATCGATAGCACTGCAGTCAGCACCTTGTTCACCGAGGCCCGAAGCCAGAACGGCTGGACGGATCGCGCCGTCAGCGATCAGCAGCTCGAGGATCTTTATGACCTTATGAAGTTTTGCCCTACGTCGGCCAACAGCCAGCCGGCCCGACTCGTTTTTTTGAGAACTGCTGAAGCCAAAGAGCGGCTACGGCCAGCACTCTCTCCAGGTAACGTGAACAAGACGATGAGCGCACCAGTGATTGCCATCATTGCGCATGACACTGATTTTCATACGCTGCTGCACAAGACCTTTCCGCATAATCCAGATTTCGCCGCAATGTTTGCCGGCGATGAGAAACGCGCGGTGCGCGAGAGCTTCGCATTTCGTAATGGGTCGCTGCAGGGCGC
>JAJTGC010000041.1 GCA_021298975.1 Oxalobacteraceae bacterium
CGACGCAGCAGCACAGAAAGCCTGTAATGCAGTGCTCATCAAACCCAATCAGGCTGGAACCATCAGCGAAACCTTCGATGCACTGCAGGCGGCGAAGGCCTGTGGTTTTTCGACAGTGGTATCCGCGCGCTCGGGTGAGTCGGAAGATGTGATGATTTCGCACTTGTCTGTTGGCTGGAACGCAGGGCAGCTGAAGGTGGGTTCGTTTGCGCGCTCGGAGCGGATGGCGAAGTGGAATGAGTTACTGCGAATTGAGGAAGCGCTCGGAGCCTCGGCGATCTACGCCGGCCGCGGCGCACTGCCAGCCCAGATCTGATCATTGCCTACGCATCTGCTCGGTGCACTATATCCACATGGCCGCGATTGAACATTCTCACCGCGCCTTCTGCGACTCCCGTGGACTGCAGGCTTTGCATCCACGTCAGCGTCAGCGTCAATATCGCTAACCCGATCAGTTTTAGTCCCGCTGGCCGCGGCTGCTAAGTGCACCGGCTGTCCGCCAAAGCCACCTGACACAAACGCGACTCGCGTCTGCTCGCCATGCATACGGCGGAATTCGAAAACATCCAGTCAACAAACAGGCTGTCCTATTGATACGGTCAGGAACTTGCTCATAGATTTGGTCACTATCCCGGAGTCATCAACTCATTTTCAAAGGGAATAATGAGACCAATTAACGAGTTTATTTCGCCTCTGCCAGACCAGGTACCTGGCGCCCCAGCCGATGGCAAAGATAAGGCTTCGGTACCTCGGGATGAATCACCCAAAATGTACGTTCGGGACGAAAAATCGTCTCTGAAGAAAGAAGCAGAACTCGCTTCATCGCTTGGTTCCGTTCCCGGGGCAGGCGAATTGGTAAAACTTCCGAGCAGCAATCCGGTAGTTTTACCCCGAGGGCAGGCGGTCGCATCAGAGGCATCCTCTTCGGTATCAAAAGTACAGCGACAAGTTAATCAGGTTGAGCTCGCCAATCACGTATCGCTTCAAATATTTAGCACTGATGAAACCAAAAAAAACAAAAGCGTCATGCTCTTCTTGCATGGGGGACCTGATCTCTCGTATGACGACAGCTTCGAACCTCTGACTTCATGGTCCCTTGACCATGGTTATACCCTGATAGCGCCTGAAATTGCCGGAAGCAGCAAGCCAGGGCTGGCAGGTACGTCAGATTCATTTGCCAGTCCACCCAATTATGTGAGAGATTTTCAATCAGTGATTCACTACTTGCGCCAGCAGCCAGATTTCAAAGAAAAAGAATTATGTGTGGTGGCGCATAGCTGGGGTGGATTTCAGCTCGCCAGTTTTCTGACAGATAAAAATATATCTACTGAAGATAAAAAATTTATCAAGCAGGTTGTTTTTATGAGCCCCAATCTGGATTCGGCACACACAAGAATTTTTGAGATGAAAGACCGGATTGGCGGTGGCACTTTTGAAGTTGAGCTATCGAACGAGATGTCTAGACGACATGCTGGCACCAACAGTCACTCATCGGTAAAAATTGACTTTATAAATAACCCGAGTCTGGCGGCTGTGGAAAAGATAAGCAGCCGTGGTGGTAATGCCAAAATATTCATGACAACCAATGGTGGCCACGGGTTTTTCAAGACCGGAGAGGTCGGCGATCCTGATACAACGGCAGCCTGTTTTGGTGCAATTGACGCTCTTATCAAGAATCCCAATTCTCTGAGAAAGATAACGATTGATGAATACTCTTCAGATAATTCAGATCCTGAAAATATCGAGATAAAAATCAAAGAAAAAAACAGCGAATACGAAAGTCAAAAGAATTTATTGGATGAATGGCATGGAAAATCCAGCTCTGATAATGAAAAGGGAGGTAAAAACAAGATTCAGACGCTAATTTCAATGAAAGAACAAAAAGAGAAATTATTAAAAATACTCAGAGAGCATAATGCTTCAAGTCAGCACACGTATAAAATAACAACAGCAAGCCTTTTGAGGATTAGCGAGTTTATTGAAAATCAATAAATTCACGTCTCAGCGCGTGGCGAAGTGGAGTGAATTGTCGTGCATCGAAGAAGCGTTGGGTGCGGGAGCGGGTTGTGCGGGTGCGGATGTTTTGCCGGTGTCGGCGTCTGATATCTGATACCAGTCTGTTGAAAATTTAAGCGGCTCGTGTACAACGAACGACGCTGGACCCCAGCTTTCGCTGGGGTGACGGAATTGGGAGCCATCGACCTAAACATTGTCACCCCAGCCACTGCCCCAACGAAAGCTGGGGGAAAGCTGGGGCCCAGCGTCTTTAATGGCGTGTCAACTACGCAGCGCGCGCTTCAACAATTTGCCATTAGCATTTCTCGGTAACGATCCCTCAGTCAACACCACCCGCTCCGGCACTTTGTAATCGGCTAGTCGCGCCGTGCAATGCGCGCGTACCGCATCAGCAGTCAGCGTTTTGTCGGTTGCGTACAGATAGGCGTGCACGCGCTCACCAAGCACAGGGCAGGGATGTCCAACCACCGCAGCTTCCACGACGCCGGGCACGGACATCAGCACGTTTTCCACTTCAACCGAATAAATCTTGAAACCGCCACGGTTGATCATGTCCTTGATGCGATCGAAGATGCGCACCAGTCCCTGTTCATCCATCGAGCCAATGTCGCCCGAGCGCCAGCAGCCTTCGGCAAAACCTTTGGCCGTCGCTTCCGGATTGTCCCAGTAGCCCGGCACCACCATCGGGCCACCTATCCAGAGTTCACCGGATTCGCCGGTCGCCACTGGCTGACCCTCGTCATTCATCACGCGGATGTCACCACAGGGCACCGCAATGCCCACGCTGTCATTGTGAATGGCAGAGAGCCCGAGCGGCATGATGGTGGCAGGCGAGGTGACCTCGGTAGAGCCGTAGCAGTTCACCAGCGTGAGTCCCGGTATCGCTTCAGCCAGTGCCTGTACGGTGGGTACGGGCATGGGCGCACCGCCATAACCGCCGACACGCCAGCGGCTCAGATCCAGTGTGCGAAATTCTGCTTGCATCAGACAGAGCTGATACATCGCGGGCACCATCAGTGAGTAAGTGATGCGCTCGCGCGCGGCGAGTTGAACAAAAGACGCTGCTTTGAACTCAGGCACGATCACCAGCGTGCCGGCCACATGCACCATCACCGCAATCAGTGCGATCAGGCCAGTCACATGGCTGGCGGGTACGGCCAGTGCGGCACGGTCTTCGTGACTGAGTTTCAGCGTGATCTCGAAATGAATCACCGAATGGGCAATATTGAAATGCGTGAGCACTGCGCCTTTGGGATTGCCGGTGGTACCTGAGGTATAAAGAATGCAGGCGCAGGCTTCTTCATCGACTATCGCCGGCGCAATATCGGGTCCGTTGAGCGAGGAGAGCGTCTCGCCCTGGCTGCCGGTGGAAATGCGCAGTCGCAAGGCGGGTGCCGTGGCGCTGTCCGGAACACGATCGGCGAGATCGTCATCAAAGACAATGCCGGCCGCGCCACATTGTTGAACGATGTAGGCCAGACCGGGGCCTTGCTCGCGCGTGCCGACGGGTACGGCGATCGCGCCCAGTTTTTGCAGCGCGAAGAGAACAGACACGAACTCGGCGCGGTTGCTGATGAACATGACCACGCGTTCACCCGCTTGCAGACCACGCGCGGCCAGGCCATTGGCAATGCGATTGATCTCGGCATCCAGCTGTTGGTAGGTCCAGCGTTGATCATTGCAAGCAAGTGCTTCGTGCTCAGGACGTGTTGCGACCGCCTGGGAGAACATCGCATAAAACGAGGGCGGGCGAACCGTGAAGCAGCGCAGCGACCGGTCACCAAAGTGGGTCTCGGTCCGCGTGTCGGGCAGGGTAATGTGATGATGCCAGTCGATCATGCTGACAATCGTGTGCGCGAAAGTGTTATGAACATCAGCCCGCCGGCGAATTGGCGCCACGCTCGATCACGATTTCTGCGTCCAGCAGACTGCGTGAATGATTCAGATCCGACTGTGCAATCAGCACCGAAAGCTCGCTGCCGCGCAGACTGCCGATCACCTCAGACAAACGCGACGAGAGCGCTGGCGCCACGCCTTCAAAGGGCTCATCAAGCAAAAGCAGACGGGTACCAATAGCCAACGCACGCCCCAGCGCCACCAGTTTTTGCTGGCCACCGGAGAGCAGCAGTGCGCGCCGCTCGCGCATATCGCGTAATTCGGGCAGCACGTCATAGACGAATGTCAGACGCGGTCCGGTGTTGGCCATTTTGGAAGCCCACAGCGGTACCAGAATGTTTTCTTCCACGGTCAGTTCAGGTACGAGGCCGCGATCTTCCGGCATGTAGCCTATGCCCATGGCGGCACGTGCATGTCGTGGCAGTGAGGACAAATCCAGACCATCACAACGAATCGAGCCGGCGGTCAGTGGCAGGTGTCCCATGATCGCGCGCAAGGTCGTGGTTTTGCCGGCGCCATTGCGACCGATCAGACCGATCATTTGGCCCTGATGCACCTGCAGCGACACGCCGCGCAAAACTTGCGCTGACTGTATCGAGACGGCGATGTTGGCAATCTCAAGCATGATTGCCCGCTTCGATGAAATTGCCGGTCACGTAGCGTTTTACATCGGCCATCGCCAGTGCCTTTTCAGGTACGTCGTCAGCGATGATACGGCCGCTGTAGAAGGCAACCACGCGGTCGCCATAGCGTTCCACGATATCCATGTCATGTTCGACAAAAAGTACGGTGACATTTTCTGTATTGAGTGCACGCATCACCGTGTCCATCATCGGGAATTTCTCATCGGCAGAGACGCCTGAGGTCGGTTCATCGAGCAGCAGGACTTTCGGTTGACGGGTTAATGCCATCGCGATGTCCAGCAGTTTGCGTACACCACCGGGCAGCTCGCCCACCAGTCGATCTTCATGCGCGGCCAGCTCGAAGCGTTCGAGCAGGGTCTGAGCACGTTCGATGGCCGTTACATTTTTTGCGGGTCGCCAGAACGACAGTGCACCTTGTTGTGATGCGATTGCGACCAGCATATTATCGAGTACCGAGAGCTCCTTGTAGAGCTGCGGTATCTGAAAAGAACGCGCAACCCCCATGCGGGCAATTTGTCGCGGTTCGAGTCCCACGATATTGTCACCGTCGAGCAGAATCTGGCCTGCATCGGGCTGGATGTAACCGGTGAGCATATTGACGAAGGTGGTCTTGCCCGCGCCATTGCTGCCGATCAGACTGACGCGCTGACCCTGCGGTATGTCGAGGTGAATGTCGGCGGCCGCCGTCACCGCGCCAAAGCTTTTTTGCACGCCGCGCGCGACGATGGCTGAGCGGTGCTGTGTCATGTCATCGCCCCTTTGTTCTTGGGTGAGGCATAGCGGGCTGTCCACAAGGAGCCAATGCCGCTGGGCAGAAAACGTATCACCGCCAACAGGAATAATCCCAGCACCAGTTGCCAGCTGTTCGGAAAGTAGGCGCTGGAAAACGAACGCACAATTTCCAGCACGGTGGAAGCGACGAAGGCGGCCAACACACTATGGTGTCCGGCCAGAATGGCGACAAAAACGAAATCGCCCGAGCGCGTCCAGTAGCTGAACTCCGGCTCGACATGCCCCAGCGCCATGACAGCCAGTGCCCCCCCCAGACCACCGCAAAATGCGGCAATCACAAAGTTCCCTGCAATCAGACCGCGTACCGAGCTGCCGAGATACTCGACCCGGATTTCATTGTCGCGCGCAGCGAGCGCCACCAGTCCGCGTGTGGAATCAAAGTAAATGCGCATGGCGATACCGACGACGCCCGCCAGTGTCACGGTCACTGCATAGTTGGCGTAGTTGCTCCAGCTATCGGCCGGGCGCAGGCCAAAGAAGGTGGCGCGGCCCATATTGAAACCATCGGAGCCGCCCAGCGATTCGGATTTCACCAGCAAGCCGTACAGCACCATCGATAGCGCCAACGACAGCATCGCGAAAAAAATGCCTCGGTACCGAGCGATCAGCCACGCAAACGGCGCCGCGACCAGGGCGGCGAGCAGCCCCCCTGCGATGGCCAGTGTGACCGCATCCGTGATGCCCAGCCGACCAAAAGCCAGCGCAGCGCTGTAGCCGCCAATCGCAAAGACCAGGCCCTGCCCGAAAGAGACAACCCCACTGCGCATGAGCAGCGCAATGCCCAGTGATACCAGGCCGTTGGCGGCAGACATGGTAATGAGGAAGGTCAGCCAGCGCGGCATAGCCGTACCTGCCAGCAGCAGCAAGACGATGCACAACAAGCCAGCGGCGAACGTGCGCGAGAGCGCAAAACCTCCCTGCGTCATGTCAGATTTTCCTTGCCTGTATGCGCTGGAAGAGTCCCTCGGGCCGGAACATCAGCACGACGGCCATCACAAGATAAATGGAGAACAGCTCTGCGACTGGCATCAGATGCACGGCAGATGAGCGTGCGATACCAACGATGAGCGCGCCGACAGCGGCGCCCGGAATACTGCCCAGCCCACCGATAATCACGACGGCAAATGAAACGATGATCACGCCTACGGACACACCGGGTTGCACCGAAATCATGGGTGCTGTGAGCGCGCCGCCCAGCGCAGCAAGAAAAATACCCGCAGCAAAGGCGATCGTATAAATACGCGAGACATTCACCCCCATGCTGGAAGCGATTTCCTCGCTATGGATCACAGCCAGTACCAGCTTGCCGATACGTGTGCGATTCAGACCCCACCAGACGCCGTAGCCGACCACGATGGCAACGAGCACCAGCATGAAGTCATAGCCGACATAGGAGAGGGTACCAATATCGACGGTACCGAACAGCATGTAGGGCTCGGATACATAGAGGGGATTGACACCCCAGACCAGTTTCGTGACATCTTCAAGAATCAGAAACAGGGCAAAAGTCACCAGCACGAGCAAGACCTCGTCACGTCCATAAAACACGCGCAGCAATCCTCGTTCACACAGCGGTGCCACGAGTGCCGCCACCGCGACGGCGGCCAGCAGCATGGCCACGATCGACAGTTCGGGTGCGAGCTGCATGCTGGCGAACCAGCCCACCAGACTCGCGGCCGCATAGGCGCCTAACGCATAGAAACTGCCATGGGCAACGTTGAGAATTTTGAGGATGCCGAAAACCAGCGTCAGTCCGAGCGCGACAATGAACAACCAGGACGCATAGGTAAGACCGTCAATCAGAATAGTCAGTAGCAGAGTCATCGCGAGCAGTCGGGGCACATGCGGTTAGTTACACTTCGCGCCGGGAAAGCCTGCTTTCATCCAGTCTTCCGATTTCATGTTCGCTGGCGGGTTGACGCACTCTGCTGCAAAGCGCTGTATGTCTTCCATCACCACCAGTTTTTTCGCTGCATCCCACTTGGTGCGGCCAATGGCGGTTGGCTGTATCGCCTGATGACCATTGCCCAGTGCCATTTTCACGCGACCACCGGGTGCATCCCATTCCGCGCCCGTAAGTGCGGCAACGATCTGCTCCGTGTTTGGTTTTTTGCCACCATTGGCAGCCATTGCTTTTTCTACTGCAAGCTTGAGTCCCATCAGCGCCTGTGCCATGCGATAGGGTGCTTGCACCGGATATACATTCCACTGCGTTTGGTACAGATTCCACCACCAGTCATTGAGCGCTGATTTCGGTGCCAGCATGCCATAGGCACCGCGCGCGCCGAGCACCACGCCGTCGGGCATTTTGTCGCCCAGCGGTACCAGCACATGATCAGCGGCGGTGAGCACCACCTGCGATTTTTTGAACAGTCCACGCGGCGCAGATTGCAGGATCATGGCTTGCAAATCACCCCCCCACAGACTGGAGTGCGTGATGTCGGCCGGCTGGGACATGAGTTGCGAGATTTCGGTGCCGTACTGGCCAGCGCCAAACTTTGGACGCTGATCCGCCTGCGGTTTGGCTTCGGGGTAGAGCACGGCCATCGAGAGCGTGAAATCCTTGAGCGAGTCATGGCCCCACGCATAGTCCTGATTGATCAAGTTGAACGTGTTGACTTTGATATTGCGACTCTTGAGGTAACGCGCAGCGGCGACGTTGTCCATGGCGCCATGCGCCGCCGTGCGGAATACATATTTGTAGCTGCCTTCTTCAAAAATGCGTGGTGTGCCACAGTCATAGAGCACCAGCATTTTTTTCATTTCTTCGGCAACCGGTGCGACCGCCAGGCAATCGCCCGAGCCCACATAGCCCACCACCACATCCACTTCCTCGCGGTCATACAGGTTGCGCAGCTCCTGCACCTGCTTGGTGGCACCACCATTCTCATCCACGTAGACCGGCACGATGGTCATGCCACCAAAACCCGGCTTGTTGTAGGGGGCGGGTGCCTTGCCTTTGTTGAATGTTTCGATGAGGATTTTGGCACCATTCACTGCCGGGACACCAAAACTGTCAGCGGCCTGACCGGAGAGAAAACTGACGATGCCTATTTTGAAATCTTCAGCGCTGGCGCTGCCCTGCAGTCCGAGCGTCATCAGGCCGGCGGTGGTCAGAGCGGCAACAGCGCGCTGGGCTGTCCCGGAGGTGCGAAGGGGTTTCATGCGAGTCTCCTAGTGTGTTTTCTGCCCGAAACCACCGCCTGGCCTGAAAAAGCTCAGGAGCGAACCCTAAAAACAATGAGCGGGGTTGGAAACGGACTTCGTTAATAGCGCAAATGATCGGATACCGGATGATCCAATTTGTTAACTTGTGCCGTCAACCGATATCGATGTTGCATTGCCGTAAAAGTAGTTCAGCGCTTGCCCTGGCATTGCGACCCGATCACACGTGATCTCGGCACATGAGCTGGAACGTTTGTCATTGGGCGGAACATAGCGCCTCATCACTGGGCAAAGACGAGCCCGCGGAGCGACCAAGGCTTGAAGAAAATCGCAGCGTGGACGCACGCGCTGCTTACTCGCCGATTTAGCTTGCGTTGGTTCGTGCCGCCTCAAGTGTCCTGATCAGACTGCGGTGCAGGGTTCGCCGAGGGCGCTGGTGCCGGAGCCGCCTCTGGTGCGGATGGTACGGCCGGTGCCGGGGGCAAGGTCTGAGTAGGTATCAGCCGCATCGAGTTGGCATCAGCCGGCACTTTGACCAGCTGGCCCTGCAGGTAAAGCTTCTGCTCCGACAGTTGCGCTGAGCGCACCTCATAGGGCGGCTTGCCTGCGAGGACTTGCCACGTCATGGGTTTGAGCTGTAACAGGGTTTCCTTGCCGGTGGAATCGGTAACGCAAAGACTGCCTTCCCGGGCACTGATCACGAAAAGCCGGAGATCGGCTTTGTACTGGTAGGCTGGCGACCAGATCTTGGGTTCGTCCGCTGCTGTTTTTACGGGGCACAGGCTTGGCACTTCGCCGGCTTTTGCCGTGTCGGTCGTCTCGGGGGTAGTGGGTTTGGGGGCAGTTTGTTGGGCCTTGGTCGGTGCCACCAGATCCGGTTTGCCGGCATCGGCGTCAGCCGCGACAGCGGGCTGGGCTTCGTTCTCACTGATCTCGGTTTTGGAGCCGCGTACTTTGGCGTAGATAGCCAGCAGAATGGTCAGTGCAATGACGCCGATTAGCGCCAGCCGCCTGATCTCAGCGTTGCGCTCGACCGCCGCCACCCGAATGTCGGCAGGCTCGATCGTATCGTGGGGCGAATGCATTGAAAGCGGCGCATCATCCGGCGCCGGCACCGTCTGGTTTGAGCCGGGACCGGTGACCACGTCCTCGTAGGGTATGCCCAGTGCGGTGGCATATTTGCGAACGGCGAGGAGTTTGTGTGCAGGTGTGTAGAAGGGACGATTCCCACCTTCTTCTATGCACTTGACCTGCTCCCGCGACAGCGTGACAAGGGCAGCCAGTTCGGCAATCGACAGATTCCGCGCTTCCCGTGCCTGCCGCAGTTTGTCGCCGTCAATCGTGATGGCATCCAGGTCAATCGCTGTTTTCATTTTCCCAAGAAAGCACAGATTAAAAAAATTGGAATTTTTATGGCTTCATGCAAGCCTCACCGGTCAGCGCGCTTGCAATGCTTTACGACATTCGTGTGTCAACGCCCGACGCACGCAGCTCCGATGATTCATTCAGCGGTTCCCGATGCAGTGAGTAAAAAAGTCCAAAGACTTCTTGTCAGCCCTTTGGGCAGAGGGACTGCCATCTCGCCTTGCCAGCGACATCGGCCAGCGCCTGCCTGCGATACGGTGTGGACTTTTTAGCGCCTCCCGAATACCAGGAAAACGTCATGGCACGCTGTCGAGGGAAGGATAAGCTATTGCCGGAGAATAACATTCTATTATGGAAATTTGTTCAAACTACTCACATTTTCTCTCAGTCGGAGCGGTTCTGATGGCTTGAAAAATGACGCACGGTTTACCAGTGGCAGGCCGCAGCAGCGACTACAAGCTGGCCTATGCCTTTCTTGCAAAGGCTGCTCCGGGGATCGTCCCGATTGTGCTGCGATTTTTAATTGGTTTTCGCACTGCGCTGCAGACGCGTGCCCACCAGCAGTACCGATCCGCTGGTTTTTTCGTAGCCGATGGTGAATGGCAGGGGTTGCAGGGGGTTTTTTGCGCTGAGAAAATCACGGAGCCGAACACCCGATGGACTGTCATGCCAGAGCGGATGCGGGCGCAGGAATTTACCGTAGCTGTCGATCTGGTAGTGCTGGGTGAACAGGGCAATATCGAGTCCGGTTTCATCCTGAACAACGTTGTGCGCATGCTCGGTGATCAGTCCCGCCAGAATCGAAAAATAATTTTTTTGCAGCAGATGAGATGCGGATTTGATGAAGATGGTGTCATTGGTGTGGCTGGCCAAAAATTGCTGCAATCGTGGCTCTGCACCTAGTCCACTGTTGGAGAGGTTCATGCGCAGATAATCCACCAAAACGGTACGCTTATCGGCGGTGGTGACATGAAAACGGAGTCCATCCGGTTTGACTGCCGCTGGATTGTCGCGGATCTCGAGTTTGCCACTCGTTGCAATACTCAGATAATCCATTTTTACGACGCTGCCACCACTCATCAGAATGCTGTAGGCCAGCATTTTGACGAATCTGGGTTTGACGGCGTCTTTTCCCTCAAGGTCATTGGTCCTGAAGTAGCCGTAGCGTGCGAAGTAAGTCTGCGTCTGGCATTCCTTGGCGATTTGTATGCCCGAAATTTCTTGCGTCAGCGTGTACTCGGGCGTTTGATTGGCGATCAGGGTGAAGTGATCGGCAGTAGTGAACAGGGCAAGGGGTGTGATGATGTCTGCACCGGAAAAAACATACGTCAGTTTTTTTGTTCCAAGTTTGCTCAGGTGTTGACTTGACCAGGACTGCATCGGTGCCAGAAATTTTGTCTGGTAGTCCGTAGCGATTTTTTGAAATGCCGGGCATTCGATTTTTGCCGTGCGAACCGCGAGCGCTTGGGCTGGTGTCGCGGCAGTGGGTACTGCCGGCACGGCTGTGTCGGCTGCAAACAACTGGGTCGACGATAGCAGAAATGACAACCACAACAGTGCAGGTGAAAACCTGTTCATACAAAACCCGTGGTTAATGACGTGGCAAACCAGTCATATTAATTACTCGGTGGTTGTTTCTCAAGTAACCGACTCTGGCATCGGGGTGAGCGTATGCCGGCGATTGAGTAGAAGTGGTATGCAACCTGACAGCAGCACCACCAAGCTGATCCACGCGCCCGCACCGGTGTACACAAGGCTGGACCACAACAGCCAGGCGGTCGAGCCGATGAAGACCAGCGGCAAGACCGGATAAAACGGGACTTTGAATGGGCGCTCGGTATTCGGATCCCGCACGCGTTGCAGTATCAGTGAGACGCCGACCAGCAGCACAAAAAACCAGAAAACGGGTGCGGTGAACTCGACCAGTGCTTTGAAACCCTGGCTCGTCATGGCAGCAAACACAATCAGGCTACAGGCAATACCGGCTTGCAAAATGATGCTGTTTCGTGGATTGCCCGACGAGTGCCATTTACCCAGCCATGAAAATACTCGGTAGTCATTGCCCATCGCATAGTTGCTGCGTGCGCCGAAAATAATGGTAGCGTTAATGGAATTGAGGCAGGAAAAAATCACGATCATGCCGAATACCATCGCCGAGCCCTTGCCAAAAGCCAGAATGAAAACGTCATAGGCTGCAGCAGGCGAATTGGCAATGCCATTCAAACCCAGCGCTTTCAGATAGGCCACATTGGCAAGCAGGTACATGATCGTGACCGCACCGAGTCCCAACGACAAGGCCCGCCAGATACCCCGTTTCTCATCGCGCGCTTCGGCAGATGCATAAGCGACTTCATTCCAGCCGCCAAAGGTCAGCAAAACAAAAACCATCGCCAAACCATAATTGGTGTCACCCGTTTTCTGCGTCAGCAAATCCAACGAGGGGGTTGCGTTGCCCGCATAAAAACCTGCAACGATAACGGCGAGGATGCCCAGAAATTCGAGGATCGTGAAGGTATTCTGTGTAAACGTGCTTTGGTGTATCCCAATCAAATTAACCAGACTGAGTATTACGATGACACCGGCGGCCCATATGAAACTGGAATAGGGCCCGAGCGGCCATATCGCCGCCATGTAATCCCCCAGTGTGATGGCCAATATGGCCATTGAACCGGTCACAATGACCGTTGCGCGAGCCCAGACGTAAAAGAAAGACAGGTTTTTACCAAAACTTCGGCTCAGAAAATGATATTCACCGCCGGCGCTCGGGTAGGTGGTCGACAGCTCTGCATAGCAGAGTGCGCCTGCAACCGAGATCAGTCCGCCAATCAGCCATGCCAAAAGAAATTCAGCACCACTACCCGATTGCGCTGCAACAATCGATGGTGCTTTGAAAATGCCCGCACCAACGACGGTGCCGAATACCAGGCAAACCAGAGAGAAAGTACTCAGGCGGCGTTGCGGCGCATCGTGATTATGCATGGGGATTTTTGACAATCTTGTGTTAATATGAAAATTATTATTAAAGCGGCATGGGTTTTTTGAAAACGAATTCATCGGAATCAAATCACCGGACTGAAGCCGCTTCTTGTTATTTTCGCATACTACAGTGCTTTCATAGAACATAACGATCTGGCCGTTATGGCGACTCTGTATGCGGACAGTGCCTCTCCGGCACTGGATATTCCGTCAGAAGCGCACCTTGCGCGAACCGCGCGTTATTCACATTTCGGCGCGTTAGACCGATGAACCGTGGCAGCACGATACGTTTGGATAGCTTTTGATGAGAATTCTGATTCTTGCAATTTTTGCAGTGACCGCGGTATTGCCAACGCAATCCGCGATGGCGGGCAAGGCGCCCTCCAAGTCGGTCAAGCAGCGTCATTCAACACGCGGCCCGGTCGTTATCCGGCTGAATTCGCCGGAAGCTGCCGATCGATCGAGGATCATCGACACCCATCTTGAACAAGGCTGCCTGACCACGGAGCAAAAGCGCCTGCTGACGTGGCAACTTGGTATTGAAGAGCAGGAACTACAGCATTTTCTTCTCGATGCAAATCCCGTGGAGCCTCAGACCCGTGGCAAAGAGTGCCTGCACTATGCATCGGCGGTTGCGCCCAAAGGGGATGTGAATTCGCTGGCAGTGCTCAGCCGTGCATCGACGGCCGATCAGCCGATCGCCTTGTTCATGTCCAAAGCCGCAAGCGAAGACAAGCCAGTGATACGGCGTCTGGAATTGCCGACGCTGTCGGGATCGCTGCGGGAATTCAATTTGCCTGCGAGTGACCTGGAATCATTGCCTGCTGAACAGTTAGAAAAAATCCCGTCGCATGTGCGCTGGGAGCTGGGTTTGCTGACACGTCAAATGATTGCGAAACTCATGGTACCCGCAGACTACCAGCTGCGGGTGGTGCTGGAAAAGGGTCCATCACACGAGCAGGGCGCAGAAAAAATTCTGGCGATCGAGTTGGTCGACACCTTGAGAGGTACGGTAAAAGATCGCGTGGTCTGGTTTGAGCGTGCGCCGCAGCCGGGTGCTTATTTCAGCACGATCAGTGGCACCGATTACGAACGCGCGCTGTGGTATTCGCCGACCCGTCATGTGAACATTTCTCGCGGTGTGGGTGAGAGTGTGACCACGGTACATCGTCAAGTGCCAACTCGCGCTCGCGGGAAGAAAAAGCCGCGTTTTTCGATTCGCAGCTTCAGCTATCGAGGACAGCACATCGGCATCGATTTTGTTGCACCTGCGGGTACGCCGGTACATGCAGTCGCCGATGCCGAGGTCGTGTTTGCCAGCCCCATGGGGGGCTACGGCAATCTGGTGATTCTCAGCCATGGCCAGGACTACGAAACCTACTACGCGCACCTGGCTGGTTTTGCGCCCGGCATCGTCGCTGGCAAAAAGGTGCTGCGAGGTGAAGAAGTGGCGTATGTCGGCTCGACCGGTTTTTCTACCGGCCCGCATCTGCATTTCGAATTACGTAAAGAAAAACGCTACATCAATCCCTTTGACAAGCAAATGTCGCTTGAATTCTGGCGCCTGCGTCCGGAAGACCATCAGCCAATGCTGGCGCTCATGCTGGCGCTGGATTTCACACGGGATTTGAATGGCAAAGCAGAACTCGCTGGCAAGGTGGTGCCACAAACTCTATCGCCTGCCTATGTCAGGGTGAACAATCGCTGATGACCGATGTGATGCGCTTGGTATCGTGTCTGCTCACTGCAGTGTTGCAATGACTGGCGTGTGATCCGAGGGCTGTTCCCATTTTCTGGGTAATTTGTCGATTTCGCACGCCGTGCACCGCTGCGTGAGCGCAGGCGAAAGTAAAATATGGTCGATGCGCAGCCCCCGGTTGCGGCGGAATGCCATCTGTCGATAATCCCACCAGCTATAGAGTTTTTCTGCTTGCGGAAACAGGCGAAATGCATCGGCCAGCGGCAGTGCACATAAACGCTCAAACGCCGCTCGTTCAGGTGCCGACACCAATACCTGATCCTGCCATGCCGCCGGATCATGGACATCCGCATCGGTCGGTGCAATGTTGTAGTCACCTAATATGGCGAGCGAGGGAAATCGTTGAAGCTCAGCCTCCAGCCACTGTATAAGTGCCTCCAGCCAGCGCAGCTTGTAGTCATATTTATCTGATCCCACCGCCTGTCCGTTCGGCACATAGGCACAAACAATGCGCATACCCTCGATCGTGGCGCTAATGATGCGCTGCTGCTCATCCTGAAACAGCGGATTATTCTTGACCACGTCCGTGATCGGGTGGCGGGACAGGATGGCGACGCCGTTGTAGGTCTTTTGTCCGGTGAAGGCCACCTGATAGCCGGCAGCCTCGATTTCCGCCACCGGGAATTTGTCGTCAGTCAGCTTGGTTTCCTGCAGGCAGAGCACATCCACAGGCGAGGATGCCAGCCATTGCAGCACTTGCGGCAGACGTACTTTGAGGGAATTGACATTCCATGTGGCGAGTTTCATTGATGGACCCGGCCTCGGCGACACTGATCGAGACGCTGCCCGATCAATGTCGTGGTTGAGGTCGATTGCTCAGTCATCAACCTTTGGCACGTTCGAGCAGGAAAGTGGTCAACAACGGGACCGGTCTGCCGGTGGCACCTTTGGCGGCACCACTCTTCCAGGCGGTGCCTGCGATATCCAAGTGAGCCCATGAATACTTGCGCGTGAACCGCTCCAGAAAGCAGGCTGCGGTAATGCTGCCACCCGGTGGACCACCAATATTGGCGATATCGGCAAAGTTGGACTTGAGCTGCTCCTGATACGCTTCCTCGATCGGCATGCGCCATGCGGTGTCATTGGCAGCTTTGCCGGCGGCGAGCAATTCATTGGCCAACGCATCATGGGTGCTGTCGTGACGGGTGAACAGGCCCGTATTGTGGTGGCCGAGCGCAGTCACACAAGCACCGGTGAGGGTGGCGATATCCACCACGCAGGCGGGCTTGAAGCGCTCGACATAGGTCAGCGCATCGCAGAGGATGAGCCGTCCCTCGGCATCGGTATTAAGGATCTCGATAGTCTGTCCCGACATGGAGGTGACGATGTCGCCGGGGCGGGTAGCGCTGCCCGAGGGCATGTTCTCGCAGGTTGGAATGACGCCAATGACGTTCAGGTTCAGCTGCATTTCAGCGATCGCGCGGAAGGTGCCCAGTACCGAGGCGGCACCGCACATGTCGTATTTCATCTCATCCATGCCCGAGCCGGGCTTGAGTGAAATGCCGCCGGTGTCGAAGGTAATGCCTTTTCCGACCAGTACGACCGGTGCGTCCTTGGCCTTGCCGCCCATGTGCTTGAGGATGATGAATTTCGGCGGCTGATCGCTGCCGTTGGTCACCGACAGAAAGCTGCCCATCTTGAGGGCTTCGAGTTGCTTGCGGTCGAGGACCTCGACGCCGAGTTTGAATTCTTTGCCCAGCTTTTTAGCGGTGGTCGCCAGGTAAGTGGGAGTGCAGATGTTGGGCGGGAGATTGCCCAGGGTCTTGCTCAGGTCCATGCCATTGGCCAGTGCAATGCTTTGCACCAGCGTTTTACGGGCGTGCGTCAGACGGCTTTCATCGACCGCCAGCGTCACCTTGGTCACACCGGTGCGGTTTTCGTCTTTCTTGCTCTTGAGTTCATCAGCGCGGTAGATACTTTCGCGCAGCGCCAGCACCATCGTGCGCTGTGCCCAGTCATCGTCCCTTCCTTGGACTATATCGAATGGCAGGGCGACCAGTGCATCGTTGCTACCCAACGTTGCGAATACGCGCGCTATTGATTGCGCAGCCGTGATGAAATTTCGGTCCGAGACCTCAGCTTCATTACCCAGCCCGACCAGCAAAAGGCGCTTGGCATTACCGCTGGCTTGGTGCAGCAGTAGCGTCGTGCCCGCCTTGCCAGAGATGTCACCACTCTTAATCGCAGCGGTGAGTGAGGCATGCTCGTCAAGTGCCTTGGCGGCCGCCGAGAGCTTGCCGTTTTCGAATACACCGATGGCGATGCACCCTGCTTTGTGCTGGGTGATTGCGTTTTTTACATTAAAAGCTTTTATGCTAAAGTCCATGATCACTCCTTTAATGCGCACAATTATAGTCTCCGAATGATTTTTCAGCGCGCCATACGCCGCGAACTGCTCAACGCCGTGGGCGCAGTCTTCACGGCGCTATTCACGATCATCATATCCGTCACGCTGATACGTATCCTTGGTGATGCTGCTGCGGGCAAGATTGCGTCCGCCGATGTACTTGCACTGATCGGTTTTGCATCACTGATTAATTTGCCCGTACTGATCTCGCTCTCGATTTTCATTGCGGTACTGATGGTCGTCGCCCGCAGCTATCAGGATTCTGAAATGGTCGTCTGGTTCGCCTCGGGCGTCTCGCTCATGGATTGGGTGCGTCCGGTCTTGCAGGTCGGGCTGCCTCTGGTGATACTGACCGCAGCGCTGTCTTTCTGGCTCACGCCCTGGTCACAAAAACTCTCTGCCGAACAGCGCGAGCGTTTCCGCAACCGGGAGGATATTTCGCGTGTATCGCCGGGAAAATTTCAGGAGTCGGCCAACGGACAAAAAGTATTCTTTGTCGAGGGACTGTCATCGAACACCGCTCGCGTAAAAAACATTTTTCTCAGCCAGAATCAAAATGAGGAGAGCGGCGTGGTTCTGGCGCGCGAGGGTTCGGTGCGTATTGATGCCAGCGGTAACAAGCTGCTTCAGCTCTTTGATGGCCGCCGCTACGATGGCATGCCGGGTTCGTCCGAGTTCCGCATTATGGATTTCGAGCGGTATACGGTGGTCATCGCCAGCAATACCAAAGAGCTCGCGGAAAACAAGTCTGCACGGGTACTCCTCACGTTGGAATTGA
>JAJTGC010000118.1 GCA_021298975.1 Oxalobacteraceae bacterium
ACGGTTGATGAGAACGGCTGAGCTTCTGATGATTCGCTCAAGGGGCTGATGAGGCTCATAATATCGTGCGCTTGTTACGCAGGTAATTATTGCTGATGTAGTTGCTACTCACGTAGTGACCAGTCATTTGCTTACTACTCATTTGCTTGGTGCGTATGTGGTTGTTCATCATGCTGGCTGCAGAACACGCAGCACGGTCGTGCGCAACGCGGCGATCAGGCGCTCATGCCAGCGCGGGTTTTGTATGACTTCAGCGCGATAAAAACTCGGGCACAGTGTTGCGGCATGCGCATTCTCGCCACACAACCCACACCCGACACAGCCATCAATAACGGTGGCGACCGGATCCACCTTGAGCGGATCGGGATTGTCTTTCAGCGTGAGTGTTGGGCAGCCAGAGAGCCGCATGCAGGCATGGTCACCGTTGCACACATCTTCATCGACACCGTATTTCACGCGCATGACGCGCTCACCCTGTGCCTGCAAGGCGGCCAGCCAGGGACGAATGCGTCGTTGGCGTTCAAGCTGGCATTCACCTTCGGCGATGATGACTTTCAAGCCATTGAAATTCGTGGTCAGTGCTTCTCTGACCACGTCACGCATCACGGCGACACGATACGAATGCACCGTACGCAGCCACTGCACGCCGATGCCGGCGAGCGTGTCTTCGATGGTGCGATTGCTGGCGGTCAGGCTGGCGAGCTTGTCGCCTGCTTGTTTTTTGGTAGCGGCCTCGGGGGTGGAGATAATTTCCTGTGTGCCCGTGGCCGAGGTATAGCCGTTCTTGAAAATCAGTAGCACCGCATCGTCACCGTTGAATAGCGCCGACTGCACACCGGTGAGCAAACCGTTATGCCAGAAGCCGCCATCCCCCATGATGGAAATCACCCGCCGCGCCATCATCGGCGAGACACCCGCGCGGCTGGCGAGGCTCATGCCGTAACCTAAAATCGAGTGGCCTTGCGAGAAGGGCTCAAAGGTCGCAAACGAATGACAACCAATATCCGCAGCGACATGGACAGGGCCGAGTTCCTGCTGCGCGAGTTTCAGCGCCGCGAACACCGGTCGTTCCGGACAGCCAATACAAAAGCCCGGTGGACGCGCGGGCAAGGCTTTATCCAGTTGTGCTGCGATGCGTGTGCGGCGCGTATCGGTAGCCTCCAGCAGCGCCTGTACATTGCGCGCTTCGGCATTCGACAAATGCTTCGCAAAAAAATGCAGCAGACCTCGCATCATGACTTCGGGGGTCACTTCACCAGTGGCCGGCAACAGATCTTTGCCATGCAAGGCGGTTTGCAGATCGCGCCGTCGGAGCAGCGTGGCGATTTCCTGCTCGATGTACTCGGGTGAACCTTCTTCAATCACCAGCACTGCCCGCTTGTCGCGTGCAAAGTCGGCAATCTGCTCGTGCACCAGTGGGTAGGTCACATTCAGAACCAGCAGCGGAATATCCGAGACACCGAACACATCGGCCAAACCAAACTGCTGCAGCGAGCGCAGCAAGGCATTCGTCAGCCCGCCCTGAATGATGATGCCGATATCGGTGTGCTTGCCGTCGTGGTGTTCATTCAGGCCATGCCTGACGATGTAATCACGCGCAGCCGGCAGACGTTCATCGATCTTGCGTTTTTCATGTCGGAAGGTGGCTGGTGGGTGCGCGAGACGTTCATAGTCAAAGCGTGCGGGTTCAGACAGCGGGGTCAGCGAAGACACCGCCGGCGCCCGATTATCTTTGCTGATAAAGCTGCCACGTACATGACAGGCGCGTATGCGCAGCTCCATCATCGCGGGCATGTTCGAGGCCTCGGACATCGCGAACGCATGCTCGACCATATCGACCATGGTTGACAACGTCGGTCGCGGATCCAGCAGCAGCATGGTGGACTTCATCGCATAGGCGTGCGTGCGCTCCTGAATCACCGATGCGCCCTCGCCATAGTCTTCGCCAATAATCATCAGCACGCCGCCGGTAACACCGGGCGAGGCGAGATTGGCCAGCGCATCGGCCGCCACATTGGTGCCCACAATCGACTTCCAGGTGACCGCACCCCGAACCGGGTAATGAATGGACGCACCCAGCATGGCCGCCGCCGAAGCTTCATTCGAGCAGGCCTCGACGTGCACCCCGAGCTCGCTGACCAGCTCGCGCGCCTGCACCATCACATCCAGCAGATGCGACACCGGCGCGCCCTGATAGCCGCCGATGTAGGACACCCCGGACTGCAGCAAGGCCTTGGTAATGGCCAGAATGCCCTCGCCGTGGAATGCCTCGCCCTGCCCCAACCTGAGCTGCTCGATTTCTTTCCTGAACGAAATTTCCATGGGTCAGAGAAACACTCAATAATGTTGCATTTTGTGAAGTGCCCGTAGCACTCTACGCTGCCTAAGCCAATAAAATCAATGACTTGGCGCTGTTTTTCAGGCGCACGCCTGTCTGGCTGTATGCCACCCGCCTCGCCATTGCCGACAAGAATTGCGAATCATCGAGATCATAGTCGGTCTATATCCTCGTCGTACTTTTCATTCTGCAAAGCCCGCGACCGTCGCGATCACCCCAAGACATCGCCTATTTCTCTTATCGTAAATATATTTCTTCAGCAAGTATTTGCACTTATTCGCCACAATCTTTATGATTGAGTATATTTTGTGACTCGTTAGTAAACAAATTCTCTACAAAGGAGAAAACCATGTTGATGTCAACTCAGGCCACGCGCCTGGCTCACGCGCTCCTCAAGGCACGCATGACCGGAACGATGATGCCTCTGCTGAGCGGTGACGGCAAGTTTTCACTCGATGATGCGCATGAGATTGCCCGACATATCGTCACGATACGTACCGCGCAAGGTGAAAATCCGGTCGGTCGCAAGATTGGTTTTTCAAATCACAAATTGTGGAACGTATATGGCAAAGGCAGTCTGACCGAACCAATCTGGTCGACGATCTACGACAGCACCGTCCACTACGCGCTGGATAACGTGGCGACGTACAACCTGACCAAATCCCAACAGCCACGTCTGGAGCCGCAGTTGGTATTCAAGCTCGCACGCACACCAGCGCCGGAGGCAACACTGGAAGACATGTCGGATTGTCTGGAATGGATTGCCCATGGCTTTGAGGTGGTGACCTCGCCTTTCCGTCACTGGGAGTTCGAGGCGGCCGATGCCGTGGCGGCCTTCGGTTTGCACAAGGCATTGATTGTCGGTGAGCCGCGCATGATTTCGCGTCAGAGCCGCCGCAGCCTGCCGCAGGTACTGGGCTCGGCTTCGATGTCGCTCTCACGCAGCGCGGCAGGCAGCAGCAGCTTGTGCGCAGCAGGTTTCGGCAGTGACGTCCAAGGTAGTCCGCTGCAGGCACTGCTGGTACTGCACCAGCAATTGCAGGCACGCGATGATGCGTCTCCGTTGCAAGCCGGTGAAATCATCAGCACCGGCAGCTGGACCAATGCCTTGCCGATCAAACGCGGTGAGATCTGGTCGAGCGCATTCTCGCAACTCAATCTGGGTGGATTGACGGTATCGTTTACCTAAAACAACTTCACCACCTGCACCAAATCCTCGACTGACTGGTTGGGGATTTTTTTTGCCCGCTCAAGCACGCACCTTCTCCAGAAAAGTCCGTACAGCAAGCATGACAATTGTGACAAGTGATGCCTAAAATGCAGCACTTATCCACCCCAAGGAGATGTCATGTCTAGCAGCGACTCCACGCTTCCCCCAGTTGATGTCGGCATGAGCCATGCCGACCGTTTGCAAATTGTGGACGGCCTCAGCCATCTTCTTGCAGACACGTACACGCTCTACCTCAAAACGCACAACTTCCACTGGAATGTCACCGGCCCGATGTTTCAGACGCTGCATCAATTATTCATGCAGTTCTATACCGAGCAATGGGCTGCGGTTGACCTTATCGCAGAACGCATACGTTCACTGGGTGCGCGCGCACCGGGGAGTTATGAAGAATTCGCCAAACTCACCTCGATCAAACCGATTCAGGGTCAGCCCAAGGCGCGCGAGATGATGATTGAACTCGTCGAAGGTCAGGAGACAATTGCACGCGTGGCACGCGCCATGTTTGGCACTACCGAACTGGCGTGCGATCAGCCCACCTGCGATTTGCCGATGTACTAGTACGGTGTCGTTAACCATAGCGGTTTGATCCATGTCAATCGTCCTGAGAACTTCCGGAGAAACATAGACATGCAGCAACCGACGAGCTGTCAGGGGAGAAGCTGTTCTTTTCTGAATGGACTGACCAAGGAGACATCATGTCAATAACCTATGGAGATACGGATGGAATGCTCGAAACAAGGGCCAGAGGACAAACGCTGGCTGGAGTTGACGGGGAAATCAATTATATTTTCGGCGATGCCTACCTGATTGAAAACCAGAGGGGCGGTAATGACGTGCTAAATGGCGGGGCCGGCTCCTTTGAAAACCTACTGTACGGCGATGCCTATGAAATGTCTGAGAGTCAAGGTGGGAATGATAGGCTGACGGGCGGCGATAACACCGTTGGAAGCCAGCTATATGGCGATGCCTTTGGAATGTTTGATAGTCAGGGAGGCAATGATGTACTGACCGGTGGAGCTATCTGCTTTGTTAGCCTCCTGTACGGCGATGCTACTGAAATGTTTGGCAGTACGGGCGGCAATGATGTGCTGACTGGTGGAGCCAACTCCTTTGGAAATCAGCTACACGGCGATGCCTCACAAATGTTTTATAGCGAGGGTGGCAATGATGTGCTGACTGGCGGGGCTAACACTTCTGAAAATCTCTTATACGGCGACGCCTATGGAATGTCAGGGAGCCGAGGGGGCAATGATGTGCTGATTGGTGGAGCCAACTCGAATTTCAACGTCTTATTCGGTGATGCTTCGGTAATGTCTGATAGCCAGGGCGGCAATGACATCCTCATAGCAAGCGACAGCCCGGTCACTGGTACGTTTGTAACGCAAAATACGCTTTGTGGTGATGCCGAACGCCTTGCCGCCGGAAACGCCATCTGCGGCAATGACCGCCTGATCAGCGGCACAGGCAACGATGACATGTGGGGTGATATTGCGTACTCTGGCTATGCCAACGAACCCGTTGACCTCACCCGCGTCACGACTGG
>JAJTGC010000119.1 GCA_021298975.1 Oxalobacteraceae bacterium
CCGTAACGGCACGGGCAAATCCTCGCTGCTCAAAATCATCGCTGGACTTTCCCAGCTTGATGACGGGCTGATGACCTTTCAGCAAGGTGTGCGTATTGCCTATGTCGAGCAGGAGCCGGTATTTGATCCGACAGGCGCCATCTTCGATGCCGTGGCCGACGGGATGGCTGAAACCCGCGCTCTGCTGGAGGAGTACGATCAGCTCGTGGCACGCATGGGCGAGGGTGATGACCAGGCGCTGATGGATCGCATGCAGCAGGTTCAGGTACGGTTGGACGTGGTGGATGGATGGAATCTGGCCAATCGCGTCCAAACGACGCTGCAAAAATTGAATCTTGATGGCGAGCGACAGATTCAGACGCTCTCGGGCGGTATGAAAAAGCGAGTCGCACTCGCACGCGCACTTGTATCTGCACCGGATGTATTGATACTGGACGAGCCGACCAACCATCTGGATTTCTCTTCAATCGCCTGGCTGGAGACGCTGCTGCGTGATTTGCGCGGCAGCGTCTTGTTTATCACGCACGACCGAAGTTTTCTCGACAATGTGGCCACTCGCATCATCGAACTTGATCGGGGACGCTTGCGTTCTTATCCGGGAAATTTCACGGCTTACCTTGCGCGCAAGGCTGAGCAGCTGGCAATCGAATCGATAGAAAATGCAAAGTTCGACAAGGTGCTGGCGCAGGAAGAAGTCTGGATTCGCAAGGGCGTTGAGGCGCGCCGCACGCGCAACGAAGGCCCGACGTGATCAGCAAGGCCAGGTACGAATGGAAGTCGCTGGTAGCGAACGTTCCGGAAAAATCGTGGCTGAACTCACGGATGTGAGCAAGGCGTATGGCGACAAAATTATCGTACGTCATCTTGACACCACGATTCTTCGGGGCGACAAGGTGGGTTTGATCGGTGTGAATGGCGCGGGCAAGACCACCTTGCTCAAACTGATTCTCGGTCAGGAGCAAGCCGACGCAGGCACGATAAAGCAAGGGAGTAAATTGCAGATTGCTTATTTCGATCAGATGCGGGAGCAACTGGATGATCAGGCGAGTCTGACCGACACCATCGCTCCCGGGAGTGACTGGGTGGAGGTGAATGGCCAACGCAAGCATGTGATGACCTATTTAAGCGATTTCTTGTTTGCGCCTGAGCGCGCGCGCTCGCCCGTCTCCAGCCTCTCAGGTGGGGAGCGTAATCGTTTATTACTTGCGCGTTTATTTGCCAAACCTGCCAATGTGCTGGTGCTGGACGAGCCAACCAATGATCTGGATATCGATACGCTGGAATTGCTTGAGCAACTACTCGAGGAATACACGGGCACTGTTTTCCTGGTGAGTCACGATCGTACCTTTCTGGATAACGTCGTCACTCAGGTGATCGTCGCTGAGGGTGACGGTCTCTGGCGCGAGTACGTTGGCGGTTATTCTGATTGGGAGCGCGTACGTCACCGTAGTGCCAATGTCGTCTCCACAGAAGCCGTTAAGTCCACAGTGAAATCGGTTGCTGCGCCGCCCACTGTCAAAGACAAGCCAAAGAAACTCAGCTTCAAGGAGCAGCGTGAGCTTGAGCAATTGCCAGTATTGATCGCCAGTCTTGAATCCGAGCAGACAGAAATTTCAGCGAAGCTTGCCGATGCCGAACTGTATCGTAACCAACCAGATCAAGCGCAGAAACTCAATCAGCGGTTTGCCGAGATTGATGCGTTGCTGATGTCATCACTGGAGCGCTGGGAGGCGATGGAGGAACGTGCCAAGGGTTGAGTGCCGAGTGCTGAGTACCGGGTGCTGAGTACCGGGTGCTGAAACACACGCTGCTTTCACACGTAAAGCTTTTATCCCAAAGCCTGTCGCGCGCAGGAAAATTTTCACAAAATCAATCTAGTGCAAGAAAATTTTCACAAAAAATCTAGTTAATTTTTCGACTCGCAGCCCGCAATTCCGGTAATCGCATTCGCAATAATTCTGCATCGCTCGCCTGCGGGCATTGGGCAAGATAGGCCTCGATATCCTGCAATGCAGCGTTCGGACAATCCAGATTTGCGTAAGCGAGACCACGATCGCGTCGTTCTTCTATTTCATCGGGCAGCAAAATCACCAGTTTGTGCTGCACGTTCAAAAATTCTTTCCAGTGCGGCTGCTCGGCATACACGGCCTTGAGGTTGCGCAGCATGCGCACCAAAATGCTGCGCTCGGTGGCGTTGGCCAGATAGCTGGTCAGGGGTGGATCGTCGGGACCGCGACCATTGACGAAATAAGGTTCCAGCCGTTCTTCGATTTCCTCGCGTGAAAGACTCGCACCGTTGAAAGGATCAAGGATGATGTCACCGGTCTTGATTGACAGTTTCATCAGGAAATGACCTGGGAAGGAAATGCCTTTGATATCGAGCCCAACTTGCTGCGCAAGCTCCATATAAATCACAGCCAACGAGATCGGAATGCCACGCCGTGTTGACAAGACTTTGTGCAAATAGCTGTTGTCGGGATTGTAGTAGTCGTTAAAGTTGCCCGAGAAGCCCAGCTCCTGATAGAAAAAATTATTCAACAGTCGCAGTTTGGGTATCGGTGCAATATCAGCGTGCAGGCGGCGTTTGAGTCGCACCGCAAATTTATCAATATCGGTCAGGCAGGCATTCAGATCAAGCGGATGCTCATCATCTTGCGCAATGCACAGTGCCGCTTCGAACAAGGGGATGTGCGCATCTTCCTGCACCAGCGAAGCAAAATAATCATTGGATTTGATCATCGTCAGCCTGCTCAACTCGATTCTCGTTTGAAATCAGCAAACCGAAAACCCATCAAGGCCAGCGCGCTGAAGTAACTGACGGCACATATGAACATCACCAGCATCAGTGCACCGATGCGCATCAGGGGTGTGGCTTGCAGCGCAATCCAGTCAAAGCGGTGGGTCATCCATAAGCCGATACCTGCCAAAATGAACAGCGCCCCGATGACGCGAATGGCAAACGTCGTCCATCCCGGTTGCGGCAGGTAGATACCCTTGCGTCGAAGACCGATGTAGAGAAGGAGTGCATTGAGCGTGGCACCCAATCCTATCGAGAGCGCGAGACCCGCGTGGGCAATCCAGGGTACGAAGACGATGTTCATTAGTTGTGTGACCAGTAGAACCCCAATACCGATCTTGACCGGTGTACGTATATCCTGTTTCGCGTAAAAACCGGGTGCCAGTATCTTGACCAGTATCAGACCCATCAGCCCAATGCCATAAGCCACCAGCGCTCTGGATGTCATGGTCACCGAGAGGGCGTCAAATTTCCCGTAATGAAAAAGCGTCGTGGTAATGGGTTCGGATAAAACCATGAGGGCAACAGCCGCCGGTGTGGCGAGCAAAATGGTAAGCCTGAGACCCCAGTCGAGCAAAGAGGAATACTCGATGTGATCCCCGCAGGCATGCGCTTTGGACAAGCTGGGCAGGAGAATAGTGCCCAGCGCCACACCGAGCAGTGCGGTCGGAAGCTCCATCAAGCGATCGGCATAAGAAAGCCAGGAGACACTGCCATCCGGCAAATGGGAGGCAATGTTGGTGTTGATGATCAGACTGATCTGCGCGGCCGATACCGCAAATGTCGCTGGCAGCATTTGGCGCAGCACGCGACGCACGCCCGGATCTCTGAGCGCTGCCACCGGATTCATGCCGATGCGCGGCAGCATGCCAATTTTCCGCAGGGCGGGTACCTGAAACCACAACTGCAGTACGCCACCGACGACGACAGCCACAGCCAGCGCATACACTGGTTCCGAAAGATGCGGAGCCAAAAAGATCGCACCGGCGATGAATGAGAGATTGAGAAGCACCGGTGTGAACGCAGGTACACGGAATTCCTGCCAGGTGTTCAGAATCCCGCCCGCCAAGGCGACCAGTGACATGAACAGGATATAAGGAAACATGATCCGGGTCATGGTGACCGACAGCGAGAGCGCCACCGGATCTGAGCCAAACCCGCTGGCCATCAGTAAAACGACCATCGGTGCGCCAATGATTCCCAATATTGTTGTGACAAGCAGGGTCCAGAACATCACGGTTGCCACATGATCGGCCAAAGTGCGGGTAGCGCGGTTGCCTTGCCGGTTCTTGTACTCCGCGATGATCGGCACGAAAGCCTGCGAAAACGCGCCCTCGGCAAACAATCGACGCAGCAGGTTGGGAATACGAAAGGCAACGAAAAAAGCGTCGGTGTACACGGAAGCACCGAAAGTTCGCGCTATCAGGAACTCGCGGATCAGCCCAGTGATGCGTGAGAGCATCGTCATGCCAGAAACGGTGGCTAGCGTTTTATGCAAGTTCATGGCGACCGATTATATCCGCAGGTTTCCAACGCATTCGATGAAAAATTGCCTTAATGAAAATTAATGGAGCGCCATTTTGTTCAGTCGCATGCTGCAATCGGCCATTACAGGCGTTTGTCTTGGAGGCAAAAACCCGCTATACTCCACGTCTTTCGAATTCCGCCCGGGGCCTGTTCCCGAGCCCCATTGTCAGGAAATAAGTCATGGCCAATACAGCCCAGGCACGCAAGCGTGCCCGCCAAGCAGTCAAATTGAACGAACACAATTCCAGCCAGCGCTCCACATTGCGCACAGCGATCAAGGCCGTCCGCAAGGCGATCGAAGCGGGCGACAAGGCAGCAGCTTCAGC
>JAJTGC010000042.1 GCA_021298975.1 Oxalobacteraceae bacterium
TGCCTCGATTTTTGTCTTTGGCAGGAAGTCGACCACATACTCGGCACCGCGATACAGCTCGGTGTGACCTTTTTGACGCCCGAACCCCTTGACCTCGGTGACGGTGATGCCTTGTACACCGATGGCCGAGAGGGCCTCGCGCACTTCATCGAGCTTGAACGGCTTGATGATGGCAGTGATGAGTTTCATGTCAGCCTCGTTAGGGGTTTATCAGAAGGTTTTGGTGACGGTCACGACGCCTTTGGTGTCGCCGAGGTAGCCGGTGCCGTTGAAATTCCAAACATTGCTTCCGTTAAAAGTATCTTTTGCGTTGGTTCCCGTAGCAGCAATGGACCCACTAAGACCACTGCCAAAATCCTTGGTCAGACCAATTTTCCAGTCGGAGTAGTCGTACCTTGAATCGGCCAGAATGGTGCCATCTTGCTTGAAAACGAATCGGCCCACATGAGCATTGACCGTCAAGCCTTCCATAACCGGAACATCAGCACCGAGGTCGAGGTAATAGCTGCCCGCTTTGTTTCAAACCCAGATGGCATCCCCGATGGCATAACTAGCTTTGAAGTAAACGGGGCCATAGGCTACTTTTCCGTAAACCTCGTTGGTATTCGCTTTCAAGCCTACGTAGCCGGGTTCCAAATGCAATTTGTTGCGCGGGTAGTAGTAGTAAATGGTTCCAACATCAAAATTCAGCCCCGCAGCATCGCCCAACTTGATGCCCGCATAAAAATCTTGTTCGTAGGGCGTTCTGGGGCGCGAACTACTATTGGATATACTTGAGGCAGGATAAGAATCATCAACCCAACTAATCGTCGACACCCAAGTGCCTGCATAAATACCGGTGGGTGCATGAGCGTAGTCCACACCACCGCTGAACGCCGGCCGGTTACGCGACTGCGAGATCCCGCGGAACACATAGTCCGAAGTTGCGCCGACGTTATAGCTAATCACATGATCCGACTTCGCAGCTTCTTCCGCTTGCGCGAAGCCGCCCGTAAATGCCGCCGCCATGGCACTGGCAAGAATCAGTTTTTTCATAGGATTTCCTTTTTTGATTTTTGAGATGAATAAATAACCTGCGAACAAATGCCTGTTTGCTGAAAGGACATAAGCAGGACATGTGCCAACCCGATAAAGCAGGAATTACTTGTCATTTCGGCCAAATCCGATAGGATCTGGCTTGTATCTATCCTGCTCGACCGCCTTGGTCACGCACCACAAAAGCGCGTGCGCTTCATGATGGTGCAACCTATCCTAACAAAGCCATGACGACACCTCTGAGTTTTCTTTCTGAACTGCAGGCCCGCATCAATGAGGTGCTGCAGCAATCTCCCGCCAAAGATCTGGAAAAAAACATGAAAGCCATGCTCAATCAGGGCTTTTCACGACTGGATTTACTGACCCGGGAGGAATTTGACGTGCAGGCCGAAGTGCTCGCCCGCACCCGCGCCCGGCTCGAAGCCCTGGAGGCGCGGGTCGCCGAGCTGGAATCCCGGCACACGACCTGATTCGTACGCCGTGGGTCTGGCGGTATTGAGAAGCCGCGCGCTGTCCGGGATGGACGCGCCTGCGGTGACGGTCGAGGTGCATCTGGCCAATGGTCTGCCGGCATTCGCCATCGTGGGCCTGGCCGATACGGAAGTCCGTGAATCGCGCGACCGCGTCCGGGCGGCTCTGCATAATGCGGGCTTTGATTTCCCCCCTGGGCATATCACGGTCAACCTCGCGCCTGCCGACTTGCCCAAGGAATCGGGGCGTTTCGATCTGCCGATTGCGCTGGGAATACTGGCCGCATCCGGTCAGGTGCCTGCGACGGAACTGGATGACTACGAATTTGCGGGTGAGCTATCGCTCTCGGGAGAATTGCGGCCCATACGCGCGGCGCTGGCAATGACCTTCGCGATGCACCGTCAGGCGGACGGTCGCCGGCGCGCTTTCATCCTGCCGCGAGCCAACGCTGCCGAAGCCGCGCTGGTGCCGGGTGCGCAGGTGTATCCGGCAGACTCCCTGCTGCAGGTCTGCGCCCATTTTGCTGCAGCCGACGCCGCTGCGCGTCTGGTACCGGAGCGCGTGGCTCCGGGGCCTGTTGATATGCAAAGCGTTCCGGACTTCGCTGAGGTGCGCGGCCAACTGCATGCGCGGCGCGCGATGGAAATTGCGGCAGCGGGCGGCCACAGTCTGTTGATGATGGGCCCGCCGGGCAGTGGCAAGTCCATGCTCGCAGCGCGACTGCCCGGCATCCTGCCACCGATGAGCGATGACGAATCACTGGAAACGGCTACCGTGCAATCGCTGGCCGGGACCTTCACGATGCGTCGCTGGCGTCAGCGGCCGTATCGTTCACCGCATCACACCGCCTCGGGGATTGCACTGGTGGGTGGCAGCAGCGTGCCTCGCCCCGGGGAAATCTCGCTGGCCAATCACGGCGTGCTGTTTCTTGATGAATTGCCGGAGTTTGATCGCAAGGTGCTGGAGGTCTTGCGTGAGCCACTGGAATCGGGCCACATCACGATTTCACGCGCAGCACGGCAGGCTGAATTTCCCTGTCGTTTTCAACTGATCGCTGCGATGAATCCCTGCCCCTGCGGTTATCTGGGCGATGCAACCCGTTCCTGCCGCTGTACGCCGGATGCGATTGCGCGCTATCAGGGCAAAATTTCAGGGCCGCTGATGGATCGCATCGACATGCAGATTCAGGTTGCCGCGCTGGTCACTGAGGAATTGCTTTGCAGCGCACCCGGCGAGGCCTCGGCCGTGATCGCGCAGCGGGTTGCCCTTGCACGCGAGCGGCAACAGGTGCGACAGCAGAAAGCCAATGCACGACTGAGCGTGCAGGAAATCGATGAATGGTGCCAGCCGGAAGCCGCCGCCGAATCACTGTTGCGCACCGCGATTGATCGGCTGAGGTGGTCTGCGCGCGCCTATCACCGAGTGCTGCGGCTTGCGCGTACGATCGCCGATCTGGCCGGCGCCTCCACCGTCAGCGCGGCACATGTGTCCGAGGCGATCCAATACAGGCGCGCGCTGAGTACGAACCGGTCGTGATGTCTCAGGGTGCTGTTAACATCGCACGCATGATCAAACCATTTTTGCCATTGCGATATTCGCGACTGTTTGCGCTTTTCGCATGCTGCGTGCTCCTGCCCCTCTTGAGCGGCTGCGATCCGGCACTGAACTGGCGCGAGGTACGCAGCGATGATGCCGGTTACACCGCGCTGTTCCCGGCTAAGCCCACCTCGTTCGAGCGCGCAGTCAATCTGGATGGATTGCAGGTCATGATGAACATGACGGCGGCCGAGGCGGATGGCGTGAGCTTTGCCGTGGCAAGCGCTGTGATTGACGATGCAGGACAGCGCGCCCAGGCACTGATCGCCATGCAAACCGCAATGATGCGCAATATTCAGGGAGAGATCACCGAACAAAAGACCGTCACGGTGAAGGGCGGTGCCACGGCGGCTCAAATACAGGCAGCAGGGAAGGCGGGTCAGGCAGGCACACCGCTGACACTGTTCGCGCGTTTCTTCACGCATGAGACTCGGGTATTTCAAGTAATTGCCCTGGGCCCGAAAGAAAAGCTCGGCGCAGAAACTGCAGATACCTTTCTGAGCTCCCTTACGTTCAACTGAGATGAGCGACGCCCCCCACTATCTGCAGGGCAGGCTGGGGATGCGCGTGGTGATGGTGTTCGCCGCTGCGTATTTTCTGTCGTATGCCTTTCGTGCAATCAATGCCGTGATTGCCCCCGCGCTGATGGCGGACCTGGCGCTGTCGAACGCCGATCTGGGTCTGTTGTCATCGGCGTATTTTGTCGGTTTCGCCTGCCTGCAATTGCCGCTCGGCGTGTGGCTGGACAAGTACGGTCCGCGTCGCACTGAGGCGGCGCTGCTTGCGTTTGCGGCGCTGGGCGCTGCCATCTTTGCCTCGAGCGACACGCTGGCGGGCTTGTGGCTGGGACGTGCGCTGATCGGCATCGGTGTCTCGGCGTGTCTGATGGCGCCGCTCAAAGCCTACCGTGTCTGGTATCCCCCGGAGCGACAGAGTCAGCTGGCCAGCTGGATGCTGGTCTTCGGCACCTGCGGCGCGCTGGCGACGACCGTACCTGTGGCCATGCTCTTGCCTGTGATTGGCTGGCGCGGCGTGTTCTGGGCGATGGCGGCAATGATCATTCTGGCGGCGGCCCTGCTTTTCTTGCGTCTCAGACCCGTGGAAAAGGAGATGCTGCAGCAGCAATCGAGGATGCTCACCCCACCCGCAGCGCCCGGCGGATACCCGGCAATCTTTTCTGATCCTTATTTTCGTCGCATGGCCTTGCTGAGTGGCGTTTACCAAGGCGGGTTTATGGCGATACAGACCCTCTGGGCCGGGCCGTGGATGGTCAATGTACTGGGGCTATCGGTGGATGAGGCATCGCGCGTGCTGTTTCTTTTCAATCTGTTCCTGATGTTTTCTTATGTGGGGCTGTCGTGGTGGGCACCACGTTACGTATCCTATGGCGAACGACCGGGCATACCCGCGCTCAGGGTCGTGACCTACGGCTTGACTCTGTCGATGATGATCCAAGCGGCGATGCTCCTGTTTCCCTATCCATGGGCATGGGTGTTCTGGTTGTTTTTCGCGCTGGTGGTGACGGTGACGACGCTGGCACAAACGCATGTCAGCTTGTCTTTTCCTTCATCGCAGGCAGGGCGCGCCAACAGTGCATTCAATCTGATGCTCTTCATTGGCGCTTTTGCTTTGCAATGGGGTATGGGATTACTGATTGATGTCTTTATTTCTTACGGCTGGTCTCAGTCATCGGCCATCCGACTGGCATGGGCGTTCTATCTGGTACTCCAGCTGGGCGCACTGATTTCTTTCGTGAGCACCCGATCACGTACTGCGCCGTTTGCAGAAAAGCCCACGAGCGCGTAATGGGTGACGATGGCATGACGAACCTCAAGCAAATAGAACACGACGCAAACCAAACCAGAAACTTTTGTAGCCGTGAAACGGTCTTCAAACCCCTTGTTAACCGTACCCTTTCGGTGTTGAGCACTGATGGGTTGCCATGAAACGATAATTTTTCAGCGCCGCTATCCGCTGTACGCTTTACCTGACGAAAGATGCCGCCATCATGTTAATTACTTTTACCTCCAAATCGGCTGCCGACGTGCTGATGTATGAAATGCATGCCAAACCACTTCTTGACCTGTTGGGCAAAGACGTACAACGTGGCGTGATTTCTGCAGAAGAAGTTACCGAGGCCATTGCACGTATCGAGTCGGCGATTGCGGAGAGCAAACAATCGCCAGATACAAGCCTCCGCAGCGCCGCATCCGATAACGCGGATGACGAATTCGGCGATCAGATAGCAGGGTCGAGCGTGAGCTTCGGTGCGCGCGCTTTTCCCCTGCTGGAAATGTTACGTGCAGCTCAGCGTGACAAGCAATTCGTGATGTGGGGCGTGTGATGTCAGCAGCTACACCGGCAGCAACCAGATCAGCCATGATCGGCAACACGTTTCAAACACCTTTCATGCAAAACAGGCATGAACTACCTAGAGCATCGTTTTGAAATTACCCCCGGAATCACTGGCGTTTGCACTGACGGGTGCAGCACACGCACTGGCGCAGGTCGAGGCAGGAAATGCGCTGCCGCGCGCGCTGGCGTCGAGCTTTGAAACCATGCGCGCCAGCGGGGCAGCCCGTGGCGCAATACAGGATCTCAGCTACCGCAGCCTGCGCCACTGGGGACGAGGCCGGGCATTGCTTGCGCTGCTGACGGACAAACCTGTTCAGCAGGCGCGGCTGCACAGTCTGCTGTGCAGTGCGCTGGCACTGCTGTCTGAAACCGAACCGGCTTACAGCGAACACACTTTAGTCGATCAGACAGTGACAGCCTGCGGTGCAGATCGTGAACTGGCCAAGGCCAAAGGTCTGGTGAATGCCGTGTTGCGTCGCTATACGCGTGAACGACAGGACTTGCTGCAGCAACTGCAAGGCGACGAAACGGCCCAATGGAATTATCCGCGCTGGTGGATCAACAAGGCACGCGACGTATGGCCGGCGCAATGGCAGTCGCTGCTCGCGGCAGGCAATCTGCAAGGGCCCATGAGTTTGCGCGTGAATGTGCGCAAGAGCAGCGTAGCGGCCTATCTGGCCCTGCTCGCGCAGCATGGGTTGGCGGCCGAAGCGATTGGCCCGTCGGCTGTACGACTCAAACGAGCGATGCCGGTGACCGAGATACCGGGGTTCATGCAGGGCTTGGTATCCGTGCAGGACGCGGGCGCGCAATTGGCTGCGCCTTTGCTGGATGTGCAGGCCGGCATGCGCGTGCTGGACGCCTGTGCGGCCCCCGGTGGCAAGACCGGACATCTACTCGAGCTGGCCGATATCGATCTGACCGCCATCGATCAGGATCCGGAACGACTTGAGCGTGTGGGGCAGAATCTGGAGCGACTCGGCTTGTCGGCGCGCTTGTTATGCGCCGATGCCAGTCGACGCGAGGGATGGGATGGCCGCCTTTTTGACCGCATTCTTGCCGATGTGCCCTGCACGGCGTCGGGCATTGTGCGGCGCCATCCTGATATTCGCTGGTTGCGCCGGCCTGAGGATGCCCGCCACCTGGCAGCACAATCGGCAGCGATTCTCGACAATCTGTGGGAGATGCTGCAGCCGGGCGGAAAACTGCTGCTGGTGACCTGTTCGATCTGGCCTGAAGAATCCGAAGATCAGGCAAAACGTCTGATTGAGCGCCACCGGGCGATTGCGCTCGATGCGCCCGGGCAGCTGCTGCCGGTTGCCATGCCCGATCAGGATCATGACGGGCTGTTTTACGCGCTACTCCAAAAGCCCTCAGTTTGATACCATCTCAACAAATTTTCCGTGGAGCATTGCTCCGCCTACCTGCGTGATTCATCGACTCTTCACAAGCTTTTTGCTGGCCTTGCTGGTTTTGTTGTCTCCACCGACAGCGCTGGCGGCCGAAGGTATTGAGCTTGTTGAGGCCAACATCGAGGCGAGCGACGAAGGCTATCGTCTGGCATCAAGCTTTTCGGTTGAGCTTTCACGCACACTCGAAGAAGCGCTGATGCGCGGTGTACCCCTCTATTTCACCTTGCAGGTTCAGGTATCACGACCGCGCTGGTACTGGTTTGATGAAGTGGCCATCAAATCAACCCGTACCTTCAGACTTTCCTACAATTTGCTGACGGAGCGCTACCGCGTCTCCATTGACGGCAATCTGCATCGAAATTTCTCGCGTCTGGATGAGATGCTGGCTTTGCTGCGCCGACCCGGTCGATGGGTGATCGGTGACAGCAATGCACTGGCACGCGATGCGGTCTACACGGTGGCGGTTCAGCTCGGCCTTGACATCGCACAACTCCCCAAGCCGATTCAGGTCAGTGCGATGAGCAATAACGAATGGCGCCTGTCATCGGGCTGGTCGAACTTCAACTACAAGGCTGAAGGCAAGTGAAACGCGCACTTCGCTACCTGCTGTTCGCCGCGGCGCTGACAGTGGGCGTGCTGCTATTCCTGCTGGCGGCCTCCAGCGAGAATGCCCGGCTGTTTGAAGACTATTACTCCTGGATTTTCGGTGCGAATCTTGCGGTAGGTGCATCCCTGTTCCTGCTGGTGTCCTTCCTGCTGGCACGACTCTACAGCCGCTATCGTCGTGGCCGCTTCGGATCAAAGCTGATGACCCGGCTGGTGCTGCTCTTCACGGTCATGGGTATTGTCCCGGGCATCATCATCTACATGGTGTCGGTGCAATTCGTCTCTCGCTCCATCGAATCCTGGTTCAACCTCGAAGTGGAATCGGCGCTGGAGTCGGGTGTAAAACTCGGTCGTGGTGCGCTGGAAGCGTCGCTTGCCGACCTGCGGGCTCGCTCGCGTCGGATGGCTTCCGAGGTGACTGACATGTCGGATGCCACGCTGATCGCGCAGCTGGCAAAAATTGCCGAGCGTGAGCAGTTACAGGATGTTCTGGTGGTCTCGGAAAATGGTCGTCTGATCGCCACAGCGGGCGGCAAGCTCACGCGTCTGGCGCCAGAGCTGCCAACACAGGCCATGATCACGCGCGCAAAAACCTTCGATGGCTTCGGCATCATCGAGGGTGAGTCTGGTACTGGGCCAACGACGGCGGGTGATTTCCGGTTGCGCGTGGTCGTGGCCATTCTGGGCGACGGGTCGCTGATGTCACTGGGGCGCGGGATGCGCTACCTGCAAGTGCTGCAACCCGTACCGGAACAATTGGCAGCGAACGCGGAAGCGCTTCGCAACGCCTATAGCGGTTACCAGGAACGTGCGCTCGCCAGAGACGGGCTTCGCCGCTTTTATCTGATTACGCTCACGCTGGTTTTGCTGCTCGCTGTATTTGCCGCCATGGTCAGTGCTTTCCTTCTTGCGACCGATCTTGCCGCACCACTGCTGCTGCTGGCCGAGGGCACGAAGGCTGTGGCGGAGGGCAACCTGTCGCCGCGTCCGATTGTGGCGACCTCCGACGAACTGGGCACACTCACGCAATCTTTCAATACGATGACGATGCAGTTGGCAGACGCGCGCGCCGCCGTTGAACGTAACCGGCAGGCACTGGAAGACGCGAAGGCCTACCTTGAATCCGTGCTGGCCAATATGTCGGCCGGCGTGATGGTGCTCGATGAGCAGCTCAGACTCGTGACTTTCAATGCGTCGGCCAGCCGAATTTTGCATCAGGATCTGACGCCATTTCAAGGACTCGTGTTCGCGTCAATCGACAGCGTCGCCGCCTTCAGCCAACCCGTTATTGATGCGTTTTCCAATCAAAATGCTCAGGCTGCAGGCGAGAATGTCGAACCGGCGGCTCAGTACTGGCAACAGCAGATCGAAATACCTCGCCGCGTGATGGGCGAAGAGGGCGACGGTGATATCACGCTGCTGGCGCGCGGTGGTCGGCTGCCGGTCGGCTCGGGTTCAGGGTATGTGGTGGTGTTCGACGATATCTCCGATCTGATTTCAGGGCAGCGCTCCATCGCATGGGCAGAAGTGGCGCGTCGACTCGCCCACGAAATCAAGAATCCGCTGACACCCATACAGTTGTCCGCCGAGCGCTTGATGATGAAGTTGCAGCCCAAACTGGATATCACCGACAGCGCATTGCTTGAACGGGGTACTAATACGATCGTCAATCAGGTGTTGGCCATGCAACAAATGGTGGACAATTTTCGCGACTATGCGAAGACACCGCCACCCCAGTTACAGCCGCTGAACCTCAATGCGCTGATTGAAGAAATTCTTGAACTGTATCCCGATAGCAAGGACCTTCGCTCCATACAAGCCCACCTGTCGGACGATCTGCCGCGCATCCTCGGGGATGCAACGCAATTGCGACAAGTGGTACACAACCTACTGCAAAACGCACAAGACGCGACATCCGAAAGCGATAAAAGCCCGCGCAGTGTACGCATCGATATCACCACAGAGGCCGTGCATTACGCTGAAGCCGAAGGTAACAACCGTACCGCCGTTCGCATCACTGTAGCGGACAACGGCTCGGGTTTTGATCAGCGCATGTTGGCGCGCGCGTTCGAGCCCTATGCCACGTCGAAACGTCGTGGCACCGGGCTCGGGCTGCCGGTGGTTAAGAAAATTATCGAGGAGCACGGAGGAACGATTGAGCTGCAAAACCGAAAAGACGGACCGGGCGCCAAAGTACTGATCTTGCTGCGTAAGCTTGCTGGGCCAAATTTTTAACTGTTTGACATTATTAATTGCAAAAAATACAATTTCTGTGCGGCGAATCCCTTGCAGCGATATGAAAAGGCAAGCAGATGGCAAATATTCTGGTAGTTGACGATGAAATGGGCATCCGGGAACTCCTCTCCGAAATCCTGGGCGACGAAGGACATGTGGTCACGACGGCCGAAGATGCGAATCACGCGCGCGAAATCCGCCTCTCGGGCGCGCCCGATCTGGTGCTGCTCGATATCTGGATGCCGGACACCGATGGCGTCACCCTGCTGAAGGAGTGGCAACGCGATGGCTTGCTGACCATGCCCGTGATCATGATGTCCGGGCACGCCACGATCGATACGGCCGTCGAGGCCACGCGCATCGGCGCAATGAATTTCCTGGAAAAACCCATCTCCTTGCAAAAACTTCTCAAAACCGTACAGCAAGGTCTGTCCCGCGGCTCTGATCATGCGCGCGGCAGTCTCATTTCACACAGCATGCGCGGTATGGGACTGCAGGAAAAAACGGAACTCGCGCCCGTCACGCATGCGCTCAATGGCAATGGAAAAAATTTCAATGGGGCCTTGCAAGTTAGCGCATTTGGCTCGCCGGACAATGATTTCCGGGTATCTTTTGAATTGCCCCTGCGAGAAGCACGCGATGCTTTCGAACGTGCTTATTTCGAGCACCATCTGGTGCGCGAGGGCGGCAGCATGACCCGCGTCGCCGAACGCACAGGCCTCGAACGCACGCACCTGTACCGCAAGCTCAAGCAACTCGGCGTCGAGTCAAGCAAGGGCCCAAAAAAAGCCAGCGAATGACATTAATGACGCTGGTCTACGGCGGCACCCCAGGTGACAGGGAAAAGGCGATTGCGTCCGCTGCCCCGCCTACCGGGGCCAGTGCGATCATCGAAGGCCTGCCCGATGGCGCCGGTGTGCTGGAGGCGCTGGCCGCCACCAGTCCGCTGCAACTACAGCGGATTGCGCCGGGCTGCCCCTGCTGCCATGGCAATCTGACGGTACGGGTGATGCTCAATCGCATGCTGCGGTCGGGACCGCAGCAAATTTTTCTTGGGATTGCCGACGCATCGCACCTGCCAGCCATTCGTGAATTTTTGCAAGAAGCACAGTACCGGGAGTGGCTGCTGATCGGCCCCGAAATCGACTGCAGCCATTGATGCTGTCCATCATGGCCGGCAGCGGGTATGAGATTTGCGACATACCGCTATTGAAAAATCGCCTCGCAGCGTCATCTGGAAGGACAGGAAAATTGATCTTCGGCGTATCAAATCAAGGAGCCCACATGAACCTGATCTACAACAGCGAACATTACAGCGTCGTTGAATTCGTCGCAGAAGCCGGTATGGAGACGATGCGGTTCGGCGGCTACGAAATACTGGACAAGCCAGCGCGGCGCGAAACCTTTATCGCGGGACCACTGGCCGAAGCCTTTCGTCAACATGTGCGCCAGCTGATCGCCAGTGAGCCCAGCGTCGAGGAGATCGACGAATTCCTTGGCGGCTATGGCTCGCTGATGGCACAGCCGGTTGTGCTTCACTAAGCGCATCCTTCGTACCAGCCTGACTCGCTGCAGATCGGGCGGTATCCTCTTGCCGCATGCACGCCCATTCCCGACCGGTTCAAAGCAATCAAGCCAGCGTGCATGAGCAACTGCCAGCGGTCGTCGCAAAACACGCCGCAACGATTTTCCGTAAGCCTGTTTCCGCAGTCAATCTTGAAGCATTCACCGCCAGCATCGCTGCCTGGAAAGCGCATGGCGGCGCACCACTGATACTGGATGCCGGTTGCGGCGTAGGTCTGTCCACCCGCAAGCTCGCACAGGCCTTCCCCGGCAGTTTTGTCATTGGCGTGGATCAGTCGGCTGAGCGCCTCGGTCGCAATATCCGGTGGGCCGGAGATCTGCCGAAAAATTTCATTACCGTGCGCGCCGACCTGATTGACTACTGGCGACTGATGCTTTCAGAGAGCATCTACCCGCAACAGCATTACCTCTTGTATCCCAATCCCTGGCCCAAGAAATCCCAATTGGGACGGCGTTGGCATGGCCATGCAATTTTCCCTGTGATCGTGGCTCTGGGCGGTCGTATTGAATGCCGCAGTAACTGGAAAATTTACATTGATGAGTTCGCCTCGTCGCTACAGCAACTGAGTGCCGGCGCGGTGCATTCCGAAGCACACCGCAGCACACCTACGGATGCGCTCACACCCTTTGAGGCGAAATATGCAGCGTCGGGTCATGCCTTGTGGCGATGCCATACCGAACTGCCACCCAAACCTGGCCTTGCAAGCACCCTTGTGGATTCGTGATACCGTTGGTTTCACTATCTACTTCTTCTCGTGACTCCCATGTGTCAGCTGCTGGGCATGAATTGCAATGTGCCAACCGATATTGTGTTCAGCTTTACCGGATTTGCGACACGCGGTGGCCAAACCGATGAACACAAAGATGGTTGGGGTATTGCCTTCTTCGAGGGTGCCGGCGTTCGACTGTTCGTCGATCATGAGTCGGCCATCGCATCGCCCGTCGCCGAGTTGATCAAGCGCTATCCGATCAAATCAAAAAACGTCATCTCGCATATCCGCAAAGCGACCCAGGGCCATGTCGCTCTGGAGAATTGCCACCCATTCATTCGCGAGCTCTGGGGTCGTTACTGGGTATTTGCCCATAACGGCGACCTGAAAAATTTCTCGCCAACGCTCACGGGCGCTTTCCGGCCGGTCGGCACTACCGATAGCGAACTGGCGTTTTGTTATCTGCTGCAATCGCTGCATCAGCGCTTCGGCGACAGCTTGCCGACGATGTCGTTGCTGCGAATTGCGCTGGGCGAGCTGACGAGGGAGATCGCTGCCCATGGGGTATTCAATATGATGCTCTCGGATGGCTCTGCACTGTTTGCACACTGCTCGACGCGCTTGCACTATCTGGTTCGGCAGTACCCATTTACACAGGCTAGATTATCCGATCAAGATCTGTCGGTAGATTTTTCCGAGGTAACAACACCAAATGATCGCGTCGCACTCATCGTGACCGAGCCTTTGACCACCAATGAAACCTGGCAGGCATTTGAAGCCAATGAACTGAAAGTTTTTGTGGATGGCTCGCCTCTGATCTGAGGCGCAAGGGCTCACGCCATGTCAGTTTGAAGCGCGCAACAACCCGTCGCTGAGTTCGTTCCGGGAAGCGCCGCAAATTTCAGCCTGCCCCGCTCTGACACAGCCGCGCTTACCCGCACAAGCTCACAGATTCGGTGCCAGCCACTTCTCCATCTGCTCGACCGGCACGCCACGCCTTTGGGCCATATCGCGCAACTGATCTTCGCCGATTTTTCCAACAGTGAAGTACTTGGATTCCGGGTGCGCGAAATAAAACCCCGAGACCGACGCACCGGGGAACATGGCAAAGGATTCCGTCAGACTCATGCCAATGTCTTCCGCTTCGAGAATGCGGAACATATCTGCCTTGACGGTGTGTTCGGGGCACGCGGGATAACCGGGCGCTGGCCGTATACCCTGATAAGCTTCGGCAATCAGCGACCCCGTATCGAGATGCTCATCGCTGGCATACGCCCACAGTTCCTTGCGCACCCGCTCATGCAGATACTCTGCAAAGGCTTCGGCAAAGCGATCAGCCAATGCCTTGAGCATGATGGATGAATAGTCATCATTGGCGTCTTCGAAACGCTTCTCATGCTTTTCAATGCCAATACCCGAGGTCACGGCAAACAAACCTATGTAATCCGTCAGACCCGAAGCTTTGGGTGCCACAAAATCAGCGAGGCATTGGTTAGGGCGGGGCACACCGTCAATCACCGGCTTTTCTGTTTGCTGGCGCAATCCGTAGTAGGTAAAAGCAACTTCAGTACGTGTCTCGTCGGTGTAAACCTCGATGTCGTCGTCGTTGACGCTGTTGGCCGGCAAAATCGCCATCACGCCGTTGGCAGTCAGCCAGCGACCATCGATGATTTTCTTCAGCAACGCCTGCGCCTCACGATAGACATTGCTCGCCGACTCACCGACGACCGGATCCGTGAGGATCGCCGGAAAGGGTCCGGCCAAATCCCATGTCTGGAAAAAGGGGCCCCAATCGATGTAATTGGCCAGCGTGGCCAGATCGACATTGCGGAAGTGGCGTCTGCCCACGAAGCGCGGCTTGCGTGGCGCATGCGCGCCTTCAAACGAGACGTGCATTTTGTTTTTGCGCGCAGCTTGCAAGCTCAGGATGGGCAAGGCCTTCTTGCCCGCATGCTGCACGCGGATACGCTCGTAGTCGGTTGCAATGTCGTCCAGATATTGATCGCGCGACTCCGGCGAGAGCAGCGACTGCGCCACTGATACGGAGCGCGAGGCGTCCGGCACATACACGACCGGACCCTCGTAATTCGGCGCAATCTTGACTGCCGTATGTGCACGGCTGGTGGTCGCACCACCGATCAGCAGTGGAATCTTCAGCATGCGGAAATGCGGGTCGCGCTGCATTTCTTTCGCCACATGCGCCATTTCTTCCAGCGAGGGCGTGATCAATCCGGACAGGCCAATGATGTCGGCATTCTCCGACTTGGCCTTGGCCAGAATCTCCGAGCAGGGCACCATCACGCCCATGTTCACGACTTCAAAGTTATTGCATTGCAAGACCACCGAAACGATGTTCTTGCCAATGTCATGCACATCGCCCTTCACCGTCGCGATAACAATCTTGCCCTTGGCCTTGGCCGCAACACCCGTACGCTCTTCTTCTGCGAGCTTTTCTTCTTCAATGAACGGTATCAGATGCGCGACCGCCTGCTTCATGACGCGGGCGGATTTGACGACCTGGGGCAAAAACATTTTGCCCTGTCCGAACAAATCGCCCACGATATTCATGCCATCCATCAGTGGGCCTTCGATCACATGAATCGGGCGGCCACCGCTACTGGCGACTTGCGCACGCGCCTCTTCAGTATCATCGACAATCCACTGAGTAATGCCGTGAATGAGCGCGTGCGAGAGCCTCTTTTCGACGGACGCGTCACGCCAGACCAAGGTCTGCTCTTCTTTTTTGCCATCAGCCTTCAGAGTCGCGGCCAGCTCAATCATGCGCTCAGTCGCATCCGGACGCCGATTGAGCACGACGTCTTCCGAGCATTCGCGCAGCTCGGGCGCAAGCTCGTCATACACGCCCATCATGCCGGCATTGACGATACCCATCGTCATACCAGCGCGAATCGCGTGATACAAAAAGACGGTATGAATGGCTTCACGCGCCGGATCATTACCGCGGAAAGAAAAGCTTACATTCGAAACACCACCGCTGACTTTGGCGTGCGGCAGGTTCTCGCGTATCCAACGTGTGGCTTCGATGAAATCAACCGCGTAATTGTTATGCTCCTCAATGCCGGTCGCAATAGCGAAAATATTCGGATCAAAAATGATGTCCTCGGGCGGGAAATCAATGTTGTCGACGAGCAGACGATAAGCGCGTTCGCAGATTTCAGTCTTGCGCGCAAACGTATCGGCTTGTCCTTTTTCGTCAAATGCCATCACGATTACTGCTGCGCCATAACGGCGGCACAGCGTTGCCTGACGCAGAAACTCTTCCTCGCCCTCTTTCATCGAAATGGAATTTACGATGGCCTTGCCCTGCACGCACTTGAGGCCGGCCTCGATCACTGACCATTTTGATGAATCAATCATGATGGGCACGCGCGCAATATCTGGCTCCGATGCGATCAGATTCAGAAAACGCGACATCGCCGCGACCGAATCCAGCATGGCCTCATCCATATTCACGTCAATGATTTGCGCACCGTTTTCTACCTGCTGACGAGCAACGGCGAGTGCCTCCTCATACTGCTCATTGAGAATCATGCGCGCAAACGCTTTGGAACCGGTGACATTGGTGCGCTCGCCTACATTGACGAACAACGAGTCCTCATCGATCACATAGGGCTCAAGACCTGACAGCCGCATCTGATGCAGATGCGTCGGTATCCTGCGTGGCGCGATCGTTTTTACGGTCTCGGCAATCGCCTGAATATGCTCGGGCGTCGTCCCACAGCAGCCGCCGGCAATGTTTACAAAACCACTGTCAGCGAAATCCTTGAGTAACGATGACGTGACATCCGGTGTCTCATCGAAACCGGTGTCCGACATCGGATTGGGCAAGCCGGC
>JAJTGC010000120.1 GCA_021298975.1 Oxalobacteraceae bacterium
CCCAGGGACATCCCACCGATGCCGGAACAATTTTCCGGATTGCCTTACCTTCGCGAGACGCTGATTTTTCTTGCGCTGGCGGGTATTCTGATTCCGCTGCTCCAGCGCTTGCGCATCAATCAAATTCTGGGGTTTCTGGCGGTGGGTGTTTTGCTGGGACCGTTCGGGCTGTGGCTGTGGGTGGGACAACTGCCTTGGCTTGAGAACCTTACCTTCATTCGCGTCGAGGGTATGGTGGCGCTGGGTGAACTGGGTGTGCTGTTCCTGATGTTCACGATAGGACTGGATCTATCGGCAGAGCGTTTATGGATGCTGCGGCGCTGGGTATTTGGTGCGGGTACGGCTCAGGTGCTGTTGTCTGCATTGCTGATTGGTGCAGCGGCCATGATCCTGCACAACGACCTGCCAACTGCGATCGTGCTGGGTCTGATGCTGGCGCTGTCTTCCACGGCGGTGGTAATGCAATTGATGGCAGACCGGCACCGGCTCGATACGCCGATGGGTCAGGCAAATTTTTCTGTGCTGATGCTGCAAGACTTGGCGGTTGTACCCATTCTGGTGCTCACGAGTGGACTCGTTCAGAGCAACACCGACCATCTGTGGCGCATGCTGATCACCGTGGCACTGAAGTCCGCAGGCATGATCTTGCTCATCTATTTTCTGGGTCGGCGAGTGATTCGGCCTTTGTTCAAAGTCTTGGGAAATCAATCCCGCCACCGACACCAACCCGCCACTTTTGTCGCGCTGATTCTGCTGTGCACACTGGGAATAGCAGGACTTACCGCCTATACGGGCCTATCCATGGCGCTGGGCGCGTTTCTCGCCGGCTTGTTACTGGCTGAAACGGAATTTCGTCACGAAGTGGAAGTGACCGTCGAGCCTTTCAAAAGCCTGTTGCTGGGTTTGTTTTTCATGTCGGTGGGTATGCAGACGGATGTTCGTATCGCGCTGTCATCCCCAGTCTGGCTGGCCCTTTCCGTCGCGGGTCTTTTTACCCTCAAGGCAGCCGTCATGACATTGATATTGCGCGCGGGTGGACTGCCCATGGGTCGGGCGTTTGAGGGCGGCATGCTGATGGGTCAGGGAGGCGAGTTTGCTTTCATTGTGACGGGTTACGCACTCGCCAGCGGGCTTTTCACGCACGACTTGTCACAGTTTGTGTTGCTGGTGGTCGGATTGTCAATGTTTGCAACGCCTGCCATGGCGCGCTTGGGTCAGGTGCTTGCTGATGCATGGGAGAAGTCGCACCACGGTGCGCCGGCTGCGCTGGACAAAGCCGAGACTGGCGCTCTGGAGGGACACGTCATTATTGTCGGTTTCGGGCGCATGGGTCAGCTGCTGGCTGAAATTTTAACTGCACAGGGCGTGCGCTATGTCGCCATCGATATTGATATGCACCGGTCGACACGCCAACATCCGCTGGGTGAGCCCGTGTATTTCGGTGATGTCAGCCGACCTGAGCTGCTGCATCGCGTCCATGCCAGCAGATCCGCTGCCATCGTGCTGACGATGGATCATGCCGATGCGACGCTGCATGCCACCCGTGCTATTCGACGCGAGTTTGCGGACATTCCACTGCTGGCTCGCGCACATGATGAAGACCATGCTTGTGCATTAAGGGAAGCAGGCGCGAGCCAGGTCATGCCAGAGACATTGGAGGCAGGCTTGCAGCTTTCATCATCGGTCTTGCAAATGATGGGTCTGAGCAAAGCGCAGGTGAATCACGCGATTTGTCTGGAGCGCAACGCCCGCCTTGACCGCGTGTTGAGAGCATCAGGCGATCAGTTCGATGCGAACCACGGTGACGGATATCTCGGGTGAGCGATGACCAAAGCGCTTAAAAAACCGCCTCATTGGGCGCTGTCGACCAAGGCCACAAAAAAATTATCGTCAATAACCCCTGATGCGCCTGAATAAACCCGTCCCGATTGACACAAGCATCAGATACAAATGCTGGTCTGAATATTATTTTTTTAGCATCTACTGACTTCGCCCGCACGCTATCAGCACCCAGTCACGGCTTTTTAAGCTGAACATGAGTCGAATGCATGTTCAAAATACTAATTTTTTGACGCATGGCTTCAACAAAGAGCATTGAAGCATCTTTGGATTTGATGCACACTTCGTCTGGTCCAATTATTGACTTCCCTAATAAAAAAGCAACTTAAAAGGAATCTCCGCTCGTGAGCAAACGACCCCGCAAGGCAGACATCTACCTGCGTTTCCTGCAACTCGCAGAAGCACTTCGTGATTTACCGACACTGCCACCACTGGAGCCTCTGGAAGAGCGCATCTTGACCCTGATTGCTTTTGCATCGCAAAACAAAGAACGCCTGTCAGTGAAGGATTTGATGGGCAAACGAGAGTTGGGATCTCCCGCCATGCTGCACGGCCGCCTGAAATCCATGCGTGCCAAAGGCTGGATACTGCTTGCTGAAACCGAAGATGCGCGGCGCAAGCAACTCGAGCCCACTCAAGCGGCCCTGCTCCATTTCGACAAACTTTCCAAGTGTTTATTGCAGGCTGCTAAAAAAGCGGGCTAGTGTTTTTTAACCCGAAAATAATGCACTGGCTCAGCAATTGACCCGGTGCATTTTTTATTGATAACGCTGAATACTTCCGCAGTGTGTGGCCAGCCCGTGCAGCGATCCGGCGCTGCGGCTTGGAGAATCAAAAAGGTCGAGCTATTTTTTGAGCCACAAAAGCTTGCAGCGCTACTTCATTAGCGCTTTCGGGCCGCACTGCTCCCGGATCACCCCAACCAAAGTCAAGCTCAAGCACAATTTCTTGCCAGTTCTTGGCACGCACCTATGCCCCAAATCCCAGTACGGGCCTGAGGCGCCTCAAGTAGTTTGATGAATCGCAAGGTCTTTCCTATTTTTAAAAAAATATCTTTCGTTCGATGAACGATCAAAACGCTCACGACACTCACTTTCCAAATTCGTTTCACAATGGAAAATCAGCCCGATGAGCCATCCAGATCCAGCACAGTATTTCAAAACCTTGATTGCCGGTCTTTCAGAAAAATTAGACCTCACTCTCGATGCCTCTGAAGGCATGGTCACCCTTGTTAATGACGACCAGTCATTGGGCATGGTGATTGAACTTTCATCGGATCAAGATTGCATTTTCGTGATTATCCCGGTGATCCCTTTTCCGGATAATCCCGAGGATCTGGCCAATCTGGCGCTTGATGCCATGCTATTGAACGCAGATCGTCAGGCGCTGAGCGGCGCATGCCTGTGCGCTGATGCACACCGATCACAGTTTTTTCTGATTCAGTCCTTGAATTTGACATCAGCACCAACCGAATTTCTGGCCACACTGGATGAACTGACAGCCCTTGTCGATCTGGTCAAGGATCATTTATCTGACGATATCGAGAAACTGTCATACAAACCCACATCGGCAACGTTCGATTTGCACGCATAGGAATTAGGGGAATACTGAATATCGCAAGCCGAACAAATTATTTCAAGAGACCTTATGCCAATATCAAATCAAATTAAACATTTTTTTAATCCTGCTTCACTGCACGATGAAAATTCCGACAAGCCAGGCAAAACCAGTCAAGCGAAAGAATCAAATAAATCACTACGACAAAAAACTGGGCCAAATCCCTCAATGACGAACTTGGGTTTAGTCAACGAAAAATCAACGCAACTATCCCAAAAAAGTGGGACGGATATACGAAACATGAAGCCGCTGGCTAAGCCAGCTTCCGTCAATTATGTAAGTGGGACAATTCTGGCAAAAGAGGGAAATAGGACGGAACTGAAAGCAATGCTACGCGATGCGCAGCTTGCCAATTTCCCCTACACCCGAGATAAACAAAGCCTGCCTAAAGGCTATACAACAAACTCCGATCTCGCTACTTTAGGTGCACAATTACTTGGTCTTGATGAATTGGCAGACGAACGCCACAGCGGAACCCTTGTTGATCCAAAAAGTGGGCTGACTGCAAGCTTGCTTGTGAATGAAACAAAGAAAGAAATTGTGATTGTCTTCGGCGGAACAACATCC
>JAJTGC010000043.1 GCA_021298975.1 Oxalobacteraceae bacterium
CGAATTCATCCCAGCTTTTGCTGCGCAGATTCTCTGTCGGGAAGTGGGATTTCTCTAGGCAGCTCAAGGTCATCGGGTGAATTTCCCCGCGTGGCTGGCTCCCCGCGCTATAGGCCTTGAAACGGCCGCTGCCCAGCTTGTTGAGAATGGACTCGGCAAAAACACTGCGGGCAGAGTTTCCGGTGCACAAAAACAGTACGTTGAATCGTTTGGTTTCCATCGGTTTTCCCCGGACTTAGAGTGGGAGGTAATGACACCCCCAAAACACAAGAATCAAATTGGTTGAACAACCGTACGCGTGTATTATTTCATTATTTCGATAATTATCAAAGTATTGTATTTAATTTAGCTCAGACAACGCAAATCAGGGTATTTACATAGTTTTATGAAAACATCCGCGTTGTCCATTTTTGTGTCTTGCAAATCAATTAAGGGAGTTCGTCTTGAAAGTAGGTATTAATGGCATGGGTCGGATTGGCCGCCTTGCACTTCGCGCAGCAATGGGAGCAGCAGACCGGCAGTCAGACGATCCGTATGCAGCCAATCGTCTTGAAATTGCGCATATCAATGAAATGAAAGGCGGTATTCAGGCAACCGCACATCTGCTTGAGTTTGACTCCGTTCAGGGGCGCTGGCGTACTGAGATCGCTGTTGAGGGCGAGGATGCCATCCGCATAGAGGGTCGGCGCATAGGTTTTTCTGCGCATACCAAACCCGCTGATATTCCTTGGGCTGAGATGGGCGTTGAATTGGTTCTTGATTGCACCGGCAAATTCCTTACACCTGAAGCCTTGCAAGGCCACCTTGATCGAGGCGCCAAGCGCGTCATCGTCGCCGCGCCGGTGAAGTTTGAGTCGGTACTGAATGTGGTTTTTGGCATCAATCACGATCTGTACGACCCAGCTGTACATCCAATTGTGACGGCCGCCTCATGTACGACCAACTGTCTTGCACCTGTTGTCAAAGTTGTGCACGAAGCCATCGGTATACGTCACGGTCAAATCACGACCATTCATGACCCGACCAACACCAATGTGGTCACTGACGCACCCCACAAAGACCTGCGTCGTGCGCGCAGCGCGATGCTCAGTCTGCAACCAACGACGACGGGTAGCGCGACTGCGATTGCGCTGATTTATCCTGAGCTCAAAGGCAAGCTCAATGGCCATGCTGTGCGCGCGCCCGTGCTGAACGCTTCGCTGACGGATTGCGTGTTTGAGCTGCAACGGGTCACGACCGCAGAGGAAATAAACGATCTTTTTGCCCAGGCCGCTCGTGGCTCTCTGGCCGGCATACTTGGTTATGAAACTCGGCCACTGGTCAGTGCCGACTACGCGCGCGATACCCGCAGTGCCATAGTGGATGCACTGTCAACCATGGTGACGGACGGTACGATGCTCAAGGTCTATGCGTGGTACGACAATGAGATGGGTTATTCATGCCGTATGGTGGACCTCGCCTGCCATATGCAAAAGATCGGAATCTGAATGATGGGTTCCTCAAACACAGGTTTGCGAAATTATCTGATCGTCACGTCCGCCTACTGGAGCTTTACGCTGACCGATGGGGCACTGCGCATGTTGGTGCTGATGCATTTTTTCCGTCTGGGATATTCCCCGTTCACACTGGCATTCTTGTTTCTGCTGTATGAGGCCGCTGGTGTGGCTGCCAATCTGGTTGGCGGCTGGCTCGCTACCCGGTTCGGCATTGCGCGCATGCTTGCCGTTGGTCTCTCGACGCAAATTCTTGGATTTTTACTCTTGTCTGCAATATCGCCGGATTGGACAGCAGCACTGTCGGTCGCCTGGGTGGTGATGGCGCAGGGTGTTTGCGGGATTGCTAAAGATCTGACCAAGACCGCCAGCAAATCGGCAATCAAGGCTACGGCAGGCAACGCTTCGGGGCAGTTGTTTCGTTGGGTGGCGTGGTTCACGGGCAGCAAAAACGCAATGAAGGGTGTGGGATTTTTTCTTGGTGGTTTGTTGTTGGATAGTCTGGGGTTTTCCGCATCGCTTTGGTTGATGGCGGGTTTGCTTGCGATGGTATTGGTGGCTGTCTTGCTGTCACTGCCCCGCTTGATTGGCAAGGCAAAGGCCTCCAAATCATTTCGCGAACTGTTCGGTAAAAGTCGTGGGATTAACTTGCTGGCTGGGGCGCGCGTATTTTTGTTTGGTGCACGTGATGTCTGGTTTGTAGTAGGTGTGCCGGTGTTCCTCTATTCTCAAGGATGGAATTTCACCATGGTAGGTACATTCATGGCAGCATGGACGATTGGCTATGGTTTGGTTCAGGCACTCGCTCCCAGACTTGTAAGACGCAGTGATAATGGGCTGACGACTGAAGTACCCGCAGCACGCGCCTGGTCTTTTGTATTGGCTTTGATTCCCGCAGCGCTGGCAATGACCGTATGGGCTGCTTTGGAGCCGTTGCAATGGCTCGTCGTTGGTGGACTAGCCCTGTTTGGCTTTGCCTTTGCTGTCAACTCCTCGGTACATTCCTATCTGATACTGGCTTATGCAGGCTCGGAAAAAGCGGCTGAGGATGTCGGGTTTTACTACGCGGCGAATGCCCTTGGTCGTTTTTTTGGCACGTTGTTGTCGGGCGTTTTATATCAATGGGGCGGTCTGCTCTATGCGCTTGCAGGATCAGCTGTAATGCTGTTTGCATGCTGGTTGATTACCTTGAGTCTTCCGACTCGTCATGAAATCTCGGAAGCGGCTGACGTGTGCGTTTGATAGTTTCCGCGGGAGCAACACGCAGGTGATGATTGGCAACTTCGCAAATCTCAAGTACTGCTGTGTCAGCGGAAGGATCAAGTTTTTAGCACTATCGTCGAGGCAAACGACCTATCTTGCTTGATCGTTGACAAGGTGAAGTGAGTACAGGTGAGTAAGCGCGGCTTATCTTCTCATGCGAATATATCTGGCATTGCAAAGCAGCAAATCGAATAGATAAAGGCTCGCTCAGTGTAAAAAAAAAGCCCGCCTGAGCGGGCTAAAACACTTGGAGATGTGTAAAACGTTATTACCAGATTGCCTTACCGTTCGGATCCTTGAGCTGTGCCTTCCAAGCTTCATGAACCAGCTTGACCGTGGCTGGAGGCATTGGCACATAGTCCAGCTCGGTAGCCATGGCAGCGCCGTTCTTGTAGGCCCAGTCAAAGAATTTCAGGACCGCGCGGCCAGTCAGCGCTTCTGGCTGTGTCTTGTGCATGATGATGAATGAGGCACCTGTCGCAGGCCAGCTGTTCTTTCCAGGCTGGTTGGTCAGGATCACCGCCATGCCGGGTGTGTTGGCCCAGTCACCATTGGATGCAGCGGCTTTGAAGGTTTCATCATCTGGCTGAACGAATTCACCATCGCGGTTTTTCAACTGTGCATGGGTGATTTTGTTCTTTTTTGCGTAAGCGTATTCAACATAACCAAATGCACCTTTGACCCGCTGTACATTGGCTGCGACACCTTCATTGCCCTTGCCGCCGACACCGGTGGGCCATTTGACCGCAGTACCCGAGCCCACCACCGATTTGAACTCTGCATTTGCCTTGGACAGATAATCCGTCCACAAGAAGGTGGTGCCGGAGCCGTCAGCGCGGTGCACCACTGTGATCGACAGGGCGGGTAGCTTCAGATCCGGATTCAGAGCCGCGATAGCCGCATCATTCCACTTGGTGATTTTGCCAAGATGAATGCCCGCAATGATGTCAGCGGTGAGTTTCATCTGGCCGGGTGTCACGCCATCAAGGTTCATGACCGGCACCACACCGCCGATGACGGCCGGGAATTGCATCAAGCCCTCTTTTTCAAGTTCTGCTTGGTCCAGCGGTTTGTCGGAAGCACCGAAGTCGACCGTCTTGGCCTTGATCTGCTTGATACCGCCGCCGGAACCGATGGACTGGTAGTTCAGGCCGATGCCAGTAGCTGATTTGTAGGCTTCAGCCCACTTGGAGTAAATTGGGTAAGGAAAGGTAGCGCCGGCACCGGTCAGGTCAGCCGCGTGAGCAGACGCAGCCACCACAAAACCAGCAGCGGCTACGGCGACACCTTTAAGAAATTGCAACTTTTGCATGGAGACTCCTCGCTTTTTAAGGGAACATAACAACTGGGCGAACTATAAGGGTCGTTTGTGTCAGCGGTATGACAGAAAGGTTTCAATAATGAAACATTGATGTCATGAAATAGTCACAAGGCCTGCCTACACTTAAAAAATGAATGCCATCAGAAAAGCCAGGCCCGCCACTGGCACGCAGGACGGCGAGGGACTAATGGGCGACAAAACGGCGGGCACCCTTCTGAACCGGGAGTTGTCCTTGCTCGCATTCAACCACCGGGTGCTGGCGCAGGCAGAGGATACAAGTATTCCGCTTTTGGAGCGGTTGAAATATTTGTGCATCGTCAGCAGCAATCTGGATGAATTTTTCGAAGTACGTATTGCCAGTCTGATTGCCCGTGATCGTCAGGACCATGGCCTCGCGCAGCCTGTGTCGCTGCCCAATTTGGCGGAAGTCACAACGGTGTGCAAGGCACTGGTCAGACGACAGTATGCGGTGCTGAATGAGCAGATTCTTCCGTCCATGGCAGGCGAGGGCATTCATTTGCTGCGGCATGTTGATCGCGATGATGCCCAAAGAAACTGGGTCAAAGATTTTTTCGAGAAGGAAGTGCGTCCCTTGCTGACGCCGATTGTGCTGGATCCGGCGCATCCCTTTCCGCAGGTTGTTAATAAAAGTCTCAATTTTATCGTCGAACTGGGTGGTAAGGATGCGTTTGGACGAGGCACCTCCATTGCCATCATCAAGGCACCGCGTGTGCTGCCTCGGGTAATCAATTTACCGACCGCGGGCGGCAGTACCGAGAGCGCCTATTGTTTGTTGTCCTCGGTAATTCATGCGCATATCGCCGATATGTTCCCGGGGCGCGAGGTGATTGGATTTTCTCAATTTCGCGTCACCCGCGACAGTGACCTGTGGGTGGACGAAGAGGAAGTCAAAAATCTACGTCAGGCACTCAAGGGCGAGCTGCAGACCCGGCATTTTGGCTTTGCCGTGCGTCTTGAGGTTGCCGAAAATTGTCCGGATCACCTGGCGCAATTGCTGCTCGATCAGTTCGTCATTTCGCCGGAATTTCTGTATCGCGTCGAAGGGCCGGTCAACATGGTCAGGCTCAATGAGCTGATCGACTACGCCTCCAGGCCAGCGCTGCGCTTTCCGCCGTTTTCAGCAGCACTGTCCGTGCCCCTGATGGAAGATCAAGATCTGTTTGCTTTGATCGCCGATCAAGACATTTTGCTCCACCATCCGTTTCAGTCATTTCAGCCTGTCATCGAGTTTATTCGAACCGCCGCTGAAGATCCCAATGTGGTCGCGATCAAGCAGATGATTTATCGCACCGGCATGAACTCCGAGCTGATGGAGGCGCTGATCACGGCAGCCCGTAATGGGAAAGAGGTCACTGTGATTGTCGAGCTCATGGCGCGATTTGATGAAGAAGCCAACATAAACTGGGCGGACAAACTGGAAAAAGTAGGTGCGCAAGTTGTCTATGGTGTGGTCGGATTGAAGACGCATGCCAAGATGGCGATGGTGATTCGTCGTGAAGAAGGCAAGCTGCGTCTGTATGCTCACCTGGGTACCGGCAATTACCATCCAACGACCACCAAGTTTTACACTGATTTTGGCCTTCTGACAGCCAACCAGGCCATGGCGCGCGATGTGAACGAGATCTTTATTAACCTTACCAGTCTGACGAAGCCGAAACGGCTGAGTCACTTGTGGGTTGCGCCTTTTGATCTGAACAAGGAGTTGATCAAGGCGATTCAGCGTGAAACGCAGATTGCCAGTGAAGGCCGTAGCGCGCGTATCATTGCCAAGATGAACGCACTGCAGGATGGCTCGATCATTCAGGCGCTCTATGACGCCTCACGAGCGGGCGTAAAAATTGATCTGATCATTCGTGGCGCCTGTGTGTTGCGTCCGGGGGTTGAAGGTCTGTCGGAAAATATTCGGGTGCGGTCAATTATCGGGAGATTTCTCGAACACAGTCGGGTTTTCTGTTTCCATAATGATGGCGAAGATGACTTGTATCTCGCTAGTGCAGACTGGATGAACCGAAATCTGTTTCGACGAATCGAAGTCGCCTTTCCTGTGCTCGACAAGACACTGAAAAAACGTGTGATGCAAGAGGGCTTGCAACCCTACCTGAAAGACAATTTGAATTCGTGGGAACTTGATGCTGACGGAAACTATCATCGCCGTCGCCCGCGATCTGATCAGACAGGTTTCAGTGCACAGGAATTTTTGATGCAGACCTTGGGGCGATAATGGACATCATTCTATGGCGGCATGCGCAAGCAGAAGTCGGTGAGCCCGATGAAGGGCGTGAACTCAGCGCCTATGGTCGCAAGCAAGCCGCGCGCATGGGCACCTGGCTCGATCGCAGTTTGCCGGATGGGTGTCGGATTCTGTGCAGTCCCACGACGCGCACACAGCAAACGGCAGATGCGCTGGGTCGCAAATACAAAATCGTCGATGCCATCGGACCGCAGGCCAGCGCTAGCGAGGTCATAGAGGTTGCGGGTTGGCCTGCAAGTCGTCGCCCGGTCATGGTGATAGGGCATCAGCCCTGGCTAGGTGAATTAGCCTCGCTGTTGCTGACGGGTGAAGAACAGAGCTGGACGATCAAAAAATCCAATGCCTGGTGGATCGCCAGTCGCGAGCGAGAGGAGGGCAACGAGATATTTCTCAAAGCCGTACTCGCGCCGGAATTTTTTATCGATTGACTGATTCCGGTCATTGATACGATTGCCAGAGCAAGCCAAATCCCAGGGGCGTAAAAATCCAGTATTCCACGGGTGCTCCAGCAAGCCAGTGCTTGTGCCACCCCGCATGGGTCTTGGCGAAACGCCGAAATCCAAAGGCGGGGTTCAGCACGAACCATAAAAAATCTTCAATCACCCAGAACAGCATGATGGCGCCGAGTACGCGCTGCTCCAAAATCCAACTGTACTCACCACCGAATATCAGCGGAAAATGAAAGAAAAGTGCCACGAGCGAGAATGCCCAGGCATGATATCCCGTCATCGCACGTCCACCCCACAGCAGATCCAGTAACCAGTGATGCTCGATGCGCCAGGTCGGTAGATTGGCCGCCCAACCGGAATCACCTTCAATCGCGATTTCCAGCTTCGCGAAAAAAAATCCAAGCACGACGACAAACAGTACGGTGCTGATGAAAGGTGACAGTGCCATCAATGGGTCATTCATGCGATGCGCTCGAGCACCTGGTGGGCGGCTTCAGGTTTGCTCAGTGCAATCGCGCGCTGGCGCATTGAGTCCAAACGTGCCGGATCCGAGAGCAGCTTTTGCAGACGGAATTGCAATGTCAGCGGATCGTCAGCACGTACCGCCACGCCTTCCTGCAGCAGGAAAGCGGCATTACGCTCCTCTTGACCGGGGATGGGATTAACCAGCAACATGGGCAAGCCGCAAACCAGACACTCCGAGGTACTCAGCCCGCCCGGCTTGGTGATCGCCAGGTCCGCGGCCATCATCAGCGTGGCCACATCTTCGGTGAAGCCGATTATTCGCAGGCGGTTGGAATATTCGTGCGCCACGCCCACCAGTGCTTTGCGCAGCGCTTGATTCTTGCCGGTCATGACAATCACCTGCAGCTGTGACTCTGTCTCGAGTAGTTCGGTGATCCAGACTGGATCCATGCCGATGCCTGCGCCGCCGCCCATCAACAGTACCGTAAAACAGTCTGGATTCAGTGACAGTCTTGCAGCGGCCTCGGGCCGGTCGGGGCGGGTGGTGAACACGGGCATGACAGGAATGCCGCTGACCACAATATCCTTGCGTGGGACACCCTGACACTGCAAACGGAATGCCAATTCTTCGTTGGCGACAAAATAGCCACTGATACCGGGATGCAGCCACATCTGGTGCAGATCAAAGTCGGTCACCTGTACCCAAACCTGACAATCAAGACGTTTTTCTGTAATGGCCGACGCCAGTACTTCGGCAGGCAGAAAGTGCGTACAAATGATGACGTTCGGCTTGAAACGATCAATTTCTTCGAACAGACGCTGCGAGCACAGGCGCTGTATTGCTCGACGCAGGCGTCCACTCAAACGATGATCTGGCTCACGATCAGTTTTTCGGTAGAGCCAACCCCAGGCCTCCGGCAGTCCACTGGCGATTTTCATGTACAAATCGCTGTAGAGCTTGCGAAATAGGGTTGGAACGATCTGCATCATGTCGATGTGCTGCAGTCGCAGTTGCGGGAAATCACGCCATGCATGTGCAGCGATCGCTTGTGCGGCTCGTACGTGGCCATTCCCTGCCGATACCGATACCAGTAACAGTCGTTTTTGGTCGCTGGAGGCGTGATGCAAAGGGTGCACCGGGCAGGGGAAGTCAGACTGAGTAAAGACCTGAAGCGCCTGACGTTGGGTGATGGTGCTCATGCAGGCACCGCGCAGACTTCTTCCTCGGTACGCAGAAATTGCGATTGCTCCCAGCGCAGCATGACCTCATGCCAGTCGATCAGACGCAGCTCACCACTGGCGTCCTCGACCAGCGCAGACAGGCTCTCGACCCAGTCACCATCATTGCAGTAGAGGATACCGTTGATTTCTCGAATTTCAGCCTTGTGTATGTGGCCGCAAATGACGCCGTCGACGCCTTGCTTCTTGGCTTCTTCAGCCAGCGCGGTTTCGAAGGAGGTAATGTAGCTCACGGCATTTTTGACCTTGAGCTTGAGGTACTGTGACAGCGACCAGTAGGGCAGACCCGATCGTGCGCGCCAGGCGTTGAGGTACTGATTGAATTTCAGGATCATGGTGTACAGCGAGTCGCCGACATAGGCGAGCCATTTTGCGCAGGCGATCACACCATCGAACCGATCACCGTGCAATACCAGCATGCGTTTGCCATTGGCACAGGTGTGGATCAGTTCATCGCGAATTTTTATGCCACCAAAATCCAGACCGATGAACTGACGAATTGCTTCATCGTGATTGCCCGGCACGAAAATCACTTTCGTCCCTTTCTTGGCTTTTTTGAGTACCAGCTGCACAACATCATTATGGGTCTGGTGCCAATACCAGCGGCGTCTGAGCTGCCAGCCATCGACGATATCACCCACCAGATACAGCACGTCTGATTCAGTGGCCTTCAGAAATTCCAGCAGGCGACTGGCCTGACATCCACTGGTACCGAGGTGAACATCTGAAATCCAGATGGTTCTGAAGCGCATCGACTTTGGTTTTTTAAGAAGACTTTTAGACTGTTTTCCTGCACTCATGAAGTTGTCTCTCGCGTTCACGCGCGCTCCATTTCTTTTAGGTAGTGTCGGGCATAGCGACTGTCGAGTTGTTGCAGTGGCAGCATCATGAACAAGTCCGCACTGTGAAAATCCGGATCCCATGCCGGCTCGCCACCAATCCATGCGCCGCTGCGCAGATAGCCCTTGATCAGGGGTGGCAGTACCGCTTTGTTGGTGAGCTCATCCTCATGCAAAGGGAAGGGCAGTCGAGGCGTGACCCGATATTCAGATGGCGCGAGATGCTCGGCTGCCAGTTGTCGGTAAATACTGTTGATCGTATTACCACCGTCGGCCAGGCTGACACTCGCGCAGCCGATCAGATAATCTGCTTTTTCTTTGCGCATGCATGCGGCGAGACCCGCCCAGAGCATCATGATCACACCACCGCTGCGATAGTCGGGATGAATGCAGGCACGGCCTGCTTCGAGTATGCGCGGCCGCAGATGTGCGAGCCGGCTTAGATCAAATTCGCTTTCGGAGTAAAAGTTGCAGGTATGTTGAAGGCCGCGTTGCCCCAGAATGCGGTAAGTGCCAACGACTTTCAGGGTGTGGGTGTCACGGACGATCAGGTGATCACAGTATTCATCGAACTCGTCTTTCTCGAGTCCTTCGTGATTTTGCAGCGTTTCGAGACCCATAGCCTCGACAAAAACTTTGTAGCGCAGCCGCTGAACTTCACGAACTTCCTCTGGCGTGCTGGCCAGACTCAGGGACAGCTTGGGAAAGTTCGGGGTTGAATCCGTACCGACGGTCATCAGTCGCATCGTTCTTCCTCGTTGTTGTAATGAGGAGAGCGTAGCGACTGATTAATGCAAGACCATGACCGTTAGATTGCAGTTTGATGACAAGTGACATCGCTATTCAATATCAGCACCGATCAGTCCACCATCTTTGCGTGTGATGACGAGCGTGGCAGACCGTGGCCGTGCCTTGCCACCTTCGGGCCAGTGACTCAGGTAACTCGCTGGATCGGCGATGTTGAAGTCTTTGCCGTTGGTGGTTTCGCCTGGATGCTGGATATTGATGAACAGTGCGCGTCCGTCAGGTGATTCGGTCAGGCCGGTGATTTCGCAATCGACAGGCCCCACAAGAAAACGACGCAGAGATGATGCTTCCACCGCTTTGCCGATGTGTGTCGTCATGGGACGTTCTTTGTCTTCTTCGCGATTGACGATGGTACGTGCACCACCATCACCCACCCTCCCGGGTAGGGCTGCCAGCAGCATGCAGTTGCTGGCATCGCGATAGGCATGATCATCTGTCTCTATCCAGAGCAGACCACTGCGCGCAAACCACAGGCCATCCGGGCTGGAGAAATCATTGTCAGCGGTGAGTCCTGACAGATTGATATTTTTTAAATCTGCGCTCGAGCGCGCGGCAAACAGAAAGATATCCCACTGGAATTTCGTTGCAGCGACTCGCGCGTCCTGCTCGGCCCAGCGAATGATGTGGCCGTTGACGTTGCCCTTGCCGTTACCTTTACCTTTGCTTTTACCAGAGTCGCCCGCGTGGGTGTCGTTGTAGACGCGCGGATTGGCAGCATCAATCTGGTCGAGCGCGCGTGAGGGATTGTAGGTGAGCGTCATGTAGACATCGCCATTATGTGGATTGACGGCACCCCATTCGGGCCGATCCATACGCGTCGCACCTGCGGCATCGGCGGCCAGACGCGCATGAATCAGCACATCGGCCTGATCGCTGAATGCGTACTTGGTGTAGTTACCGTCGATATTATTCAGACCATATTTCAGCTCCAGCCAGTCGCCCGTGCCGTCGGCATTGAAACGGGCAGCGTAGAGCTTGCCTTCATTGAGATATTTGTCGCCAGCAGCCGCACCACGCTTGGCATCACTGGGATCCCAGACAGCGTTGGAGACATATTTGTAGATGTACTCATGGCGAGAATCGCAGCCCATGTACCAAACCAGAGGTTGCCCCGGAATGATCGGGCCAGGCCATGCGCCCTCATGCGCAAAACGGCCCAGCGCTGTTCGTTTTTTTGGATTCGCGGTCGGTGCAAAAGGATCGATTTCAACCACCCAGCCAAAGGTATTGGCCACATTGCGGAAATCATCACTGCCATCGGCAGAGGTACCCGTGACAGCCGCATGCCAGCGACTAAAACGATGGTCTGCCGTATCGGGTTGCACGCTTGCCCACAAATGCTTTCCCTTGCCCTCAACGCCATAGCGCCGCAAAGCAGCCAGCTCTTTGGCGCTGCGTTCGGCATTATCGGATTCACCGCGCTTGAAAAATCCTGCCCAGTTTTCTTCGCAGGTGAGGTAGGTGCCCCAGGGCGTGTGACCATTCGCGCAATTGGCTATCGTGCCACGGGTGCGGGTGCCAGTGATGGAGTACTTGGTGATCAGTTGCGGGCTGCGTGCTGCGGGACCGGTGAGCTCCATGTCAGTGAACGGCGTGATGCGGCGGTTCAGGGGTGAATCCTGTTGTGTGACGTAACTACCCTGATGTCGGCGCACTTCGACAATCGAGACGCCATGTGCCAGCATCTCTTTCATGACCTCGTCTTCAGAGATTCGCTTGCCGTCAGCGACGGTTTCGCCCTGCGGATGCAGAAACGCGGCGGTGACGGCTTCGTGATTAATGCAGAGCAGACCACGCTCTGAACGCTGCGCATCCCAACGCGCAGATTTGTCTACGCCGAAGAAGTGCATACCGTCGTGATGGTCGCCCGCACGGCGCGTGAAGCTGCCGGCTTCATCACTGCCATCGTTGGCATAAGCCGGCACGTCGGCTGTCAGCGGATCGCCGGTGGCCAGCAGCACCTGCCATTGATAGCCATTGGCAATCGAAATTTTGTCGTCAATATGTTTGGGTATCGCCTGAAAATTGAGTTTCAGTGCACGCGCAGCCGCTTGTACATCGCCGCTGGCTGACAGGCTCAGGCTGCCACCCAGATAAGTGGTGGCCGCCGCAGCCAGACCGCCTTTGAGCAGGCTGCGGCGGGACATACGCGCAGTGAGTACGCTGTTGAAATCGGTGGACGCAGCAGTATCATCTGCGACGATTGCAGCCGTGGACGAAAGATCACGCACTTGATATCTCCGAAAATAAACGCCAATTTTTACGATTGGATCACAAATCTGTGAATTTCAGATGACAAGCGTATGTCAAGCGCTTGTCACCATCCTTAAATATTTGCCCAATAAGCTTCTGACGCATAACTTGGCCGTCTCCGGGTCAGCGCATTGCTCTCCCGCGGGTGGTCGGACTGACATCAAGCACGAGTATTTTGCCTATGGATACCAGAGAGCTGTTCACAGATCGTCTGCAGGATCAATCGTGGGGTCACGCCGATTGGCTGTTGCCGTATCTCGCCGAGTGCGAAAGCTTGTGGCATCGAGAAAATTTGCCACAGCATACAGTGCTGTTGCTGGTCGCCGGATCGGACTACGCCGGTAACCTGGTGCTGTCTCAACTCAGATCGCAACAGACTTTATCGATCGTATTGATTGATTGCAATGTGACGCTGGCCTATGCCCCTCGCGATGTCGTGAAAGCCAGTATCGAATTCATCTACGACTCTCTGAGTCTGGAATTTACGCCCCCCGAGATTCAGCGGCTTGTAACAACAACGCATCCAGTGCTGGTCTTTGCTGACACTGAGGTATTTTTACTTGATGGTGCCCAGAATTTTCCTGCGCTTGTATAAGTGAACGATAAAGACTTTGCCGTGCGATCGATGTTTTCTGCCAAGTTACCCGCCCGCGTCTTTGCGCTGTTACTGTATTTTCCTGTGATGGTGATGGCGGGAGTGCCCGAGGTCAGCATAGGACGCTTCGGTACTGATCTGCCTGTTTTGCCGCCCCCATGGCAAGTGATTCAGCTGGAAAAGAACGTATCCCCAACGCAGTACCGTACTCTGTACTGGGATGGTGTGCATGCGATTGAATCGCAGGCCAACCGAAGCATGGCCTTGCTGGGCCGAAAAGTGGAGGTGGACCTGACGGCGACGCCTGTTTTGTGCTGGCGCTGGCGCACCGAAGATGTCTTGAAAAAAGCGGACATGAAACGCCGCCCGGGCGATGACTATGCAGCACGCGTCTACATTGCGTTCGCTCTACCTTCAGAGGCGCTGAGTTTTACGGATAAGGCTGCGCTGTCCGTGGCTCGCGCGCTTTTCGGTGATCGTGTGCCAGACGCAGCGATCAATTATGTGTGGGATAATCGGCACTCAGTCGATACCCGCCTGCCGAATGCCTATACCGATCGCGCACAGATGATTGTGCGGCGGACGGGTAGCAACGACATTGGCCGCTGGGTGACCGAGCGTGTCGATGTCAGAGACGATGTGATTCGTACTTTTGGCAGTGATAAGGCAAAACCGATCCTGGTGGCGATTGCCTCTGATACCGATAACACGGGTGAGAAAGCACGCGCCGGATTTGCAGATCTGCATTTCGTAGGGAAGAACGACGCCTGTAATTTCTGAAATCAGCGCGCGTTAGTCAGTTGCGTCGGCAATGATGCATTGATGATGCAATAAATCACCGCGCTCAATTCATACCAAGGGCCGCACCAGAAACTCGATACCCATTTCCTCCCAGTTGGCTTGCTCTTTGCCTAGCCAGAATGCCAGCGTGGGGTGGGTGGAGAGTGTACCCTTGGGGAGTTCCAGGTCAATGCGCTGACGCATGCGCAGCTTGATGTCTTGTTCGGCGGGGTTGATGCGCGCGTGCATGAAGATAATGCCCAGCCTCAGCGCCAGAACAGCTTTGGCCAGATTGGGGTCGGCCATCGTGTCGCTGACTTTGCGCAGATTGCCTTTCTGGGCCAGCACCAGCGTGCTGAGCACTTCTTGTTCATGCTGCGTAAATCCGGGCAGATCGGCATGCAGCGCAAGGTAGGCGCCGTGTTTGTGGAAACCCGTGTGGGACACCACCATGCCCACCTCGTGAATCTGAGCGGCCCAACTGACCATGCGCGTGAGCTCTTCGTCTTCGGGATTGAGCTGCGCATACAGCGTTCGGGCATTGGACTTGGCTGCTGCTGCGCGCTGCTCATCCACGCCGTGCCGGCGCAGGAAACGCTTGATGGATTCACGGCGCCTGTCTTTGCTGCGGGACCGCAGATGCAGATCCCATAAAACACCCATGCGCAAACCCGCCTCAATAGGCCACAACTGTTTGAGACCGAGTTCTTCAGACAGGCCGATCAGCACCGGCAAGCCACCCAGAATCACGCTGATACGTTCGGGCTTGACGCCCACCAGATCGATGCTGTCCTGACGCCCGCAGGCGATCAGCCAGTCCTTGAGCGCGCGCAGGTTTCTGAGCGAGAGCGTGTAATCACCGATGGCGTTCTTTTCGATCACGTCCGCAATGGTGCGCATGGTGCCGGAAGAGCCATAGGCGACATTCCAGAGCCGGGGATGGAAAGGCTTCATCCCATCTTCAAAATAGCTTCGTGCTTTGAGAATTGCGGACTCAAAGGCCTGCTCGGTAATTTTCTGGCCACCAAAAAACCGCGATGCGGTGGAGACCGTGCCAATGCCGAAGGATTCAACTTCTTCGATTTCGCTGCCCTGCCCAAGGACCAGCTCGGTTGAGCCGCCACCGATGTCGATCACCAGTCGCCGCTCGGATGCGTCATCCAGCGCGCAGGCCACGCCCATATAGATCAGCCGGCCTTCTTCTTCGCCGGAGATGACTTCGATCGGATAGCCGATGGCCTTTTCGGCGAGTTGCAGGAAAGTGCGGGCATTGCGGGCGATACGCACGGTATTGGTTGCGACTACACGTACACGGGTCAGGGGTGTGGCTTGGAGGATTTCGGAAAAGCGGGAGAGGCAGGCCACGGCAGATTGCATCGCCGATACCGTCAGATTACCCCGCTCATCCAGCCCCGCACCCAGCCGGACCGGCTCACGCGCGCTATTGACGATGCGGATTTGTTCACCGTCAAAGGTGCCGATGTGGAGTCTGAAGCTGTTCGACCCAAGGTCGATCGCAGCCAGCATATCTTCCAATCCCCTCAGTTAACTTTGCAAAACCAGAAACAGTAAACGCTGAATATGACTCTTTGATGACAGTTGTCTCATCAAGGGGTTTTATCGTCAGCGCAAATGTTGTTTTTTGGCACGTGCCTGATTATCGGTCAGTTTGTTTCATCTTGTCATCAAGTTGAAAAAATTGCTGGAAATAATCACGTCCAGTGTTTGAAGGAAGTGGCGCGGTCCTGCTGCGTCTGAAGCTTGATTGCGTTTGTCTAATTAATGGAGAAATTGAATGAACAATACCCCCAACGGTCTGATGGCTGCCAAACGTGTGGCTGTTGCCGTCGCTGCGGTCTGCGCTACGCTGGCTGTACCTGCCTACGCTACCGATGATGTCAAGAACGTGCTCGACCTGATGCTGAAGAAGGGTGTGATTTCGCAGCAGGATTATGACCAGGTCATGAAAGATAATGCGGACGCGGCTGAGAACAAGCAGTTCAA
>JAJTGC010000044.1 GCA_021298975.1 Oxalobacteraceae bacterium
CGAGCCGAGGTTGCGCTCGATGCTATCGATATCCAGATACTGCTTGACGCCGCCATCTGGCGATGAGGTGATTTCGACCCAGTTTTCAGCTTGCACTGTCAACGTTGTGATTGCCAGCAGGGCGGTTGTTATTGCGCAGACAAATTTTTTCACCACAATTTCCTTGTTATTTATGTTGAAGTCAGGCGCTTGCTCCGGGCAAGGCGCCAAAGCACGAATCCCGTTAAAACAAAAGCCAGTTGTCCGGAAGCCAGTAACAGGACGCTGGAGCTCACCAGCGGTGAGATCACGCCTGCAACTAAAGCTGACAGCATGGTCATGGTGAAGGACTGGCAAGATGCGACGGTGCCCCGAATGTGTGGAAAAAGATCCAGCACCAGCAGCGTCAGGCCGGGCGCCACCATGGACATGCCCATTGTATACAGGAACAGCGGCGCGACGGTCCAGGGTAACGCGGGCGGAAAGAACAGGTGATAGCCTACATTGGCGATGCACGACGTGATCAGCAGTACAAAGCCGATGATGACTTGCCGTCCGGGCGGTGCAACGCCGGCCATACGGTTGGCTGCCAGCGCACCGAGAAAAATCCCCGCGACTGAGGGCACAAACAGCCAGCTGAATTCATTGGCGCCCAGTTGCAGATGTTGCGTAATTAGCACCGGTGCGGAGGCCACATACAAAAACAGCCCGGAGAAATTGCAGGCAATCGCGCCGGCGCGCAGCTGAAATAGCGGCGACACAAAAATCTGGCGGTAGTTATGCCACAGTGATGCTGGATTGAACGCCTGTCTCCCTGAAGGCGGTAATGTTTCAGGTAGCCTGCGATATCCGACAAACAGCATGAGCAGCGCAAAGATGAACAGCAGTAGAAAAATACTGCGCCAGTCGCGCAGCGTCACCACCCAGCCGCCGACAATGGGTGCAATCGCCGGCGATATGGAAAAAATCATGGTCACCAGCGAGAGCATGCGTTCAGCCGCAGCGCCTGCATATAAATCGCGAATGATAGCGCGGCCGATGACCACCCCAGCCCCTGCCGAGACACCCTGCAATATCCGAAATACCCACAGATATTCGACGCTGTGTGCTGATGCGCAGCCCAGCGATGCGACGGCGTAGAGCGCGAGTGATATCAAAATAATGCTGCGTCGACCAAACGCATCCGACAGCGCGCCGTGCCAGAGAATCATCACCGAGAAAGACAGCATATACACCGTCAGCGTTTGCTGTACCTCCAGCGCACTCGCACCTAAATTACTCTGGATAGCAGGAAATGCCGGCAAATAGCTGTCGACTGAAAATGGCCCCAGCATGGCCAGTGCCGCCAACAAAAACGCCAGCGATCCGGATAACGCGAGATGCGTTTGGCTTTCCTTGGGAGCGGAAGTCAAAACAAACGATCAGAACAATCGACCATCAGATACCACCCATACACAGATATTTCAGTTCGAGGTATTCATCGATGCCGTATTTCGAGCCTTCGCGTCCGAGGCCAGATTGCTTGACACCGCCAAACGGGCCGACTTCGTTGGAGATCAATCCGGTATTAATACCCACCATGCCGTACTCGAGTTGTTCAGCCACGCGCCACACACGACCAATATCGCGTGAGTAAAAATAGCTCGCCAAACCAAAGTCCGTGTCATTGGCTGCAGCGATGACTTCCTGCTCGCTACTAAAGCGCATCACGGCAGCAACCGGACCAAAGGTTTCTTCATGCATGATTTTCATGTCTTTGCTGGCATTGGAGAGAACGGTGGGCTGGTAGAACAGGCCGCCCAAGGCATGGGCATGCCCGCCAGATTCCAATTTTGCGCCCTTGGCCAGTGCATCAGCGACGTGCTCACTGACTTTTTCTACTGCTTGTGCATCGATCATAGGTCCTTGTTGGACACCGGTGTCAACGCCATTACCCACTTTGATTTTGCCAACTGCGTCTGCAAGTTTCCTGACGAAGACATCATGCACAGTATCGTGGACATAAAACCGATTGGTGCAGACGCAGGTCTGACCGGCATTGCGGTACTTTGAAATCATCGCGCCCTCGATTGCAGCGTCGATATCGGCGTCTTCAAACACAATAAAAGGTGCATGACCACCCAGCTCCAGTGCCAGTTTTTTAATGGTGGGTGCGCTCTGCGCCATCAGAATGCGGCCGACCGGTGTGGAACCGGTGAAGGACAGATGTCGCACCAACGGGCTGTCACAAAGAACTTTACCGATGGCGATCGAGTTCTCGCTGTCGGCGGTCAGCACGTTGATCACGCCTGCGGGAATGCCTGCACGGTTGGCAAGTTCGGCCAATGCCAGCGCCGATAGCGGTGTCTGCTCGGCAGGCTTGATCACAATGGTGCAGCCAGCGGCCAGCGCAGGCGCGATTTTGCGGGTAATCATCGCAATCGGGAAATTCCATGGTGTGATGGCCGCACACACGCCAATAGGCTGTTTGAGCGTGATCAGCCGGCGGTCTGCGGCCGGGGAAGCCAGCACATCGCCGTTGACCCGCTTGGCTTCTTCAGCAAACCATTCAATAAAGCTGGCGCCGTACATCACCTCCCCTTTGGCTTCGGCCAGCGGCTTGCCTTGTTCGGCCGTCATCAGCGCCGCCAGATCATCGGCATTCGCGACGATGAGATCAAACCAATTGCGCATGATCTGCGCACGTTCCTTGCCCGTCTTGCGCGACCAGGCTGGAAAAGCGGCGTGGGCAGCTGACACGGCTTGCTGAGCATCCGCCGGGCTCAGGTTAGGTACTTCGACGATAAGGCTGCCATCCGCCGGGTTCGTGACAGGGAAACGATTCAGTGCGTCAACCCAGCTGCCATTCAGCCAAGACTGAGATTTCAGAAGCTTGGGGTCTTTAAATTCTGGAACGCCGGGGGTGGCTGATGACATACGTACTCCTGGTTAGCGACGTCTTGAAAAAACAACAGGATAACGGATCTTCACCATCCGGACAGAATCGTCAAAAAACTCAGCATTGGCAAATAAAATTTTTTGTACTACTGACGGAACAAAAGATATTTCAGTGAAACACAGCTGAGAAGGTAATTTATTCATGAACTTCATATACGAAGAAAAAATTTTTAAAAATTTCTAATTCAAGAAAATCAAGGACATGAAAATTCCCGAATTAATCATGTTCATGATCAATTCTAAAAATTAACAAGGCGAGGAAAAAATGAAAATTTTCGGATCTGGATCAGGTAAAAAAGATATTGAAGAAAAAAATGAAAAGGATAAAAAATCAGAGAACAAATCTGATGAAAAAAAACAGAAAGTTCCTGAAATGAAATCCGTCACAAAAAAATCTGAAAAAAAAGCAATTGCTGAAGAGGACGGTGGCATTACAAATGACACAAAAATAATTAGCAAAAAAGACAGCTTCAGGATGTTTCCGATAGTCTCAGGAGAGCCGGAAGATATTGATTCTGACGATGATGAATATATTGAGGAATGTTTTTCAAAAATATTAAATGAAAAATTTGAAAATGATGAGAAGGAATTGAATTCTTATGAAAGTAAAAGAAAAAGAATGGAGGAAAAAAGCTCTATAAAAGAAAAAGACACGAAAATGAACAAAGTGGCAGATAGCCCACTTGAAAAAAATAGTGCTGAAAAAAGGGAAAAATATTCAGTTGCCGCCATGGATTCGCATCGCAGAAACATTTCGGATAGTTTCCCATCACTGAGCTCTCGTACTGGTGCTTCGGAGCAGGATGAAAAGAATTCGTCAGCGATACCAACATCACCTCGCGGAAGACCATCGAAAGCACCTGCATTTATGCGCAACCTTTCTCAGCGGTTGTCCATGGTTCAAGACGATGATCTTCCTCAACAGCAACCAACGAGGACGTCGATGGGACTGGCCAAGCCAGCGCTGGATGCTCTTCTGAGCAAGCCTTGGACACTTGATGCTGATCAAAAAGGAGATGTCGTATTAAAAAATGTTCCTGATGATGTGCTGAATAAGCTAGCCGATCTCGCCTTAATGATAAGTGCTAGCAAACACCATAAAGAAAGATCTCATGATGAACAAGAAACCTATATGCGAAGGGAGATTGGGAAAAAATTTCTGAATCTAATACAGAAAAAAACTGAAAGCGGACCAGAAAAGAAGTATTTCGACTCTCCTGAAAAAATAAAAAATTATCTCAGGGCAAATTTCGGAATAATTGTCGATCCTGAAAAGACTGATAAAAGAAAGACATTCTCAAGCGGTGATACTGGAAAATCACCTCGTTTAGGTGATGAAAAACCGGATTTTCATGGAAAGCTGATGCAAGAACTTGCGATCAGGATGCGTAATCATGAAGTGAATTATGAATTTGGAGGTAAAAATACTGAGGAGATTAACCTCATGAAAAAAAATATAGATCAAGTATTTGTTGCGGCACTAACCTCAGAAAAAGTTGAGGGGGCGGATAAAGCCAATTCTGCTGTTACAGCAACTTTTAGAAGAGATTTTCCGAAGTCTACTTATTATTTTGAGGATGAGCGTGGCATCGCTGTAAAGTTGACTAGTGAAGACGAATTTATTAAGATTTTTGAGGGTTCGGCCGACAAAAATATGGCTTACAAAGTAAGTCATTATTGTAATCAAAATCTGCCTATTTTTTTGAAGAATGTAATGTTTTCTCAAATCGCGAAAGATGGATCGCCAATATCTGTACTCAAGCTTTACGACGGAACGCCTTTGTCCATATCCACTAACATTGTTTCATCATATACGCTGAAAAAATTAGATGATGGCGGTTATGTTTTGAATTACAAAGGCACAGTCGACACTTCGGGCGCTGAGAAATCTGGGAAAAATACTGCAACGATGCTTAAAAAAGTCGGAGCCGATATTGAGCGAACGGCAGTGCTGATAACCAATGCAACGGCAGAGATAACGTACCAAATGCAATTTGGTGCCGATGGAAGTGTTGTTCATTCGTTCAAACCCAGGCTCCGGGCTCAAGGGTGGAATCATGTGTCTGAAAGCAACTAACTTGATGAATGTTCAGTTGCGTAGCGAATAATCCGATTAGCGCTTATTCGATCGCTGTACTGAATGATATGTTTTTTAGGGCGCCGTTGATAGACGGCGCTATTTTTTTGAGGGATGAAAAGTCAAGACGGGAAGGAACGTTAAATTGTATGTCGTTACAAACTTTCGTCTTGACACAATCTCACTAGAAATGAAAGGAAATTTGTCATGAGTACCCCCCGATCAGAGCAAAGAAAGTCCGCCAGATTCAAGCAAGAATGCATTGAACAGGAATGGCAAAAGCTTGCAGAGTCAGCCAAAGTGGCTGATGCCAAACCCAAACCAGCTATCCCAAAACTGGAACTCCGGAATATAAACGACTTGGGCAGCCCGACAAAAACGCAGGACAAATCAGCGTGGCAATCGAGTCAATCTGATCGAAGCGCGGATTCTGCGCGGACCCAGACCCAGACTCAGACTCAGTCGCAGACAATCACCACAACGCAGACAACCACCACCACCACCCAGACGTATCCGATGGCGCATACGAAACCTGTCATCACCCCAAGAAAGCAAACGAGGTTTGCGCCTGAGACGATTTCGGATGGTGGCTCTGGCCAGGAAAAAACAAGCGCGAGAGCAGAAAAAACGGTTGACAGCCCACGGCGAACGAAAATTCTATCGAGGGAGACAGCCCAGTCAAGGTGCTCGGGATCGCCTAGCGTCTCGACAACGACGACGCCTTCATCATCGCCAGCGGCGACGCCGAGAGAAAAGGATCAATTCGAATCACCGCGAGGCCTGAAAGCCAATCAATTCCGGAAAAGAATCAGCACAACATTTTCAAAGGTGGCGCTGGACCTATCCAAACTCAACGACAGGTTGGCTTCAGGCCGTAATAGCCCACCGTCGTCGCCGAGTTCTGCCGGTCGCGTGTCTCCATCCAAGATAACGCCTAGAAAAAAAGAAAGTGCTTTCGTAAAAAGTCTGCCGTATGAAGTAAGAAATTCGGCAGCAAAATGTTTTATCAAATTGCAAAAAGTATGTAATTTTCAACATCCTTTTTCTCCTAGAGAGAGATTGTTGATTTATGCTGGGATGATCGGTGTTCTTTCCGATGTCGGTAAAGAATACGATTTGAAAAAACTAGAGGCGCTGGCTATTGATGCAGAAAATCGATCAAAAAATATGATTATTGATATGGAGGTCGATCTTTCCGATCCGGCATACAAGTCTTTTATTGCTAATGCAGTGGATGGTGCATTTTTGAAAACATGGGTCAAGGATTCTTCCGACGTAGTCGACTCCAATGGAAATGCTATGGGAGACATAACGAAAGTCAGACCAACTTTCATCCGGGATTTCAAAAATTCAACTTATAAAATAAAAGAAAAAGATGGGTCTCTAACAGATATTTCGTCAATCGATACTTTTTTGGATTTTTTTGACAAGCACGAAAATAAAAATATCGGAAAGATAGTGAGTAATATTGCGTCTCAAAATCTTGGGATGTTTTTCAAAAATGTGCTTTTCAGGCGCGAAGACGAAAATGGAGAGTGTCAGTCGATTTTGCGGTTGACTGATGGAACTCCAATTCAGCCACTTTCAAACTTCAAAGCAACCTACATTTTGAGCAGAGATTCCAAAGGTAATGTGATTATTGATTACGAATTGCACTGCGATAGTAGTACAGGAAAGAGTAAACTAAGAGCAAACACAATTGTGGATAACCCTCAAACGATAGAAATCGCAGAGAATGCAAATCTAACTATCAAATCAACAGTGGTTATTGAGCCGGATGGCGAGTGGAGCATAGATAATCCTCATGTATATGCCGAGTTCTGGAATCTGAAAAAGGGTGACTGATATTTTGATATTTAAAAAGGTGGCTACCGATGTCTATTCGACCCCGCCACCATCTCAAACCTGAATAATCTGCACTCAATAGCGCCGTTGAAAAACGGCGTTTTTTTTGATTCCTTCAGTCGAAGCATGCGGGGCAGAGTCAGATCGGCAGTAAAGAGGCAGACGGTCCAGCCGGCGAAGCGATTTTTCAGTACGCTACCAAAAGCACTGAAAAACGCGATTGCCATGGCATCGGGTTCCTGGGTACTGTCGCCGCGTACGTCGATTCGTTCGCCATAGGGCGGGTTGGCGATCAGCAGGCCTGGTGTGTCGGTCGGCAGTTTGACTTCTTGTGCTTCGATCTGTTTGAGCGGGATCTCGAAAGGAATACCGGCGCGTTCCAGATTATTGCGTGCCATGACCAGCATGTCGCCGGAAATATCGCTGCCGAAAATGGTGGGTGTGGTCGGCACATTTGGCGCAGGCAGGGCTTCGCGCATTGCTTGCCACTCAGTGGCTTCAAAGTTGTGAAATTTTTCGAAGGCAAAGGAACGGTTGATACCCGGTGGTATGCCTGCCAGCATTTGTGCCGCTTCGATCAACAAAGTGCCCGAGCCGCACATCGGATCCAGTAGTGGCGTGCCCGGCGTCCAGCCAGCAACCCGGAGCAAGCCGGCGGCCAGATTTTCGCGCAAGGGCGCGTCGCCTGTTTCCAGGCGCCAGCCACGTTTGAATAATGGCTCGCCGGAGGTATCCAGATAGAGCGTGACGGTGCGCGCGTCCAGAAAACCTGAAATCCGCATGTCGGGTGTACGAGTATCTACCGAGGGGCGCTCGCCTTCGCGGTCGCGAAAACGGTCGCAGATCGCGTCTTTGATCTTGAGGGTGATGAATTCCAGACTTTTCAGCGGCGATTTGATGGCGGTGACATCGACACGAATGGTGTGACCGACGCCAAACCAGTTTTCCCACGCCGATGCCAGTGCCAGATCATAAATATCATTTTCGTTCGAGTAGCCGGTGTGTCCGATACGCAGCAATACGCGAGAGGCGATACGCGAGTGCAGATTGATGCGCATCGCGTCAGATAATTGGCCGGAGCAGTGCACACCACCGGGGACCTGATTGTGTACTTTCAGCGTGCGACTCTGGGTGGCGATTTCGCCGAGTTCGGCAGCAAGTGCAGCTTCGAGTCCGCGGGGGCAGGGGCAGAAATAGGAGTGATTCATGGGATACCTTTTATCCGTTAAGCCGGGCGATCCATGGTCGCCTGGTTTGTTAAGGTTTCTAGTTTGTTTTGCTTAAAGTCAGAGGGTGAACTACGAAAGACGCTGGATCCCCCCTTGCAGGGCGCGCACTGGCTTGCAAGCCAGTACCGTTTCGCGGGCATGCAGCATGCTGCATGAAACCCCCGCTACACCTTTCGCTGGGATGACGGTGGAATTTTCACCGTACACCTTTCGCTGGGATGACGGTGGAATTTTCACCGTCGCCTCAAAAACTACTGTCATCGCGGTTCGCTCCGGGTTGACGGTTGGGGATTGTACCGCCCCCTCAATGACTACCGTCATCCCAGCGAAAGCTGGGATCCAGTGTCGTTGCATGCGTACCGAAATATCTTTTTCATTTGAGACGTCTGACTGACTGTATGGTGAAGGGTGCCGGTAACAAGTACCCGTCAGGCCATCAGCGCACGTTCTACAAAATCCAGTCGATCCTGACCCCAGTAACCTTCCCCATCTACCCGATACCAGGGCACGCCAAAAATATGGGCCGCGAGCGCGTCGTCGGTATGACGCGCATAGTCGGTAGCGACGGCTTCACTCGCAGCGTGCGCCATTAAATCCTTGCCTTTGAGTCCAAGGCTATCGGCAACGCTGGCCAAGGTATCGCTATCGGCGATATTTTTTTCCTCCGCCCACACGGCGCGGCCGAGCGCAAAGGCCACCGACAATCCTGCTTCTGCGCCCACTTCTTGTTGAGTCGCGATGATCAGTTTCGAAGCAAGCTCGCCTGACACCGGAAAAAATTTCGGATGCAGATTCAGTGGTATTTGCAAAAACGCGCTCCAGCGGGTGAGTTCGGCCAGACGATATTCCTGCCGCTGTATGGGGCGCTGTGCAACAGGTACGCCACCGGTTGCGCCAAAGACTTTGGCGATATCAGCGGGTTTGAGTTCAATATTTGCGTGATGTTTTTTGGCGATGGCGACAAAGCGCTGATGGCCGAGGTAGGCCCAGGGCGATGCAGGGGCCATGAAGTATTCGACGGTCTTGCTCATGGGAGTCTCTTTCCTTTAGATTTTTTGATAAAAACGGTTTTGCAAATGACTTTGTTGGTGACTGAGGGCGGTGTTCAAAACGCGTCGTTACGTCGTCAGTTCCTTCGTAATTTCTTGATTCTTCGTTTCATTCAATCTTTGCTCGGAGACTTTTGAACGCCCTACCTGAGGTGAACGGCTCAGTTGAATGGCTTGACCACGACCAGAATCACGACAGCAAACATGCCCAGCACCGGCAGTTCATTAAACCATCGATACCAGACGTGGGACCGCGTATTTTCACCGCGTTCAAACTGCCGCAGCAGGCGCTTGCAGAAATGGTGATAGCCAATCAATACAAACACCAGCACGACTTTCAGATGCATCCACAGACTGTCTTTGCCGATACCGTAATACAGCCACAGAATCAAACCTAATACGAGGGCGGGAATCATCAGGATGGTCATGAAGCGATACAGCTTTTGGGCCATCAGCATCAGCCGCTCGGTTGCTGCGGTGTCGGTTTCCATCGCCAGATTAACGAAAATGCGCGGCAGATAAAACAAGCCTGCAAACCACGAGGAAATGAAAACAATATGCAGGGCCTTGATCCACAACATGACTTACACCCTCACTTCGCCGTGACCGAGCACCAGATATTTCAGTGAGGTGAGGCCTTCCAGACCCACCGGACCACGCGCATGGAGTTTGTCATTGGAGATGCCGATTTCTGCGCCCAGCCCGTATTCAAAGCCATCGGCAAAGCGCGTGGAGGCATTCACCATCACGGATGCAGAATCAACTTCACGCAGGAAGCGCATGGCACGGCTGTAATCTTCCGTGATGATCGAATCGGTGTGCTGGGATGAATACGTATTGATGTGATCAATCGCCTCATCAACATGGGCCACGATTTTGACCGACAAGATGGCGTCGAGATACTCGGTGTGCCAATCTTCTTCGACCGCCGCTTTGAGATGAGGATAGCCGGCCAGCAGCGTCATGGCTTCGGGATCGCAGCGCAGCTCGACCTGTTTTTCTGCGTAGAGTTTGGCCAGCTCCGGCAGGACCGTGGGTGCCACCGCGCGCGCGATCAGCAGGGTTTCCATGGTGTTGCAGGTGCCGTAGCGATGGCATTTGGCATTGAAGGCTACGGGCAGGGCTTGGGCGATATCAGCCTTGTCGTCGATATAGACATGGCAAATGCCGTCGAGGTGTTTGATCATCGGGACTTTGGATTCTTTCATCAGTCGCTCGATCAGACCTTTGCCGCCGCGCGGCACGATCACATCCACAAACTCCGGCATCGTGATCAAGGCGCCCACCGCAGCGCGGTCGGTTGTCTCAATGATTTGTACGGCTTCGGCGGGCAGGCCGGCGCCGGCCAAGCCTTCGCGCACGAGTTTGGCGAGCGCCTGATTGCAGTGAATCGCTTCCGAGCCGCCGCGCAAGATGGTGGCGTTGCCGCTCTTGATACAGAGGCCGGCGGCATCTACCGTGACATTCGGACGTGCTTCGTAGATGATGCCAATCACACCGAGCGGCACGCGCATCTGGCCGACCTGAATGCCACTCGGGCGGTATTTCATATTGGTGATTTCACCGATGGGGTCAGGCAGGGCGGCGATTTGCTCCAGACCCTCGGCCATGGTGGCGATGGCTTTTTCGGACAGCGAGAGGCGATCAATCATGGCAGGTGCCAGTCCATTGGCGAGCGCGGCGTCCAGATCTTTTTTATTGGCGGCGGTGAGCAGGTCTGCGTCCCGCCGTATGCCGGCAGCAATCAGCGTGAGCGCACGATTTTTGGCGGCCGTATCGGCTTTGGCCATCGCGCGCGAGGCTTTGCGTGCAGCGCGGCCAATCTCTGTCATGTAATGTTGAATATCCATGCTGGTTTCCCGTTACCCGGCCATGGTTGGGCCGTTATTCAGTTTTTGTCACGCGCAATGCCAGTTGCAGTAGTGCGTCCCAAGGATCACCGGCAAATGTCTTTGCGCGCAAGCCCTTGATCATGCGATCGACTTGCGCAGACTGCGACAAAGCCTGCTGCAGCGTCGATAACTTCACGCGTGCGAGCGCCGGTCCCATCAGCCGTTCGCGTGGCCCCCATATGCGGTACTCCTTGAGCAGCATGCCCAGCGACTGACCGTCTGCAGTGGCCAGCTTGAACCGCAGCAGGGTACGAATTTCTTCGGCCACCGCCCACAGGATCAGCGGCAGTGCTTCGCCCTCGCCCTTGAGCCCATCCAGCATGCGCACCACGCGCGCCACATCGCCGGCCAGCATCGCTTCGGACAGCTTGAAGACATCATAGCGGGCGACATTGAGCACAGCATCGCGGATCTGCTCCAGCGTGAGCCGGCCCTCAGGATACAACAGCGCGAGCTTGCGGATTTCCTGGTGGGCGGCAAGCAGATTGCCCTCGACGCGCTCGACCATGAAGTCAAGCGCGGGCCGATCAGCACTTTGTCCCTGCGCAGCCAGACGCTGCCCTATCCAGCTCCCCAGATGAGCGCGTTCAACTAGTGGGATATCAATGAATACACCCGCCTGCTGCAGGGCAGTGACCCAGGCGCTTTTCTGTGTAGTGCGATCCAGCCGCGGCAGGCTGATCAAGGTCAGTGTGTCTTGCGCTTTGGACGATTGCGCGCAAGCGGCCGCATACTCTTGCAGCGCCTGTCCACCTTCCTTGCCGGGTTTGCCGCCGGGGATGCGCAGCTCGATCAGCTTGCGGTCACCAAACAGCGACATCGACTGATTCACCGATTGCAGTTCACCCCACTTGAAATAGCGATCCGCGCTGAGTACTTCGCGCTCGGAAAATCCGGCGGCGCGTGCGCTGGCGCGAATGCGGTCGGCCGCTTCGAGTGACAGCAGGTGCTCGTCGCTGCTGATCACGTACAGCGGTGCCAGTGATTTTGAAAGATGCGCATCAAGCGCGTCGGCGCGCAGTTGCATCTGAGGTGTTATTGCTCGGGTTTGATGCGGGAGAGCTGGCGCATGATCTGACTGACCGCGTCGCGACGCAAGTCGTCATAGGTCATGCGTTCTTCTGTTTCTTTGGCGAGTGCCTGCGATTCGCTGTAACTGAGGAATGCTTGCAATGCCAGTTCATTGGCCGGGAGCAGTTTCTTGTTTTCCTTGTCGGCCGCTTCAAAATTAATGCGGTAGATGAGACTGTACTCGCGCACCTGACCCTGGGCATTCAGGGTCAGAATTTTTCTTTCCTGCGCCTCGGAGAGGATACGCAGTGTGACAGCCGCTGTTTTCTGATCAGTCGCCAGCGTGGTATTGCCTTGCGAAAGAATGGATCGGCGCAGCTCGCGTTCCAGCGGCGTCCCCTTGGCCGCCTCCAGGTAGACGGAGTCGAAGGAAATCTGCGAGGCAGGTGTCGAGCCGCGCAAATAAAAGCCGCAACCCGACAGGGATGTCAGCAGCAAAGCGGACACCGTGCAGGCAGCGAACAGGTACAGACGACGATTCGGGGTCATGCCACTCTCCTCAGGCGACGATATTCACCAGTTTGCCCGGCACGATGATAATTTTTTTCGGTGTGCCGGCCACGTGTTTTTGTACCTGCTCGCTGGCGAGTGCAGCGGACTCGATCGTGGCTTTGTCGGCATCGCGCGCGACCGTGATGCTGCCACGAAGCTTGCCATTGACCTGAACCATCAACTCGATCTCGGCCTGCTCCAGTGCCGCGCTGTCCACCTCTGGCCAGGGTGCATCGAGAATATCACCCATGACATCGGCATAGCCCAGATCCTGCCACAGCGCGTGGGTGATGTGGGGTGCGATGGGGTAGAGCACGCGCAGGAAAATACCGAGGCACTCACCGAGCGCTTGCTTTGCATCGGGACTCTGATCGAGTTGCGCAGCTTCGAGCACATTCATCATTTTCATGCAGGCTGACACCACGGTGTTGTACTGAATCCGGCCGTAGTCATGGTCAGCCTGCTGCAGCACTTTGTGGATGTCGCGTCGCAGCGTCTGTATCCCTGACGTGGGACTGCCGGCTTTGCCGGTCAGATCCAGATGCTGCGCGTGAGCATGGGCAAAAGTCCATACCCGGCGCAGGAAGCGGTGGGCACCCTCGACCCCGGAGCCTGACCACTCCAGCGTTTGTTCAGGGGGCGATGCAAACATGGTGAACAGGCGCGCGGTATCAGCGCCGTGTTCATCAATGATGGCTTGCGGATCAATGCCGTTGTTTTTGGACTTGGACATTTTTTCTGTCCCGCCGATCTGCACTGGCTGACCATCGCTGTTGAGCGTGGCAGAGACAGGGCGGCCTTTTTCGTCCAGATTCAGCGCCACATCTTCGGGGTTGAACCAGATTTTTTTACCGGTGGCGTCTTCCCGGTAGTAGGTTTCATTCAGCACCATGCCCTGCGTGAGCAAGTTCACGAACGGCTCATCGAATTTCACCAGTCCGAAATCGCGCATGACCTTGGTCCAGAAGCGCGCATAGAGCAGATGCAGCACGGCGTGCTCGATGCCGCCGATGTACTGGTCCATGGGCATCCAGTAATCATTGCGGTCGTCGACCATGGCCTTGTCGCTGCCCGGGGAGCAGTAGCGCATGTAGTACCAGGAGGAGTCGACAAAAGTATCCATCGTGTCGGTCTCGCGGCGTGCTGCTGTGCCGCAGCTCGGGCAATCGACCTTCAGAAAATGTTCGTGCTTGTTGAGGGGATTGCCGGAGCCATCCGGCACGCAATCCTCGGGCAGCAACACCGGCAAATCTTTTTCTGGCACGGGCACATCACCGCAGTCGGGGCAGTGAATGATGGGGATAGGCGTGCCCCAATATCGCTGACGTGAAATACCCCAGTCGCGCAGGCGGTAGGTAATTTTTTTCTCGCCCAGATCTTTGGCTGCGAGGTCGGCCGCTACCGCATCAACGGCGGCTTGATAGCCCAGGCCGTCATATTTGCCGGAGTTCACACAGCGACCCTGCGTTTTGTCTGCATACCAGTCTTGCCAGGCATCGGTACTGAAGCGCTGTCCTTCAACGGCGATGACTGCTTCAATCGCCAGCTGGTATTTTTTCGCGAAGGCGAAATCACGTTCGTCATGCCCGGGTACGCCCATCACTGCGCCATCACCATAAGTCATCAGTACGTAGTTGCCGACCCAGACATCAACCGCCTTGCCTGTCAAAGGATGCGTGACACTCAGGCCGGTGGGCATGCCTTTTTTTTCCATCGTGGCCATGTCGGCCTCAATGACGCTGCCCTGCTTGCATTCGGCGATGAAGGCAGCCAGCGCAGGATTGGATTGTGCTGCGTGCGTGGCCAGCGGGTGCTCAGGGGCGACCGCGCAAAAAGTCACGCCCATGATGGTATCGGGGCGGGTGGTAAAGACCCACATCTTGCCGTCATTGATCAGCTGCCCATCGGCATGCCGGATCTGATGCGGGAAAGCGAAGCGCACACCGGTGGATTTGCCGATCCAGTTGGCTTGCATGATGCGTACGCGTTCAGGCCAGCCGGGCAGTTTGTGTTCAACGTGATCAAGCAACTCTTCAGCGTAATCAGTGATGCGCGCGTAGTACATCGGTATCTCGCGCTTTTCGATCACAGCACCGGAGCGCCAGCCACGACCATCGATGACCTGTTCATTGGCGAGAACCGTTTGATCGATCGGATCCCAGTTTACGGTGCCGGTTTTTTTATAAATGATGCCTTTCTCCAGCATCTTCAGGAACATCCACTGGTTCCATCGGTAGTAATCCGGGCTGCAGGCTGCCATCTCGCGCGACCAGTCGATCGCCAGACCCATGGATTGCATCTGGGTCTTCATGTAGTCGATGTTGGAGTACGTCCATTGCGCAGGCGGTACGTTGTTGGCCATTGCCGCGTTTTCTGCCGGCATGCCGAACGCATCCCAGCCCATCGGCATCAAGACGTTGTAGCCCTTCATGCGCAACTGGCGGGCCATGACGTCGTTGATGGTGTAATTGCGCACATGACCCATGTGCAGTTTGCCCGAAGGGTAGGGCAGCATCGAGCAGGCATAGAACTTCTTTTTTTCCTTGCCCTGCGCGTCGCAGGCATGTTCTGTGACTCTGTAAGCGTCGATGTTGCGCCAGTGTTCCTGTGCCGCGCGTTCGACGTCGGCCGGGCTGTATTTGTCTTGCATGTCGGGTGATGAGTGAGTGTGGGCAGAGCCGGCCATTATACCGGCTGGGCGTGCAGGAAATGGCGGCGGATGGGCGGGCCTGATAAGCGTTAAATCGTCATCCCAGCGTAAGCTGGGATCCATGCCAGCACATCCCAGGCGTTTGAAAAAGCGGGTTGTTCAAAACGATGGATCCCGGCTTTCGCCGGTATGACAGTTTTGAGGCGAACCGTGCTTTCGGCATGCGTCGGGATGCCGATTTTGAGGTGAACCGTTCTTTCGGCATGCGTCAGGATGATGGCTTGGAGGCGAACCGTGCTTCCGGCATGCGTGAGGATGACAGTTTGAAGGCTGGATGACGATTGCGGCGCTGGGTGAAGATTGCAGCGTCCGATACCGATTTGATACTCCGATGACCTCCCAGCAGAGACTGAACGGTCGATCTTATTGTCCGACAGTCTTCGGTTCGGTCACGAAACCGATCTTCGTCATTCCGTTACCCTGTGCCGCCGCCATCACCTGCGCGATGATTTCATAGCGGGTAGATTTATCAGCCCTCAGATGCAATTCCGGTTGCGGCTTTTTTTGCGAGGCGGTGCTGAAACGTAGCGCCAGTTCATCCTGAGTGATGGCAGCGTTGTTCCAGAAAAGCTTGCCCTCCGCATTGATCGCCAGCGTGATGGTCTCCGGTTTTTCCGGGGCTGCCTGCGAGGGCGCGTTGGGTAAATCGAGTTTGATGGCGTGCGTAAAAAGTGGTGCCGTGATGATGAAGATCACCAACAGCACCAGCATGACGTCCACCATGGGTGTGACGTTTATTTCCGCCATCGGTGACTGATGATTACTTTCGTTGAATCCGCCGAATGCCATGATGATTTGCGCCTTTTATTGGGTGGGTTCGGCTTTCTTGCGCCGCGTGCTGATCCTTGAGCCGGTAGTCAGATGCGCGTGCAGATCGTGTGCGAAGGCATCCAGTTCGGACAAGGTGATGCGATTGACCCGGGTGAAGGCGTTGTAGCCGAGGACCGCCGGAATCGCTACGACCAGACCAATCGCGGTCATGATCAGCGCCTCACCCACTGGGCCGGCAACTTTGTCGATCTGGATGGTGCCGGAGGTCGATACGGCGGCCAGCGCGTGATAGATGCCCCAGACCGTACCGAACAAACCCACGAAAGGTGCGGTAGAGCCGACGGATGCCAGTAAGGTCAGACCACTCTCGAGGCGGGAGGAGACGCGGTTGATTTGCTGGCGCAGAGTGCGCGTAACGAGTTCGCTGGGGTCAACGCTTGCATTGAGCGAGGCGCTATTGGCCTTGACGCTCACGGCCTCGACAGCATGTGAGGCCAGTGGCGCATAGATCTGCTCGGTGTCGGCATGGCCCAGTGCCGTGATCGCATCTTCCATGCTCGGCGCATCCCAGAAGTGCTCGACCGCATTCGCACTACGGCGTATGCGCCAGGATGCCCAGGCTTTGGACAGGATGTAGTACCAGCTCGCGATCGACATCAGCAGCAGCAGATAAGCGACCGTGTGGGTAATGGCATCGCCTTGCGCCCAATAATGCGCAAAGCCCAGATTCGGGTTCAGTGGTTCGTTCATTTGGATCGGTTCTTGGAAAGCCTGCGGAAATTAGGGAAAGGCTGAATACATCTGATTGCCATCGCGAGCCTGTGCGGCTGTGCAAAGCGGGAGTCAGAAAAATCAGGGGCTTAATACCATTTTTTAGCCATAAACATGTCTGGTCTTTTCATCGGTGCTGCTTCAGTTTTGCAGTTTAAGGGTAACGGGTACCTGATACCACTCCTCGATGGGTTTTCCATCGACGGTGGCTGGATTGAAGCGCCAGGTTTTTACGGCATCGGTCGCTGCCTGATCCAGACGCGGAAAACCACTGGACGATTTTACTTCGATGAGCCCGGCTGTGCCATCGCTACGGACCTGCACACGCAGAACCACAGTCCCTTGTTCATTCAGTCGCTTGGACATGGACGGGTAAGCCGGCTTGGCATTGGTCGCTGCATAGGTCGCAGGAATGCTGACGCCGGATTTTGATGGTGAAGCTGGCGCGGGTGCAGGTGCCGCCGGAGACGCGGCGGTTGGCGTGGCTGGACGAGGCGCCGGCGCCGGAGCTGGAGCCGGAGCCGGAGCTGGCGCCGGAGCGGGAGCTGGAGCTGGAGCTGGCGCTGGGTTCGGTGCGGTCTGGCGCTGTGGCGTTGGCTCGGGCCGGGGTTGTTCCGGTTTCGATGGCTCAGGCTTTGCCGGCTCGGGTTTCGCCGGTTCGGGCTTGGGCTGCTCAGGCTTCGCCGGTTCGGGTTTGGGCGGCTCAGGCTTCGCCGGCTCGGGCTTGGGCGGCTCGGGCTTCGGCGGTACAGGCTTTGGCGGCTCAGGCTTCGGCGGTTCAGGTTTGGGCGGCTCAGGCTTCGGTGGCTCGGGCTTCGGTGGTACAGGCTTCGGTGGCTCGGGTTTCGGTGGTACCGGCTTGGGCGGCTCAAGCGGGTTGGGCGGTAATGCGAGTTCCACGACGACAAGCGGCTTCTCAGGTTCCTTGTGCTGAATTTGAATTACGCCGGACGCCAGCAACAACAACATCAGGCCATGCAGCGCGACGGCAATGGCAGCAGCGATACCGGAGCGTTGGGTCATCATGGGCGGCTGCAGTACGGGCGGTTGCGCTGTCAGCGCAGGGCCAGTACGTCCTGCATGTCGTACAGGCCCGCGGGTTTACCCTGCAGGAAGCGCGCTGCACGTAGACTGCCGTGAGCGTAAGTCACGCGACTGGACGATTTATGGGTGATTTCTATGCGCTCACCAATGCCGGCGAACAGCACGGTGTGGTCACCCACAATGTCGCCACCGCGTATGGTGGCAAAACCGATGGATGAGGGATCGCGCTCGCCCGTGACGCCTTCGCGGGCAAACACACCGACCTTGTTCAGATCACGCCCGAGCGCGTCAGCAATGACTTCGCCCATCTTCAACGCCGTGCCTGATGGGGCATCGACTTTGTGGCGGTGATGGGCTTCGATGATTTCGATGTCGTAGCCGTGAGAAAAACTTTTTGCCGCCAGCTCCAGCAGTTTCATGGTGACGTTGACGCCCACACTCATGTTGGGTGCAAAGACAATGGCTATTTTTTTTGCCGCAGCGGCAATGGCAGCCTTGCCGGCATCGTCAAATCCGGTGGTGCCAATGATCATCTTGATACCGTGCTCGGCGCAGTAGGCCAAATGATGCAGCGTGCCTTCTGGCCGCGTGAAATCGATCAAATAATCCGCATCGGCCAGACCGCGCGCGAGGTCGGATTCGATCAAGATACCCGAGGCCTGGCCAAGAAATGACGCCGCATCGGTACCTGCACCGGGCGCACCGGCGACATCGAGCGCGCCAGCGAGTTTGGCATCAGCATCAGCTGCGATGGCCTCGATCAGCATTCGACCCATGCGGCCGGACGCGCCAGCCACGGCGATTTTCATAGCATTCATCAGACGGGGAGCTTGTGAGCTTGTTATTTGTTTTGTGGTGCCGCGATGCGAAGCAGATAGTCATTTTCCTCGGGCAGATCACCGCCTTCGAAATGAGAGACGCGGCCTTCTTTGAAAAATACGACGACTCGGCTGCTGGTGATTTCACCGTCGCCTTTGCGGATGCGGAAGGGATAATCCCAGATGTCTGGGCGATAGACCGGCACCACGCCAAACAGTTTTGAATTCTGCACCGTTTGAACGATACCGTTGCCATCGACCGGGACTTCGGCGGGTGCCCGGGTGCTGGAGAATAGTTTGCTGGCGGTCGAGCAGCCGATCAGGCTTGCGGCGGCGAGGGTGATCAGCAATGCATTTTTCATGGGACGCGTGAACGACAGAATCATGGGGTTCAGTGGGAGAATTGAGGACACCAGCCAAAACGCTATATGATAAAGCAGTTCACGTTACCTGAAGCGAAATCATGTCGACCAACCCCGCCAACTTGAAGTCCAGTGGACTCAAGGCCACGCTGCCCCGATTAAAAATCCTTGAGATCTTCCAAAGCAGCGCGGTGCGACACCTGTCGGCCGAGGATGTCTACAAGCTCCTTCTTGCCGAGAATCTTGATGTCGGTCTGGCAACCGTTTACCGGGTACTCACGCAGTTTGAGCAGGCCGGGCTGCTCAGTCGCAACCATTTTGAATCCGGCAAGGCCGTCTTCGAGCTCAACGAGGGCTCGCATCATGATCACCTGGTGTGTCTGGATTGCGGGCTGGTGGAAGAGTTTTTTGATGATGAAATTGAAAAACGTCAGCACCGCATCGCCGAGGAGCGAGGTTTCAAACTTACCGAGCATGCGCTTGCTCTGTACGGCAATTGCGTCAAGGATAATTGTCCGCACCGCACCTGAGCCGGCTACCCGACTGTTCAGGGATGCGACAGAGCGTTCGACAGCAGTCTTGCGGTGATATCGACAATAGGAATCACACGTTCGTAGGCCATGCGGGTGGGGCCTATGACGCCCAGCGTGCCAACGATCTTGCCATTCGCCTCATAGGGAGCGGTCACCACACTCATGGATTCGAGCGGCATCAGATGTGATTCGCCACCGATGAAAATCTGCACGCCAGTGGCTCGGCTGGACATGTCGAGCAAGGCGGTGAGGGTGGTTTTCTGCTCGAAGATATCGAAAAGTTTGCGCAGCGAGCTCATATTCGATGACAAGTCTTCGATCGATAGCAGATTGCGCTCGCCCGAGATCACGATATCCTCGCCACCACTCGTCATGGCATCGCTGCCCACTTCAACGGCCGCCTGCATCAGACGGGTCATGTCGGTTTGCAGCTGTTTCAGTTCCTCTTTCAGTCGTATGCGTACATCGTCAAAAGAGAGTCCCGCATAGTGCTGATTGATGTAATTGGCAGCATGCACCAGCTGCGCCGGTGTGTAATCGATGTCGGTCAGCATCAGCCGGTTTTGTACATCACCATCCGGCGCGACGATGACGAGCAAAATCCGTTTTTCCGAGAGTCTGAGGAATTCGATCTGCTGGAAATGCATTTCTCGTCTGGGGGTCAACACCACACCGGCGAAATGCGACAGCGATGACAGTACCTGCGCCGCACTCGCAATGATTTTTTGCGAGGGTGCGCCCGACTGAAAACGGGATTCCACCGAACTTTCGTCAATGCTTTGTACGGTCAGCAGACTGTCCACGAACAGGCGGTAGCCGCGTGGCGTAGGTACCCGACCTGCCGAGGTGTGTGGGCTGGCCACCAGCCCCAGCTCTTCGAGGTCGGACATGATGTTGCGGATCGTCGCAGGCGAAAGATCCAGGCCGGAAATTTTTGCCAGGGCGCGTGAGCCGACAGGTTGACCATCAGCTATGTAGCGTTCAACCAGTGCTTTGAGCAGTGTTTGTGCGCGAATATCGAGTTGCATGTTGTCCATTCTAGCGATAGTGAGCGTCGTTCACCAGCAATCTTAACTATTAGTGCTTTGTAGGTGCAGCCATTGTTCAAGTTCGTGTAACGATGCGAGCGAAGCGTCTGGTTCGATGTGCGCCTGTGATGCCGGTTTTGCTGCCCCATGTCGGTTCATCCAAAGGCCTCGGAGTCCGGCCTGTTGCGCGCCCTCCACGTCGAGTCGCAAGTCGTCGCCCACGTAAGCGACCTGGGATGGGGGTAGTGCAAGTGCCTCGCAGGCGGCATGAAAGACCACAGGATCTGGCTTGGCGCGGCCAATTTCATGCGCGGCCAGCGATACGCTGAAGTGGTGGTTCAGGCCGATCTGTCGCAAGTCGGCAGCCCCATTGGTCAGCGAGCCTAAGATAACCCGTCCCGCCAACCGGGGCAGACATTCGAGTACATCATCAAATAGTGTGACCTCGTTCCGAGCCGTGGTGAATATGTCCATGGCTTCGTCAATGCGCCGGGTATCTGCATCGCATGCCACAAAGGCCTCATGCAGTGCTGCATGACGCAGCGCCCAGAGATCGACCCGAAATCGGGGGGTGGTCGCCATGAGTTCGGCACGGCGTGCGCGCATGGCGGCAATCGTGTAATGCGCCGTAACCTGTGGCACCTGCTCGCTCAGCCAGTCGAACAGTAAGGTCTCGGCACGTTCAATCACCGGGGTAATCGGCCATAGCGTGTCATCAAGATCGAACAGCAAAGCGCGTAGGGGTTCGTGCGTGGCGGCATTCATGGCGGTTTCCAGCGATTCAATCAGAACGCCAATTATGGTCTAATCCCGTGCATGTCGAATCCCAGCCCAACTTCGCCCGGTCGCTTTCAGACGATTGCGATCATCGGTAAACACGGCGAGTCCAGCAGCATGGGCTCGGTACTCGAGCTTGCCGGTTTTCTTGAGAGCCGTGGGCATCGCGTTGTTTTTGAAGCTGAAACTGCGCGCGACATTCAGCGTCCTGAGGCCTTGTCCGTTACGCCAGAGCAGATTGGCCAACGCGCCGACCTCGCTATTGTGGTGGGCGGCGACGGTACGATGCTGGGTATTGCGCGCCAGCTGGCATCGTATGGCGTGCCTCTGATTGGCGTGAATCAGGGTCGTTTGGGATTTATGACCGATATTGCATCGGAACACATGCTGTCGGTCCTGGGCGATATTCTGGACGGCAAGCTTGCATCCGAGCGGCGCACGCTGCTTGAGGGCGCGGTAGTGCGCGATGGTCAGCAAATTTTTCATGGTCTGGCGTTCAATGACGTGGTCGTCTCGCGTGGCGCGGGCGCGGGCATGGTTGAGCTGCGCGTCGAAGTCGACGGCCATTTCATGTACAACCAGCGCTCGGATGGCCTGATTGTGTCTACGCCGACGGGCTCAACCGCCTATGCGTTGGCAGCGGGCGGACCCATACTGCAGCCGGAGTTGGGCGGCGTGGTGCTGGTGCCAATCGCACCGCATGCCTTGTCGAACCGACCGATCGTGCTTTCTGATAATCACGAGATCAGTATTGAACTGGTCAATGCAGGTGAGAGCAGCGTCAATTTCGACATGCAATCGCTGACCAGTCTTTCTCAGCATGATCGGGTGCTGATCCGTCGCTCAGCGCACACCGTCACCTTCTTGCATCCCGAAGGATGGAATTATTTCGATACGCTGCGCGAGAAATTGCATTGGAATGAATATCCTTCCGTGCTTGGTCAGCTAAAATGAGCCGCTAGTGCCGCCGGCAGTCAGGCGGCGCGCTTGATTCCCTCATCTTTCCGACGTCAATTCATTTTCAACATGCTGCGCACCCTGGCTATTCATGATTTCGTCATTGTCGATGCCGTAGAAATCGATCTTTCTGCCGGCTTTTCCGTGTTTACGGGAGAAACGGGGGCGGGTAAATCCATTCTGATTGATGCACTCACGCTGGCGCTCGGCGGTCGTGCGGATGCCAGCGTCGTGCGCGAAGGTGCAGCGCGTGCGGATATCACGGCCGAGTTCGCCGGTCCTTTCGACGCCGCGCTGGATGCATGGCTGGATCAGAGTGCCCTGAGTGGTGAGGATGACGTACTTTTTCTTCGGCGCGTTATTGACAACGGTGGTCGCTCCAAGGCGTTTATCAACGGGATCACGGCCACGGTGACGCAGTTGCGCGAATTGGGCGAAATGCTGGTCGATATTCATGGTCAGCATGCACACCAGTCGTTGCTCAAAGCCGATGCGCAGCGTCTGTTGCTGGATGCGCATGCTGGATTGCAGGGGGAGGCCGGCGCGGTGGCGAATGCTTATCGCAGCTGGCGCGCCGTGCTGCGTCAGCGCGAGGCCTTTGAGCGTGACGCGAAACAGGTACTACTGGAGCGTGATCGTCTGGAGTGGCAAGTCGGTGAGCTGGAAAAGCTCGCTGTACGTCCCGGTGAGTGGACGGATATCAGCAACGAGCACAGTCGCCTTTCGCATGCCGCCAGCCTGATCGATGGCGCCCAGCAGGCGCTCACACTGCTCTCGGAGAGTGATTCTGCGCCGGTGCTCTCCCAGGTCAGCGCCATTGAGCAAAAGCTGGGCAAGCTGGTTGATATCGATGACAAGCTGCGTCCCGTCCTCGAGGCACTGGAGCCGGCGCGCATACAGCTGCAGGAAGCGGTGTATGCGTTAAATGATTATCTGGGTCGCATCGAGCTTGATCCTGATCGTTTGCGCACCGTGGAAGCGCGACTTGAAGCCATTCACGGCGCCGCGCGCAAATTTCAGATACCCCCCGAGGATTTGCCCGATACCCATGCGCGTTTGTCGGAGCGACTGGCGCAAATGGCGGATGCAAGCGATCTGGAGGCGATGCGCGCGCAAGAGCAAAAACTGGTTGATGCGTATTCGGCGCTCGCGACCAAGCTGACCAAGGCACGTACAAAAGCGGCAAAATCTCTGGCGGGTGCCGTCACGGCGGCCATGCAGGATCTGTCGATGTCGGGTGGTCGTTTCGATATTGCCCTGCAAGCCTGCGAACCGGCTGCCCACGGTCAGGAGCAGGTCGAGTTTCTGGTCGCCGGCCATGCCGGTACCACTCCGCGCCCGCTGGCCAAGGTGGCCTCCGGCGGTGAGCTGGCGCGTATCGCCCTGGCCATTTCCGTCATTGCCTCCAGCGCCACTGCCACGCCCACCCTGATTTTTGACGAGGTCGACAGCGGAATCGGTGGCGGTGTGGCCGAGGTGGTCGGCAGGCTGCTCAAGCGTTTGGGTCAGGATCGGCAGGTGCTGTGCGTGACCCACCTGCCGCAAGTGGCCAGTCAGGCCTCCCAGCATTTTCAGGTCAGTAAGGGTACGATGTCCGACGGCCGTACTGTTTCGCGCATCGAAAGACTGTCTGCCAGCGACCGCGTCGAAGAAATCGCGCGCATGCTCGGCGGCCTGGAAATCACCGCGACCACGCGCAAACATGCCCGCGAGCTGCTGGCATCCTGAGATGGTTTCTACCCTTTAGCACCAGCAAGAATCAACAAGAATCTGAAAGGCATGACCCGAATGGGCTTCAACCCGGAACCCTCCTATCGTCACGGCACGGTCAGCAAGACCGCCGTGGTGCTGGCCAACCTCGGCACCCCCGATGCGCCTACTGCGGCGGCCGTGCGCGTCTATCTGAAAGAGTTTTTGTCAGATCCGCGCATCGTTGAAATTCCCCGGTTTATCTGGTGGATCATCCTCAACGGCATCATCCTGCCATTTCGTTCGCGCCAGTCGGCAGAAAAATACGCGTCCATCTGGACCGATGAAGGCTCGCCCCTCAAGATTCATACCGAGCGCCAGGCGGCATTACTGCAGCAATCCATGACCGCGCGCGGCCATGATGTGCGGGTGGTGTACGCAATGCGTTACGGCAATCCGGGTTTGCCCACGGTGTTGGATCAACTCAAGGCCGAAGGCTGCGACCGTCTGCTGGTTTTGCCCGCCTATCCGCAGTACTCGGGCACCACCACGGCGTCGATTTTCGACACGGTCTTCACGCATTACACGCGTGTGCGCAACACCCCCGAACTCAGGCTGATCAAGCACTATCACGATCACGAGGGATATATCGATGCGCTCGCGGCGAGTGTCCGCACGTATTGGGGGCAGCACGGCCGCCCCGACAAGCTGGTAATGAGCTTTCACGGAGTTCCCAAGCGAACGCTGCTGCTTGGCGATCCGTATCACTGCGAGTGTTACAAAACGGCGCGTCTGGTGGCCGGCAAACTCGGTCTGGGCAAGGATGACTATCTCGTTACCTTTCAGTCTCGTTTTGGCAAGGCAGAGTGGTTGCAGCCCTATACGGCACCGACGCTGGAAAAGCTCGCCGAGGCGGGGGTCGGGCGGGTTGACGTCATGTGTCCCGGGTTCACCAGCGATTGCCTGGAAACGCTGGAGGAAATTTCGATGGAAGCCAGAGACGACTTTCTTGCCGGCGGCGGCAGTGCTTTTCATTACATCCCTTGCCTGAACGAAGATCCGCAATGGATAGAAGCGATGGCGGCCGTAGTCGAACAGCATCTGGGTGGATGGCCTACCACGAGCTTGCCCTCCGTGCAGGAGGCGCGCAAGGCGGACGCTGATATAGGAAGACAGTGGGCGCTTACATTAGGCGCTGAAAACTAAGACGCCTTTCGACACGCCCGGGGGCCGACAGGCCCCCGATTTTTTTTGCCGGTGCCTTTGCCGCCGTCTTGAAAAGCTGGGTGCTATCCCCATAACCAAGGCATTGTTATTCAGATCATCCGATGTGCGGTTCGTTGGTTTCGGCGGGAAAGTGCATCACAGTTATTGAAATGGCAGGAGATTTTATGAGTCAAGGCGAAAACCCTTCCAACGACCAGACAAACGCGGGTGCTTCGGAACCTGTCGCAGAGCCGGTGAAAGAGCCCGTTCCGGCTGAGAACGCAGCAGCGCCCGTGGCCGAGGAAACGCCGCTTCTGGCTCGTCAGCTCGCCGAGCTCGAGACCAAGCTGGCCGAGGCACAGGATGCATTTCTGCGCGCCAAGGCCGATGCGGAAAACACCCGCCGTCGCGCGCAGGAAGATATTTCCAAAGCTCACAAATTTGCCGTGGAAAGTTTTGCCGAGGCCGTGCTGCCGGTAAGAGACAGTCTGGAGATGGCGTTGAAAATTGAAACGCCCTCGATTGAACTGCTCAAAGAGGGTGTGGAAATGACGCTCAAGCAGCTTTCCAGTGCGTTCGAACGCAATCGTCTGGTTGAGATCAATCCGCAGGCGGGCGAAAAGCTCGACCCCATGAAACATCAGGCAATTTCGATGGTCGCCGCAGAGCAGGAAGCGAACACCATCGTCAGCGTGCTGCAAAAGGGCTACATGATTTCCGACCGGCTGCTGCGCCCAGCGCTGGTCACCGTTTCACAGTAACCGGACTTGAAACTGCGACAAAGCACCGCATTTCATCGGCACTCAGTTATCTAATCAGTTTTTGAAGGGACATCATATGAGCAAGATTATTGGCATTGACCTCGGGACCACCAATTCCTGTGTTGCCATCATGGAAGGCGGCCAACCCAAGGTCATCGAGAACTCCGAGGGCGCGCGCACCACACCATCGATCATCGCGTATCAGGAAGACGGCGAAATTCTGGTGGGTGCGCCGGCAAAACGTCAGGCGGTCACCAACCCCAGAAACACGCTGTTTGCTGTCAAGCGTTTGATTGGTCGTAAATTTGACGAAAAAGAAGTCCAAAAAGATATTGGACTCATGCCCTACGAAATCATGAAGGCCGATAACGGCGATGCCTGGATTGCCGTGCGCGACAAAAAACTCGCGCCGCCGCAGATTTCTGCCGAAGTGCTGCGCAAGATGAAAAAGACGGCCGAAGATTATCTCGGTGAGGAAGTCACCGAGGCCGTCATTACGGTGCCGGCTTATTTCAATGACGCGCAACGTCAGGCCACCAAAGATGCTGGCCGTATTGCCGGTCTGGATGTCAAGCGCATCATCAACGAGCCGACGGCGGCAGCGCTGGCGTTCGGCTTGGACAAGAGTGGCAAGGGTGATCGCAAGATTGCCGTCTATGACCTCGGTGGCGGTACCTTTGATGTCTCCATTATCGAAATCGCTGATGTCGATGGTGAAATGCAGTTCGAAGTACTCTCTACCAACGGTGATACTTTCCTCGGTGGCGAAGATTTCGATCAGCGGCTGATCGATCACATCATCGAAGAATTCAAAAAAATCAACGGCCTTGATCTCGCCAAGGATCCGATTGCGCTTCAGCGTATCAAGGCCTCGGCCGAGCGTGCAAAGATTGAACTGTCCTCGTCCCAGCAGACCGAGATCAACGAGCCCTACATTGCGATGGCCAATGGTGCACCGATGCACCTGAATCTGAAAATCACCCGCGCCAAGCTCGAGTCGCTGGTCGAGGAACTGATCGCAAACACCATCGAACCTTGCCGCATCGCGATTGCAGATGCGGGTGTCAAGGTCTCCGATATTGATGACATCATTCTCGTTGGCGGCATGACGCGCATGCCCAAGGTGCAGGAGAAGGTCAAGGAATTCTTCGGCAAGGATCCGCGCAAAGACGTCAACCCCGATGAAGCAGTGGCCGTCGGCGCCGCTATTCAGGGCTCGGTGCTCTCGGGCGATCGCAAGGACTTGCTGCTGCTGGACGTGACACCACTGTCACTGGGTATCGAAACCCTGGGTGGTGTGATGACCAAGATGATCAAGAAAAACACGACCATTCCGACCAAATTCAGCCAGGTGTTTTCCACCGCTGAAGACAATCAACCCGCCGTGACGATCAAAGTGTTTCAGGGTGAGCGCGAAATGGCTGTGGGTAACAAAGGCCTGGGTGAATTCAACCTTGAAGGTATTCCGCCCTCTTCACGTGGCACGCCGCAAATCGAAGTGACCTTCGATATCGATGCCAACGGTATTTTGCATGTGGGCGCGAAGGACAAGGCTTCTGGCAAGGAAAACAAGATCACCATCAAAGCCAATTCCGGTTTGACCGAAGAAGAAATCCAGCGCATGGTGCGTGATGCTGAAGCCAATGCCGTTGAGGATCAGCGCTTGAAAGAGTTGGCCGAGGCACACAATCAGGGTGATTCTCTCGTGCACTCCACCCGCAAGGCGCTGACCGAGCATGGTGACAAGCTCGAGGCGCCCGAGAAAGAAAAGATAGAAGCCGCCATCAAGGACCTGGAAGCCGCGCTAAAAGGCAGCGACAAAGCCGACATCGATGCCAAATCGGCGGCTCTGTCCACCGCGGCCCAAGCGCTGGGTGAAAAAATGTACGCTGATATGCAGGCGCAGCAGGCTTCCGCGGCTGGTGATGGTGCGCAGGCCGGCTCGAGTACCGGCTCAAGTACCGGCTCAAGTGCCGGCGCCAAGCCCGCCGAAGACGATGTGGTTGATGCCGACTTCAAGGAAGTCAAAGACAAATAACCCTCTGTTCCGTGCAGGATTTTTTGCGCGGGTTTTGCCGGGCTGGCGTGGCGTCATAGCCGCCTGCCCGGTTTTTTGCTTGTGAGGTTCTGCCGAAACAGGTCAGAACTGCCGTAGTGCTCAGGACAACCGACGATGGCAAAACGCGACTTTTACGAAATACTCGGTGTAGCGAAAAATGCTTCTGATGAAGAGATCAAGAAAGCGTACCGCAAGCTGGCAATGAAATATCACCCGGACCGCAATCCGGACAGCAAAGGTGCTGAGGATAAATTCAAGGAAGCCAAAGAGGCTTATGAAATGCTGTCCGACGCCCAGAAGCGCGAAGCCTATGATCGCTTTGGTCACGCCGGCGTGGATCCCAATGTGGGCGGTGGGGGCGGCGGTGGTTTCGCTGGCGCGGGCGGTTTCTCTGACGCCTTCGGTGATATTTTCGGTGATATCTTTGGTGGCGGCGCAGGACGATCACGTGGTGGCGCTCAGGTCTACCGCGGCGCAGATCTTCGTTACAACCTCGACATAACACTTGAGCAGGCCGCCAACGGTTTTGACACCACGATCCGCGTACCGTCCTGGGATGGATGCGACACCTGCCATGGATCAGGCGCCAAGCCAGGCACGTCCCCGACGACGTGCGGTACCTGCGGTGGTCATGGTCAGGTACGCATGCAACAGGGATTTTTCAGCATCCAACAAACCTGTCCCAAGTGCCATGGCACCGGTAGGGTCATCCCCGACCCCTGCACTGCGTGCAGTGGTTCCGGTCGTATCAAGCGGAACAAGACACTCGAAGTCAAAATTCCTTCCGGTATTGATGATGGGATGCGCATTCGCTCCACCGGCAATGGCGAGCCGGGTATGAATGGTGGTCCTCCGGGTGACTTGTATGTTGAAATTCATATCAAGCCGCATGCTGTTTTTCAGCGCGATGGTGATGACTTGCATTGCGAAATGCCCATCTCATTTGCCAAAGCCGCGATTGGTGGCGAGATCGAGGTGCCGACACTTTCTGGCAAGGTGTCATTCTCGGTGCCTGAGGGTACGCAAACAGGTAAAACTTTCCGCTTGCGCGGCAAGGGCATCAAAGGAGTGCGCTCAGGATTCCCCGGCGATCTGTTCTGTCATGTGCTGATTGAAACGCCGGTCAAGCTGACTGAAAAACAAAAAGATCTGTTGCGAGAATTTGAAGCACTGACAGATGCGGGTGGCGCAAAGCACAGTCCGCAAAGCAAATCGTGGATGGATAAGGTGAAAGATTTTTTTGAGTAGTCGTTGAGTAATTTCAATATGCTGATTTAAAAATTCAACATATAAAATTAAAACTCACGATGAGAGCCACTGACAAAACGTCAGTGGCTTTTTTTTGCCTTCGATTTGCACTGATTTCATAACAACTTGTGAATTTTCGTTAAGGCAATCCACAAGCTAATCGAAGAAGTAAAATTTTTTCTCCTGCAGCGCTCATCCATTGCCTTGCTGCCAAAAATCGCTGAGATCGCTGCGAATCAGCTTACCCCCCACTGGTCGAAAAAAAATCCATGCCAAAGCCCTCGTATCCCTTTGCAGAAGGACGTCGCGGCAGCGAACTTGAGCAATCGGTGGTCAGAATAGTTGTTGGCGCGGCTTTGCTTTCCTACTTTGCCTATATCGGTGGATCGAGTCCGTATTCAAGTCATGCATTTCATCCCGATGTCGTGACTGTCACTGCACTTTTTTTGGGTGTCGCACTCAGTATCAGTATCTGCATTGTATTTTGGCGCGGTGATGTGCCCGCGCGGCGTATCGCGTCTATTGTGCTGGATGTCGGTGCTCTGTCTTATGTATTCTTGATCGGTGGAATTCATGCGGCGCCACTCTATTTCCTGTACCAGTGGATCATCATCGGTTACGGCTTTCGGTTTGGAAAAAAATATCTGTTCATCGCCTTGACGCTTTCACTCATAGGATTTGGCTGGGTCATCGTTTCCGTGCCCTACTGGATTAGTGAGCCAGGCTTGTCAGTGGGCCTGTGGGTTGGCACCCTGATGATATCTACCTACTGCAGTACGCTGGTTGGCAGACTTTACAAGGTGCTGGAGCAGGCTGAGGTCGCCAATAACGCCAAACGTCAATTTATCTGCGCTGTCAGCCACGAATTAAGAACGCCACTGAATGCCATTATTGGCATGGTTGACTTAATGAAAAGCACCAAGATCGACCGAGAACAAAAAGAAATGCTGGATTGTATGACCACGACCTCCCAGGTCATGTTGTCCCAGATTGAAGATGTTCTGGATTTTTCAAAAATAGAAGCAGGGAAAATGTCGATAAACGAAACGACATTCGATCTTTACCAACTTGTACAAAGCATTCTCGATATTTTTCGCTACCGAATTGACCCGCTGGCGATAGAGCTGATGAATAGCACCGCTTGCGATGTGCCCTATCTTGTCAAGGGCGATCCCCATCATCTCCGGCAAATTTTGGTGAATTTGCTTGGAAACTCAGTCAAGTTTACCGAGCAGGGGCGAATCAGCTTGTGCGTAAACCTCTTGTTCAAAACGCCAAACTCAGTTCGCTTGCGCTTCTCTGTCAAGGATACGGGGATAGGTATTCCGCTCGAAGCACAGAGCCGGATATTCGACAGCTTTACGCAAGCTGAAGAAACGATTGCAAGGCGCTACGGCGGCACCGGTCTGGGAACCACCATCAGCAAGCAGTTGGTGGAGCTCATGGGTGGGGAGATCGGCTTTCAAAGCGTTCAGGGACAAGGAAGTGATTTCTGGTTCGAGCTTGATTTCGGACTGGCCACCATGGGAGATCTTGAAAAAAACTCGCTCGCCACAATTCAGGCTAGAAGCATCATCATCAGTACGGAAAATAATACCGCTGATCTACTGCGCCATTTAACCATTTACATCAACAACCCACCTGTTCTCGCCTCAGACTTTGATGAGGCAACCGACATCGTTGAGCAATCCATATTAATTGGCAAGCCGATTCGCTTGATATTTATTCAAGAGTCGCTGGTGCCGGGATTGGCGATTGGTGAATACGAAACCATTCTCCGAAAAAGAGTGCTTTCAATCCGAGAAGTCACTAACGACATGCCTGTGACATTGGCATTGATTTCCAAGTCAGGTTCACAAGAAAAGCTGGTACAAGAATTGGCCGAGAAGGCTGGATTTTCAGTCGTACTGCATCTGCCTGTCACTACAGATCATGTGAATAATATTTTGCATGCTCATTTTATTATTTCATCGAGCGATAATTCAAAGAACTTCATTCCATTCTCTGGTGAATCTGACGTTTTATTGTCAACGACCAGTCTCAATGCGAAATTTGATGACTGTACCTACAGGGTTCTGGTTGCAGAAGACAACCCAACAAATCGTAAAGTCATTCAAAAAATACTGGAGCGGGCCGGTCATCATTGTACTTTGGCGAAAGATGGTGAAGATGCCCTCGACAAAATAGAAAAAAAAGAATTCGACGCCATTATTCTGGACATGAATATGCCTGGGATGACAGGTATGGACGTCGCCCGCATGTACCGTCTCATGCGCGGCAACATGGCGCGCGCTCCGATCATCATGTTTTCTGCCAATGTAACGACAGAAGCCCGTGATGAAAGTATTGAGGCAGGCGCTGACGAATTTCTTCCTAAGCCTATTCAAGTTAATTCATTCTTGCAAACTCTTCAGCAGCTTGTGAATGACTTCAAGGTATCCGGCCCACCCGAAAATCGCGCTCTCCTGCCCAAGCCGAAAAATAGGCTGAAATTAATGCGACCAACCGAGGCAGTACTGGATCTTCAGAATCTGACCGATCTGGAAAACGTCAGTAAAGATCCGAAATTCCTTGACGATTTAATCCTTGAGTTTGTTTCCGAAAACAGAAATTTATTGCGCTCTCTCGAGATCGCTCTGAGCGAAGTCAAGGTTGATGAAGTAAAGGAAATACTTCACACATTGAAGGGCTCTGCCCTCAGTATTGGGGCAGTTTCTCTGAAAATGATGTGCAAGCGCATTGAAAAATTAAATACTTTTGAAATGGAGGAGTATTCATCTGAAATATCGCAGGAAATGAAAACAGTATTCAGTGAGCTTTGCGAGGAGCTCGAAAAATATCGACAACTGAGACGACAAATCATTACTGAGCGTGATTAATCATGCCTTCTATATTTTGGGAGAAACTATATGTCATTTGCAAATCAACTTATTGAGTTGACCGATATAAACTGCCGTGAGATCGAAAGTACACCCACGATACGAAAATTGCTGTCTGGGGATGTATCGGAAAAGCACTATGTCAGCTTTATGACCGATATTTATCCTATCGTTTTGCATTTTTGTCCGATCATGGCCGTTGCTGCCGGACGTTGTGCGCAAAGATACGACTCGGTCAGACTTTACCTCTACGACCACATTCACGAAGAAAAAGGTCACGAAAAAATCGTGTTGCAAGATATTGCCAGTTTCGGCTGCGCACCCGAACAAGTGATTGAAAAAACGCCGCGTGGGTCAATCCAGGCAATGATTGCATTCAATTATTATTCGGCATTAATGGGAAATCCTTGTAGTGTTCTCGGGATGATTTATGTCTTGGAGATCATCTCCTCTGTCTATGCAGGCAAAGCAGCCGATGCCATTTCGAATACCTTCGGTCGCAAGCTGTCAGACGGTTTTGTTTTTCTGCAATCCCATGCCTCGGCAGATATGGAGCACATGACAAAATTACGAAATCTTTTTCAGTCGATAGATTCACCTGATGTTTTTTCCCATCTAACGAATAGCGTAAAAATGAATTTTTACCTTTTTTATCAAATATTTACGAGCGAAAAATAGACATAATAAAAATGTCAGTTATTTTTTTGTAGGGTTTTTGTTTGTCTCCCTGAATCAGATTGCCGCATGCATCTGATTCAGGATCTTTTTTGGGAGACGCTGGACAAAGCCACGTTTTATGGCGAGCCAGCGTCGTCTCAGGTCGATGGCGAGGGCGTAACAGGTCATTCAGAGATATGGAGTCCGCCTGCGCGATGGCACAGGCATGTAAGCCAGTGCCCGCCCTGCAAAGGCTTTCAATCACGCAGGCGGCCTAACGAGACAGGCTCTTGATTCACTGAAGCCTGGATAGCGCTTTAATTCACGCTGCTGCGAGATAAAAGCTGCTCGCTTCTGCTTGGGCCCGCTGGTCTTGCTGCCGGCGTTGCGAGTGAACAAGACGATTCATCATATGTAAATCTTTGTCTGTCAGCTTGAGTGCTGAATCAACCCAGATAGAGGTGATGTCCAGAAGTTCTTTATACGAAATTGGGTTGGTATGCCGCCGGCATTCATAGATGGCACGTAGCCCGTTGAGTCTTTTACTTTGTTTTTGGATCATTTCGAAAACGGCCTTGGTGCCTTCACCCGGAGGTACGACCAAATCAACGACGCCTAATTTTTCTAAATCTTCGGCAAGATAGGTGTTCCCGCTGATCATCATCTTTTCCGCTGTGCGCGTGCCAACTCGTCGGCTAAGTAGGCTATATGCGCCCATACCCGGGAAGAGATTAAAGATGATTTCCGGGAAACCCATCTTGACACCCCGCTCGGCAACGATGATGTTGCTGGACAGTGCAAATTCAAATCCGCCACCCAATGCATCACCCTGTACCAGCGAGATCGTCACTGCAGAGGCGTTATAGTTGCAAAGTCGGGTATATATTCCATCAACACAAAGTTGTGCATAATTCATCAAGGCATGTCGGTCTCTCGCTTTGATCAGCGTGATGAACAAGGCAAGATCGCCGCCGAGATTGAAGGTATGCGGATGTCTTGATGCGATGACAAAATAATCGACAGGAGACAAGGTATTTTCATGAAAAAATTGACCTTTCTGTCGCTGGACCTCGGTAAAGGTATGATGCAGCTCCTCTACCATGCCGGGGTTAAAGCAAGGAACGCCCATGGGTTTCATATACGTCCATAAGGCATTACTTGCGCTATGGTACTCAAGATCAATTTGATGATACTGCCTCTTTGGCATCGAGATAGTGCTGCTTCCCTGGGTAACGGACATATTTTCACGATTTATAGCCATCATGCTGATGCTCCTTGGGTGGAATCATTGAGTGATGTTCATGAATGCTGGTAGGTCACTGGCATTCGTTTAGCATCACGATCGTTGGTAAGTTGATGCATTTATGAAAAAATTAGGTCGACTTCTGTGCTTGTTTTTTTGATACATAGAACAGACTGTTTCTTGTGTAACATGTCGCTATGGCTATTTCAAAGTTGTGGCTATATTGAAAATAAATTTTGTATGTT
>JAJTGC010000121.1 GCA_021298975.1 Oxalobacteraceae bacterium
GCACGCTTATGAAGCCGTGCTTCGTGAAGGCACGCAGCACAGTGGCCAGTCCGCACTGATCGGCCTGGTTGCCCACAAACCGGTCGGCAGCAAGGTCCAGTAACTCCCCCCATGGAATGCAGGGTACAGATCTACCCGCCGGGACCGACACCACTGTCGCAAGCGACGTAGCGTTTTCCCGACGCTACGCCAAATTTCAATAATTCAGCACGAATTATTTGAATTTGAACCACTTTCAATCTGTTGCACTAAATCCCTGATTAGTTTGTCGACTAGCCACCCTGCGCCGCCATGGAAGGCATACCAAGGCACGTATTCACGCGAGGGCCAAGCACCCGTTTCATGGGTGAAGAATCTGTTCAAACACAAGAAGGCTCGCTATCGCGGCCTCGCCAAGAACGCTGGCCAACTACTGACGCTGTTTGGTCTGGCCATTCTGATGCTGACCAAAGGGCAATTGATGGCGATTCACGTCCAAAGGGCGTGCTGAACTCGGGGCACGGCTCGGTTACCGAAAAAAGCGGTGAAAGTTACCCAGCTGAAGACATCGATCTGAGGAAAATCACTCAACACTGAGTGACAAAACACGCGCCTTAATAAAACTGCTTACCAGACAGATTGGTTCAGCGGCTACTAAAAAAATAAGTAGCCATTGATAGTCTCTACCAATATCGTCCAATAGCTATAGATAGCCTGCCGACAAAGTCATGGTCCAACCGCAACCGCATGTCTGTATCCTCAGAAAGCGAGATGCGCGCTTCAGCAGAAGTGACTTTATAGTCATCAAAACCCGGGTCAAGCGGGCGCCGCCACTCCTGGCTGACTCGCATTCCAAATCGGTTTGTTGGTCGCGTCACTATTGATGCCCCCAGTCGCACAAATCCATTGCCGTCATATTTGGAATTTGCTTGTAACGCAGCGCCCGCATGGACAGCGGCAAGGGCATCAAATATACCGATCGTGCTACCCAGGCTGTAATCTCCCTGTAGCCTGGTCACTGGGCAGTCGTGGCAGCCGATACGTTCCTGCTCCAGGCCAAAACGAAGTCTCCAGCCATGACTTCGGTCTCCCGGAAGGCCGGTGATTGCCTGCCTCATACTGTCGATTGAAACCAAGTCGAAATGCATAATACGTAGTTGGTGATCCAGATTTTGTATCATTAGGTCACCCATGCTCAGGCTTCCATATTTAGCTTGTGAAACGCTCGCATCCAGCAAGTCATAATAGGCTGGACGGATGCGAAGCGTGTGGCCCATCCCCGCTCCTTCCTGATACACGAGCCCGAGTTGTACCCAGCTGGGCGCCTTACCCGTGTCCGGCGCAGCCTCTTTGATTGAAAACTGTTTGGCAGAGTCATCAGGCGGCAAACTGAGTCGTGCCGATAGCGCGGCAACATAATCGTCCGACATTGACACAGCGAGGGTCTCCTTGCGCTCTTGCGTGAATTGATAATAATCGAGCAAGGTATCCAGAATCGCCTGCTGTTCCGGCAAGGCCAAAGATCGCATCTGCTGGCCATCTAATCGTGTTTGCCCGCTCACTAGGCCGGTGAGGATTTTTCGCTGTTTTTGGTCAAGCTCGCGGTATTTTTGATACAGCCGCGTGTTTCGGGAGGGATGAATGATTCTGTTATCGATCAGAGGTTTGCCTTCGTTGCGGGCCTTGTTCAGGGTCTGCAGCACCGCCTGGGGAATCGTCCATAGTCGGTTTTTCGGAATGATGCCGATGCCATCGACTATCTCAATAAGTTCAGCAACGCGAAAAGCGCAGTTGGCGCGAAAAAAATAATAGGTGTAGCGCTTTCCCGTTATTTCCCACGCATGGGCGACGATGTAACGTACTTCGTTTTCGTCAAAATTTAGTCGATACTCCCAAAGATCGCGAAGTTCCCTCTCGGCATAACTAGAATTGTGAAAATAGAAGTCGGCCGAACTGAAGCCACCCTCGTACCCGCCGAAGACTCCCTTGAAAATATAACTCACTGGGTTATCCGTATTCGTGCCAATTGCACCGAAATTCAGCGTCTGGTCGATGAGATAAGAGGATTTTGAGCCGCTGGCTCCATTCAGCTTTAAAAATAAATGACCGTAATAAGACGCGGGATTGCCAAGATATCCGTTAGCAAATACCAGGCTGACTGAATCGATTTTATTTATTGGCGCCCATGCGGCAAAATCAGGGCAATCGATTTCTTGGAGGGATTCATGATATTCAGGAAAATTTTTAGCAAGCCAAATTCGCCTTGCTGGAAAGCGGCACTTCGCGTGCAAGTTAGGATCTGGTGAGACGGGCTCCAGCATGGCTGAAAGGCTGGCGCGAAGTTCCTCTTCCGGGCTTGTTTTCCCCAATGGGGATAAAAAAAATTCTGGACTGTGGATAGCGCTCCGAGCTTTGCCAAAACCTGTCCAATCCGATTCATAGTGCAATAATTTCAGCCAGCTTTTCCTTTTTTCTGGCGAAGATAGATCAGCGGCGCCAGAGCATCCGACAGCCAACATGCCAAACAATAAAACGTAAATGAGATGAAACAAGGCTTGCGGTTGGTAGGGATTGATGAAGCCATGACGCCTACGGTTAGGCGAGCGTCATGGCTTGTCCGACAGAAGATCAAACGCCGCAAGTATTTCGGGTTTTGCTGTCAATGATGTTAAACAATTGAACTGCCTTTTCCAGAGGCTGTTGCTCATTAAATCCAGGAGCTACAACGGCTTTGACCACGACAGCACGGACGCCCTGCGTCATTGCAGCATGCTGTTCTCGAGAACACTCAAAAAGGTCCAATGCAGCAGTGAGATGTTCCCCTTGCCCTCGCGCAACATCTTCAACCAGCGGCGCATAAGCATCGCGGATGAACATCGCAGCTTTAACGTTTTTCTTCGAGCAGGTTTCCGGGCTTACAGTTGCCGAAGTCACTGCAGTTGAACCCAAATCCCATATGACATTCGAGATAACAGCAGCCCACTCGGTATTCTTGAATAGCGCTGCACCAATACCACAATCGGAATAAGGATTAGGACCAGAACCGGCTGCGCCAGCTGCCGAAGCTGAATTAGAAAAACTGCATAAGAATAGCGGCATTAAAAATAATAGATTTTTCATGTTTTTCCTTGAAAGTTTTTCATATTTTTTGTTCAAAAATATAACTGCTACTTTACTGTGTCACAAAAAATATTCTCCACAATTTAGATTGAAGGGAGTACTAAAGATAGTGGTAAAAACACACCACAGCCTCAGACATTGACTGTGGTTGCCACTGAGAATCGCTGGTTTGGTTCTTGATGCCGAGCAGCTCGATGAAACAATTCACACTGCCTCTCAATCTGTCCCAACGTCGTACTCGCAAGCGTGAATTTCTCGACGCCATGGAACGCGTGGTGCTGTGGACAGCGCTCTTGGCACTGATTGCGCCGCTTTCGCCAAGGAAACATTCCGCCCGACTTACTTTTGCGCTTCAGGCCATACCGCGTATCCACTTCGTACAGCAATGGTTCAAATTATTGAGCCTGGCTACGAGAGAGGTGCGCTTCGATGTCCATTTGTGCCGTGAATTTGCAGGTCTGGGTGGCATGATTCGGCTGCAGGACCGGGTGAGCATCTTGCGCTTTCGGCGTATGTTGGAAGAGAAGCGGTTGACCGAGCGTTTCCTGCAAGTCGTCAATGCCCACCTGGCCCAGTCGGGTCTTACATTGAAGGAAGTCACCAAGGTCGACGCTACCTTGATCGCTGCGCATTACCCGACAAAGAATCAAGGTGCAGAGCGTAATCCGGCCGTGCTTCGTGTGGCCGCAAGACTGCGCACAGCAACGCTGCATAGGGTCGACAGTCCCTGACGAAAAATTTGCTCAGGCGGAGCGCGAGCCAGCTACTTGCATCGTGATGTCACCACCCTGAAATACACTGCGTCAGCGTGCTTATGCGGGATGCAAAACAACCGCTTTTCGTCGGACGACTTGAACCAGCAGCTGCACGTGCTGATGGTGAAATGGAGACCCGCTTGCTCATATCACTGGGGGCACATCGAGATCACCGAGATAATGCTGGCTTGTCCGCGCCTGACACGGCTGCCTCACTGAGATGCTCAATCCCTGATCGGCGCGATTTCGGCCCGCGCAACTGGCCGCAGGCGCAGTGGATCAGCTACCCTGCTTGCTCCGGATTCCCAGTCGGTTGAGCAACGCGCGATCTTCTTCCACTTCGGGATTGCCAGTGACGAGTAACTTGTCGCCGTAGAAAATCGAGTTTGCACCCGCCAGATAACACAGCGTTTGCACACCCTCGCCCAGCTGACGACGACCTGCGGACAAACGTACCCGCGCTTTCGGCATAGTGATGCGCGCTACAGCAATCGTACGCACAAATTCCAGCGGATCGAGTGCCTCCTGATCTGCCAGCGGCGTGCCTTCGACAGCGACCAGATGGTTGATCGGAACTGACTCGGGATAGGGATTGAGATTGGCAAGTTGTGCAATCAAGCCGGCGCGCTGCTGACGTGATTCACCCATACCAACGATGCCACCGCAACAGACTTTCAGCCCGGCCTGACGAACATGACCCAAGGTATCAAGACGATCCTGATAGTCGCGGGTGGTGATGATGTCACCGTAAAATTCGGGTGCGGTGTCCAGATTGTGGTTGTAGTAGTCGAGGCCCGCAGTCTTCAGGCGTTCTGCCTGTTCTTCTTTCAGCATGCCCAGCGTGGCGCAGGTTTCGAGTCCCAGTGCTTTCACGGCCTTGACCATGTCCTCGACCGCATCCAGATCACGATCTTTCGGTGAACGCCAGGCCGCACCCATGCAAAAGCGCGTCGCACCGCTGTCTTTGGCGGCTTGCGCTGCGGCTACCACTTCTTCGACCGGCATCATCTTTTGGGCAGTCACGCCGGTGTCATAGCGTGCGGCTTGCGGGCAGTAGCCGCAATCCTCGGGACAGCCCCCGGTCTTGATCGACAAGAGCGTGGCCAGCTCGATTTCATTGGCATCAAAATGGGTGCGGTGGACTTGCTGCGCACGCCAGATCAAATCATTGAAGGGGATCTCAAACAGCGCAGCGACTTCAGCGACAGGCCAGATCTCGTTACTTGCAGCGGTGGCCGCGACTTTTTTGGCAGCAGCGTGAAAGGCAATGGTTTGCGATGACATGCAGATCTCTCAGAAAATAAATATCAACACCGGGTGCAATGATCAGGGTCGAAATTCAGACAAACAATTCATATGCAAAATTCAGACAACCAACTCAGAAGCGAAATTCAGGGACGCGCTTCAGCGGGTACCACCCCGGTCCAGCCAAAATCAAGGTACGGCGCCGCTGCAGCTGCGGCTGCTTGTGCCATGTACGGCACCACACCCAGCAGCGGCGCGGATAGTCGCGCGCGCAACGCATCGATATTCTCCTGCTGATGAGTCATCGCAGGATCGATCTGATTCGCCACCCAGCCCGCCAGCCTCAAGCCGCGCGCGGCGATCGCTTCTGCCGTCAGCAACGCGTGGTTCAGGCAACCCAAACGCAGACCGACCACGAGGATAACATCAAGCTGCAGCTTTTCAGCCAGATCGGCGGTATCAAAATCGTCCGTCAGCGGCACCCGAAAACCTCCGACGCCCTCCACCACCACGGCTTCGGCCTGTGCTGCGATGTGCGCATAGGCGGTCAGCAAACGCTGCGGTTCAATGATGATTTTCTCGAGCGCGGCTGCGATATGCGGTGCTGCCGGCTCGCGCAGCAGATAAGGCACCACCAGTTCGCGCGGCACGGACAGGCTGGATGCGGCGTCCAGTTGCGCCACATCCTCGTTATACAAAACGCCATCGCGTATCTCTGCACCCGCTGCCAGAGGTTTCATGCCGACGGTTTGCAGGCCGGCCTGCGACAGTCGGTGCAAGAGCGCCGACGATATCAATGACTTGCCCACGCCAGTATCCGTGCCCGTCACGAAACAGGCGAATTTCAAACGCATACGCGCTCCATCGCGTTAATCGCACCCGCCAGCTGCGTGATCTGCGCAGCGGTATGAGCGGCCGAGAGCGTGATGCGCAGTCGCGCCGACTCTTTGGGTACCGTTGGCGGCCGGATGGCCGCAACCCACAGGCCTTGCGCCCGCAGAGACTCGCCTGCCTGCAGGGTAGGCTGATTGGGGCCAATCAGAACCGGCTGTATGGGCGTCTCCGATGGCAGCAAGCGCCAGCGCTGAAGCTGCAGGGCATCACGCAGTTGTTGGATGTGGTTGCGTAAACTCTGACGCCGCATGGCACCTTCAGCCCCGCTGATGATCGCCAGGCTCGTGAGCAACGCATGCGCAATCGCTGGCGGACTCGCCGTGGTGTAAATGTAGGTACGAGCCCGCTGTACCAGCCATTCAATGACCGTGGCATGCGCAGCTACAAACGCCCCCGCGACACCGGCGGCCTTGCCCAGTGTGCCGATGTACACCAGCTGCGACGAACGTAATCCGAAATGCTGCAAGACACCCGCCCCTTGCTCGCCGAGCACACCAAAACCATGCGCATCATCGACCACCAGCCAGGCCTGGTGACGTTCACACAAGGCCAGCAGTTCGGGCAGAGGCGCAATCGCGCCCTCCATGCTGAATACGCTGTCCGTCACGACCAGCTTGGTCGTGGCTGCACTGCCCGCGAGCAGACGATCGAGCGCCGACAAATCATCGCGGGTGTAGATCGTCACGCGCGCACGCGAGAGCCGCGCGCCGTCGATCAGCGAAGCATGATTGAGCGCCTCGGAAAAAATGTCAGCCTCTTTTCCTGCGAGTGCCGTCAGCACCGCCAGATTGGCCATGTAACCGGTGGAAAAAAACAAGGCTCGTGGGTTGATCAGATGCGATGCCTGCATCGCGGCGAGTTGGATTTCCAGCTGTGCGTGGGCGGCTGAGTGCCCGCTGATCAAGTGCGATGCCCCACTACCCGCACCGTATCGCAATGCGCCTTCGCGCAGCGCTTCGATGACGCGTGGGTCGGCGGCGAGGCCTAAATAATCATTACTGCAAAATGCAATCAGCGCTTCACCATCAACCATCAGTGAGGGTGCAGTGGGCGTCTGCACCTCGCGCAATTGCCGGTGCAGCTGCTGGTCGGCTAAAGAAGCCAGCTGATCGTCGAGTTGGCTGAGCAGAGAAAACTCAGGTGGCATTCGATGTATCCGTCAGCCACGCAGGTTTGCGTTTGTTCAGAAAAGCCTGCACGCCCTCGCGACCCTGCTCGGAGACGCGAATCTGCGCGATACGGCGCACCGTCTCGGTCACCAGTTCCGGCTCAATGGTTTCGCCTGAAACATCCCGTACCAGACGCTTGGCTTCATCAATGGCATGCGGGCTGCAGGCCAATAGCGCATGCACCAGCTTGTCGACTTCATGATCCAGATGGTCTTCAATCACGACCTCATGCACGAGACCTATGCGGCGAGCCTCTTGCGCATCGAAACGCTCGGCAGTGAGAAAGTAACGGCGCGAGGCGCGCTCGCCGATGGCACGAATGACATAGGGTGAAATAGTCGCCGGAATCAAACCCAGACGCACTTCCGACAAACAAAATCCGGCGGTGTCGACCACCCAGACGCACTTCCGACAAACAAAATCCGGCGGTGTCGACCACCAGTGCCATATCGCAAGCGGCCACCAAGCCCATGCCACCGGCATAGCAATCACCCTGCACACGCGCTATCGTGGGTTTGTTGCATTCGTAAATCACTTGCATCATCTCGGCCAGCGCCTGCGCATCGGCAAGATTTTCTTCTTCGCTGTAACTGGCCATTTTTTTCATCCAGTTCAGATCGGCACCCGCACAAAATGCCGTGCCTCGCGCTGCGAGAACAATCACGCGCACAGTACGATCCTTGTCCAGCATTCGAAATGCTTGCGTAATCTCAGCGATGGAAGTTTCATTGAACGCATTGCGCACATCTGGCCGGTTCAACCAGAGGGTGGCGCGTGGGCCTTGCCGAAGGATTTCCAATGTCTGATACGTCATGTTTTTCCTGCACCGGGGGATTTGGGTTTGACCATCTCATCAGGCTTTTCAAAACGCAGCCGCTTGCGATCAGGCTCAACAGCGGCCAGCGGCGCAACTTCTTGCATGTTTTGCCGACAGCGTACCGCGAGCTGCTGATATTCGAGTGTGCCTTTGTATTTCCATTCAATTTCTTCGTCTGACAAAGTGCGCACGACACGTGCCGGCATACCCATGACCAGACTTTTAGGCGGTACCTGCATGCCCGTTTTGACAAAAGACATGGCAGCGACGATGGAGGCCTCACCAATCACGACCCCGTCCATGACGACCGAATTCATACCCACCAGCGCATTGCGTCCGATACGCGCGCCGTGAATCACCGCACCGTGGCCGATGTGACCATCGACTTCAATCACGGTGTCGCTGCCCGGAAATCCGTGCACGACACATGTGTCTTGCAGATTGGATCCACGCTCCATGATCAGTCGACCAAAATCGCCGCGCAGACAAGCCAGTGGGCCGACATAGCAGCCCGGACCGATGATGACGTCACCGATCAAGACGGCCGTGGGGTGGACAAAGGCCGTGGGATCAATGACGGGGGTTACGCCGTCGATCGCATAGACTTTGGGACCGCTGCTCATTGACGCGGCCGTATGACGATTTTGCCGGTGACCTTGCGCGAGGCCATGTCCATCAGCGCCTGTGGTGTATCGGCAAGTGCGTAGGCGGCCGACACATGCGGGCGTATCTTGCCCTCGGCATGCCATTGCATCAGTTCATGCATGGCCGCGTTGTGATGCGCGGGTTCACGCTTGACAAACTCACCCCAAAACACACCCACCACGGACGCGCCTTTGAGCAAAGGCAAGTTCAGCGGCAGCTTGGGTATTTCACCGTTGGCGAATCCGATGACCACATAACGAC
>JAJTGC010000045.1 GCA_021298975.1 Oxalobacteraceae bacterium
AAGAAGCGTGGGCACCGCTGCTGCAAGTCGAATTCGAACACACAGGCTCGGAGATCAATCCCCAGTTTGCCCAGATTGCCGACGAAAATGATCTGGTGATCATGACCCGCTTTGAAACCGAAAGCGTCGGCGGCATCAAAGGCTTCGTGGACCTGGTCTACCCGTATGCGTCGCTCAAACCCCTGCGTGACCTGCTGCGCAACCGCGTGCAAGCTGACGGCAGCGAAGAATCCGATTTGAAATGGCGTCAGGACCTGACGCTGGCAGTCGGCGATTCGCAGCTGGAGCTGCAAGTCCTGCTGGGTACCGTGCTTGACGATTATTCGCATGTCCGGCAGCTCAAGGAAGGCGATTTGTTATTCTTCAAAAAACCCGAGTTGGCGACCATGCTGATTGGCGGTCTGCCTGCTTTCGAAGTTCAGGTGGGTATGTCGGGTCCGCAGGTTGCGGTCCGCATCGAAAAAGCCACCAGCCCGGAAACCCTCTAACGACCGAGGATGCATCATGAGTGACGTAACGACAGAACAAAACAACAACGGCGATGTGACTGAGGCAGATGAAGCGCCGCCGAATCACCATATCAACCCCGATGTACTTCAAAATATCTCGGTGGCGATCAAGGTCGAGGTCGGTCGCACGAAAATGAAAATCCGTGACCTGCTGCGACTGACCCAGGGTAGCGTGGTTGAACTCGAACGCATTGCCGGCGAGCCGCTTGATCTGCTGGTCAACGACACGGTCGTGGCACAAGGCGAGATTGTGCTGGTCAATGATCGCTACGGTATTCGACTGACACGCGTGGTGCCTGCCAGTGACCGGATGAAGAACCTGTAAGGAAAGATCCACATGCATGCTTCCGACTGGTTGTCTTTCGCGTTCAGCTTTGGCGTGGTGCTCGCCCTGCTGGGCGCCCTGCTCTATGCGCTCAAGCGCATGCAAAGCGGCAACCTGCTCGGCATGGGTCAACGCCGCATCCGCGTTATGGACAGCATGTCGCTCGCGCCCCGCCAGAAGATCGTGCTGGTGCGCGTGAAAGATCAGGACATCCTGCTCGGCATCACCCCACAAGAAATCAATACGCTGGCCAGCTTCTATTTGTCGGCCGAAGAACTGGCCGCTGACGCAGCCACCCAGACAAACAGTACAGAAAACACGGCGCCACTGGCTCAGCGTTTCGCTGATCTGCTTAAATCTGCACAAAACAAAACCAAGGGCTGAGATCATGGCGCGCCGACTTTTCATCGCACTGCTGCTTCTGCTACCGGCGCTGATACCGGCGCTGGCGTTCGCGCAAGGCCTGCCCATCGTCAATGTGGTCAGCGGCAAAGGTGGTGTTCAGTCCTACAGCCTGACGCTGCAGCTGCTGGCACTGATGACGGTGCTCACGCTGCTGCCCTCCATGCTGTTGATGATGACCTCATTTGTTCGCATCATCATTGTTTTCTCCATACTCCGACAGGCCCTGGGTACCGGCCAGACGCCGCCCAATCAGGTACTCGCCGGACTGGCGCTGTTCCTGACGCTATTCATCATGCAGCCCGTGATGATGGATGTGTACAACAACGCCATCCTGCCGTACATGAACCAGGGCATGCCATTCGAAGAGGCGCTGGCCGCCGCCGAGGCACCGATCCGTGGCTTCATGCTGGCACAGACGCGCGAAGAAGATATCTCGATGTTCATGGAAATCTCGCGCAGCAAGGTGGAGTTGGAGGGTCCCGAATCGGTACCCTTCACTACCCTGGTGCCGGCCTACATGACGTCGGAACTCAAAAGCGCTTTTACGATCGGCTTTTTGATTTACATCCCCTTCGTGGTGATTGATCTGGTGGTGTCGAGCGTGCTCATGTCGATGGGCATGATGATGCTCTCGCCGATGATGATCTCCATGCCGTTTAAATTGATGTTGTTCGTGCTGGTCGATGGCTGGAGCATGCTGATGGGCTCGCTTGCCTCGAGCTTCGCAATGCCCTGACTCTACTGAGGATACATAATGGAAATCGCTACCGTCGTTGATCTGGGTCGCAGTGCCCTCTGGGCCGTGATGATCATCGCCTCGCCCATGCTGGTGGTGGCGCTGGGTGTTGGCCTGTTCATTGGCGTGATTCAGGCCGCAACCTCGATTAATGAAATGACGCTCTCGTTCATACCGAAACTGGCCGCCATGGGCGTGACGCTGGCGCTGTTTGGAGGCTGGCAGTTGAGCATGCTGGTGGACTACACCCGCGATATCTACAAGCGCATTCCTGCGCTGTTCTCCTGACCGGGCCAGCGCCCGACCGATGCCATGACACTCCTTGCCGCGGATATCGTTGAGCGCTTCTACACCTTTCTCTGGCCGATGCTGCGCATCTCGGCCATGCTGCTGACCGCACCGATTTTTTCACTGGACGCCCTGACACTGCCGATTCGCATCATGCTCGCAGTCGTGCTGACTTTTTTCATCTACCCCATGGTCGATTGGCCAGTGCTTGATCCTGTCAGTGCGATCGGTTTTTTCCAGATCGTTAATCAGATTTTCATCGGCGCGATGATGGGACTGATGCTGCAAGTGGCGATTGGCGCCATCGTACTGGCGGGCCAGGCCATTGCGGGCTCGATGGGCCTGTCGATGGCCAGCATGTACGATCCGAACGTGGGTAACGTGCCCGTCATCTCCCAGTTTCTCGTGATTCTGTCGACCATGATTTTTCTCGGGTTCGGCGGCCATGTGATCATGATCTCGATGATCATGGACAGCTTCACTGCCCTGCCGATTGGCCAGTCCATACTGAATCAGGCCACCTTCGGCAAGGTCGTTGCCTGGAGCTCCATGATCTTTTTGGGTGGCGTGCTGATTTCGCTGCCGGTGATGATCTCGCTGCTGTTCATTAACATCGGCCTTGGCATCGTCACCCGTGCCGCACCCAGTCTGAATATTTTCTCCGTTGGCTTTCCTGCATCGATTGCGGCCGGTTTTGTCATTCTCATTATCGCGCTCGAAAGCATGATCGGGCGCATGCGCTGGCTGTGGACGCAGGCTTTCCTGCACGCGCGTGATCTCGTTGGACTGGTGAACTGATATGGCAGAGTCCAGCTCGGAAGAAAAAACCGAAGAACCTACCTCGCGGCGCCTGTCGAAGGCCCGCGAGGATGGTCAGGTTGCGCGCTCCACCGAACTGCCTGCTGCGGCAGTGACGATCGCTGCGCTGGGTTTTCTGTTTCTCACCGGTGGCGTGCTGGTATCCAAACTGGCCGAGGCTTTTGCATCCGGCTTCAATTTTGATCGCAAGATCGTGCACTCACCCAATCTCTTGCCTGCAATTTTCGCGCATGAGATTTTAGAGAGCTTTATCCTGATCGTGCCCCTGCTGTTGCTGACCGCAGCCGTCGCCATCGCTGCCTCCGGCGCCACCGGCGGCTATCTTTTTTCGCTCAAGGCGGCCGCACCGAAAGCGTCCAAGCTCAATCCACTCAATGGCATCAAGCGCATGTTCGGTACCAAGGCGCTGGTTGAGTTGACCAAGGCCTTGCTGAAATTTTTCCTCGTCGCTGGTGTCGTTGTCTGGGTGCTGTCGGACAATATGGCCACGCTCGATGCGCTGGGCAAGATGGCTTTTGAACCCGGCATGAAAGTCGCGGGTGACATGCTGTCCAAGTCGGCGCTGATCATGGCCTGCTCGCTGATCATCATCGCGCTCATTGATGTGCCGTTTCAAAAATGGCAGCACATGAAGCAAATGCGCATGACCAAGCAGGAAATCAAGGACGAGATGAAGGATATGGAAGGCCGACCCGAGGTCAAGGCGCAGATACGTCGCCGCCAGCGCGAGATGTCCAATGCGCGCATGATCGACCGCGTCAAGGACGCCGATGTCGTCATCACCAACCCGGAACACTTCGCCGTTGCGCTGTCCTATGACCCGAATGGCGATAGTGCTCCTATACTGCTGGCCAAGGGCGCCGATGCGGTCGCAGCGCGCATTCGGGAAGAAGCGGAAAAGCACGGCATCGAAATTTTTCAGGCACCACCGCTGGCTCGTGCACTCTACTTCACCACCGAGGTCGAGCATCCCGTGCCCGAAGACCTGTACTATGCGGTCGCACAAGTCATTGCGTATATATTCAACCTTGCCAGCGTGCGGCCAGGTGCCCCGCCGGTGCAGCGTCCGCAGCCCAAGGTACCGCCCAACATGCAGTTCGATGCAAGCGGCAAGCTGGAAACTGAAGAGGCGACATCATGATCGATACCGCGCAGGATGTGAGCAACGACACGGTGAGCGCCGAGGGTATCTTCCTTCGCACCGCGGATCGCCGCCGTTTCGACTACGTGATGCAGGCGGTGCAGCAGCAGAGCCTGTCGCTCTCGCTGTCGAGCAACCACGAAGGGGTGCTTGATCACTACGGTCGCATCGTCATCAACAAACTGCGCAAGATGCCCGATCTGCAGATCGAGGTCTTCCTGCCCCAAAATACCGAGGCGCTGCTCGACCGATTCAACCAGATTCTGGGCGGACTCTCGCTGGAAGACGCACGCAATGGCGAGAACTCACCTGCACCGCGGCGCGTGCTGATCGCCCATGATGCCAAGGCCGTCAATCCGCGCGATATGCAATTGCTGGCCCGACTGGTTCAGGATTTCCCCGGTGCGAATGTGTCACTGGTATTGTTCCTTGATCGCATGGGCACGGCGCAGCACGAAAAAAATCTCGATAACTTTGGCCAGCGTCTGCTGCGCTGGCCTCTGGAACAACCCACCCGCGCTGAGGGCGAATCCTTGCTTGCCGTAGCACGAGCCATGGGCTTTGAAGTCGAAGTCAAAAAAGTATTGGCCGCCACTGGCTTTGCCGAAGTCAGAGCGCCACAAAAAGTCGATGAGCCGGAAATTGTCGAGCATCAGCCGCTCGATGCAAAGCACCGGAAAAATTTTCTCGCAAAAAATTCACCGCGGGATATCCCCTTGGTCGATGACGCCCCTGAGGATAATGAGCCAACCTCCGTGTTTGCCGAGCCTCCGCAGCGCCCTCTGCTCAAGATCATGCTTGGCTGGATGTTGGCCTTTGTGCTGCTGTTGTCGGTGGCGGTCGGTACGATCGCGCTGCTGTTTCCGCAGCGGCTCGCCCCCATGCTGGCGAACTCGCCCACCCTGAAGCAAAACCTGCCCCTCTGGATGATGAATCTGGTGGCGCAGATGGCAAGCAAGCCAGCCACGACGCTGCCCGAAGCAAAGCCAGAATCGCAGCCACAGCCAGAGCCCAAGCCAGCATCGGGGTCAACCGCCGGCACGGGGGCTTCAGTTCCTGCGCCTGCTGCCGATTCAACTGCTAATCAGAGTGAAACCGGGACGGCAACACCGCCTCCGGTTGCCAATGTCGTGACATCGACCGACACCGCAGCTGCAAAACCGGCGGACAAAGCCAAGCCCGCCGAGCCTGCAGCCAGCGTTGCCAACGCGACTGAGACCTCGACGACCAAGGCAGCCGCGGAAGATCCGCTCGCACCCCGCTCGGAGCGAGGGGTCGACCAGATGATCCGTCAGGCACCGCCTGGCAGTATTTTTGTGCAACACGTGTCGGTAAAAACGATGGCCGAGGCGCAGGAATGGCGCGCGAATTACCGCGCGCTGTCGGGCGCCAGAATTACTGCGGTCACCTCGCCGAACAAGGGTGTGCGTTATATTTTGATTTCGGGGCCGTTTGCGAACAGGAAGGAAGCCGAAACCTTCGTGCGCAAGGAGGGCATTCCGCCAGATCCCTGGCTACGGCCAGCGAGACCTCTGCAGCGTGTGCTGCAGCCGGCCAATCGATAGAACGCCGCGCGTTTTTGAAAAGGTAGCGCATGTCTGAAGAAGAATCGCAGGTCTTTCGGTCTGACGAGCACGTGGAAGTCGCGGCTGCGGAGGGACGCGCGCGCAAGAAAGTCAGAGCGGCGAAAGGCCCGAGCGACCAACGTGCCGTCAAAGATCAGGAAGGCGGACCTGCGGATACCCGTTCGCTGCATGACGGCAGCGGTGATGCCCAGAGCCGGCAAATACAGGATGCCGAGGGGCGTGCCGCGGCAGCAGCAGACACGCACAAAAGTGATGGCGACTCGGATGTACGCGCCCTGCGGGACGCCGAGGGTGCGGGAGCCACTGCCAGAGGAGCCAACGGCGATGGCCCGAGTGACCAGCGCGCCTCACAAGACACGCAAGCCAAGGCCGCATCGGGCGGCACGGACGATGGGGATGGGCCGTCCGACATGCGAGCCATGCTGGATGCCGATGGCAAGGCAGCCGCCGCAGGATCTCGCGACGGCGAGGGTCCGTCGGATGCGCGCGCCATGCAGGATGCCGACGGCCAGCAGATAACGACCGGCGCCTACGATGGCGATGGCCCGTCTGACCTACGCGGCATGCATGACGCGCAAGGCAGACCGCTGCTGCGTCAGAGTGACGACGGTGAAGGTCCATCGGACCAGCGGAACCTGAAGGATCACCGGGCTGACCTGCCCGACGCTGTCGATGCCACGCGCACCGGCATCGGCATCGGCGAGCATGAAAAGCATGCCGAAAATCAGCCGGCCGCCGCAGAGGCGGTGCAGGAACCGGCCGAACCGGACATGCTGTTTGTTGAAGAAAACGTGGCACCGTGGGCACTGTCGATACACCTGGAAGAACGCATACAAAATCTGGGAGCAATGACCTCCAAGGTCAGCGCGCAGTTGGATGAACTTGAAGACGCAGTCAAGAAACTTGGGAAACGGATAGGACGATGAGCGACGACGCCAAAGACGAACAGGCCGCCACCGGTGACGGTTTTACACCCGCACCGCCACCGCCGGCACTCAGCGAAGAAGAAGCCGCCGCTGCGACCGTCGCCTTCTCCGGGGACACTGTCCTGCCCGATGGTACCGTCGCGGTGCCTCAGGATACTGCCAAGCGTGCGCTAGAGGCGGTACAAATTCTGGTCGAGAACAATCGCTCGGCCTCGCAGCAGCTCGAATCACTGATGGGCATCGTCCTGGACGCAGCCGAAGTTGCCAACCGCTCGGCTTCTGCGGTCGCTGCCACGGGTACGCATGTCAACAAGGCCGCCGAAAAGCTCATCGACGGCGCCAAAAAAACCAGCATGCAGGCCAAGGTGATTCTCGCGCTGGCTGCTGCTGTGTTGGTGGGTACCGCAGGCACGTTCAGCTTCATGACCGTGCAGCTGCACGGCAAAGTTGAACAGCTGGATGAAATGCTGCTGGCCGTCGGCAAACGCGCCGTCGATCTCAAACGCCGCATGGAGACCATGGATGACATTCATGCCGCGCTTGAAGAGCTCAATCTCAAGCAGGAAAACACACAATCCGTACAGCAGGCCATCGAAGACAAGATCGGACGTCTGGTTGATTCAGGCAAACCCTTTACGCGCAAGGAAGCCGCGCCAACCGAGACACCCGCCGAGGCACCCGCAGCACCCGCCAAGGTGACGCCTCAGAAATCCGACAAGCCACCCGCAAAAACTGAACAGAAAACCGAACAAAAAGCTGACCGCAACGATAAATCCAGCCCCTCGGCAAAAACGCTGCAGGCGCTCAATAAAACAGCCAACGTGAAAAAAATGTCGGCTGCCAAATCCGACAACGATGAAGCCGCCCTGCTTGAGCAGCTGGGCGGCCTGGATACCCTTCTCAAGGAACAATCGCGCGCGGTGCGGGAATTGTCGTCCCAGGTTAATAGCCTGCAGGGCTCGGTATCGAATGTCGATGTCATCAAAAAAGACGTTGAGTCGATTGCAGCACAGCAAAAGCAGCGGGAAAAAGAGGCGGCACAGGAACTGGCGGCCGCCAACGCCCGCCGTGACAAGGAAATCAAAGACAAAGAACGCGAACTGGCCCGCGAGCGGGAGCGCATCCGCGAGCGCGAGGCGAGCAGAGAACGCGAGCAGATCCGCGAGCGAGATGCCGCCAGAGAGAGAGAAGTCGCCCGCGAGCGTGAACTCGCGCGTGAACGTGAACTTGCTCGTGAGCGTGAACTCGCCCGTGAGCGCGAGAATGGCAAGGACAAAGACCGCGCGGTTTCCTACAACCGTCAGCAATCCAAACCCAATCCGGCAGCTTCAGTCGACGGGATTCCGTCCTACGCCAAGCCAGCCAGCAAGACCGAATAAATCCCTGTCCCGCGCGATGTCGCTATCGCGCAACTTTTTCCCTGCCTGCTTTCTGAAACGACCGGACTTTTGTGCCGGTCGTGTCCATTCTCACTGTGGGAACTTTTGATCTGTTCACGTCACTACCAGTGACCGATCCGCAACAGATCATCCGATATCTTCAGGGGAATCCGTATGCCAAACATCGTCATTACCGAGGGGCTGGACACGCCCTGGGAGCTCAATAACACCGAGTCCAAAATCACCGCGACAACTGATCTGACCAGCATCAACCTCGCCAATCAGACCGTAGGCACGCTTGCGTACACGGCCTCGCAGCTGTCCGGCTCCCTCAAGACCGAAAAAGATAATCTGAACAAGATCGTTGATGCGATTGAGCTGATTAATGAGGAGATTGCGCTTTATCCGCAGAGGATTGCTAAGTGGAATAGCCTGTCTGTAAATCTTGATAAAGTTGATCCGGATGTGCTTACCAAACCACTCACCAGCCCTGTCCTGCCGCTCGCAAACGATATTACTGAAACGGATATATCAAAGGCCACCATTGATAATTCAAGCTCACTGACCGCCACGCAAGCCGAGATAGACAAAGCCCGCAAAATTAGGGATTCAATCGTACAACTGATAGCAGCAAAACCACTGCTTGATGCTCAAAACGTCAACTATTCACGAACGGGGGCCGCAATTCTTTTTCCCCGAGGTAGCCTAAATTTTGACAAAGCAGCATGGCTCATCTACGAACCAAAACTCATCGAAGGAACCACGCCGGGCAACGGCGGAAGTCCCGGTGACCTTGTGGTTTATCGTGATCAGAGTGGCAATCCAAGTTCTTACGAATTCGTTGGAAACACTCGCCAGACATTTTCGCCGGATCAGGTAAAGTTATTTTTCATACCCAAAGACGCTGCAGAAAGAGATTTGATGCAAACTGCAGCCAATGGACAAATTCTAATCGAAGCCACCAAATCACTCATTAACACGACCGGACTTCCCTCTGGTGTAACGCCACCCGTCACAACGCTGGGGCCTAGCGTAGAAAAATATTACGACATCGCCAAATACACCACCGTAGTACCCGGGTATCGTCCGCCGTTCAGCCCGCCACCCGAGGTGATTTATGGCGCTTACCCTCCTCTGTCACCGGCGACTTTCGATCTGACTAAGATAACTAAAGCGGATGCAAAAAAAATTTTTCAGGAACCGGGTACGGACAGAATTTACTACATTAAGGATGTGAGTGATACCGGCGTTGTAGACTACCGATTCGTGACTGCCAAAGAGCCCTTCATCAATAAAATGACCGACGACATCAAAAAAGCCTTACGCGGCGAATACGCCGAAAAACAAATCCTGCTCACTCAGCGCGGCACCGACCAGACCCAGTTCGTTACCTCGATCACTCAACGCTACACGACCTTCAACGACATGGCGACCAATCTGTTGAAAACGCTGATAAATCTTTATAGCGACCTGACGCGCAATCTACGAAGCTAAAAGGGCTCGACTGCCATTCACGGCGGTTGATGAAAATACCCGACCAGAGACACGCCACCCGCAGTTCCCGCTCGGTGCCGAGGTCTCAAGCAGTGATCTTCACCTGTCGGTTACGGTGTCAACGCAGATGCCAATCTCAGGCGCCACCATCTCAGGCGCCGAACGCATCCACCAGCACTTCAATCCGGCGATTCTTTGCGCGGCCTTCGCGCGTGTCATTCGGAGCGAGAGGTTTGGTGTCGGCCATGCCGCGCACCACCACGCGTTCGCGTGGCACGCCCGCCTGCTCGGTCAGATAGTCCGCGACTGACGCAGCGCGAGCACCGGACAAATCCCAGTTCGAGCGATAGCGGTTGTGGCCACTGAGGGGTATGTCATCGGTGTGCCCCTCCACCGTGATCCGCCCACCGGCCGCCGCGATGCTGCGACCAATTTTCGTCAGCATGGGCATGAAGTCCGGTGACAAATCCGCGCTACCTGAATAGAAACTGCCCTGCACCACCATGCGAATAACGATGCGCTCGCCGTCCCGCTCGACCTGCGCTTCACCTTTGGCGATTTCGCTGGCGAGCATCTCGCGCAGCTGCTTGAGCTGGCGTGCCGTGTCGTTGCGCTGCTCATCTTCTTCGCCGCCCTCGCGTATTTCAACTCGGCTTTCGATCTGCGCCTGCGCATCGGCAATGCGGCCATACAGATCCACCATTTCCTGCGGCATGATGCCGCTGCCACGCTCGGGTAATTGCAAAACCAGTTTGCCATTTTCTGTACGCAGCTGCACTTTTTTCCCGACCAGATCCATCGACAATGATTTTTGCAGTGTGCCCAGGTCGCGTGCAAGCTGCTCGGGCAGCGGCGCTTTTTCTTCCGTGGGTCCGGCCACCAATTGGGTTTCGGCGGGTGGTGCGACCACCGTGGGTAAGGCATCCTGCTTGCCGAGCGACTTTTGCAGCGAGCCGCTGACATCCTTGAAACGATTGATATTCAGATCGGAGAAAGAAAGGATGAGGACAAAGAACGCCAGCAGCAGCGTGATCATGTCGGCGAAGGTGGTCATCCACAAGGGTGAACCCGGTCGCTTTGGATGCTCGTCCTCTTCGTGGAGCGCAGCATCAAACAGTGAAACGATCTTTGCCGGCTCTTCTTCGGGCTCTATGGTTGCCGCCGTTTTCATTCAACAGTCGCCTCGACTTCGTTCGCGATCGGTGCCTCGGGCTCAACCGGCTGGGGCACCAGGTTACCCAACAAGAGATCGGGCAGTAAACGAGGATCACCGCCCTTGTGAATGAACAGGACGCCGGCCATGGCGAGTTCGTAGTTGCGACGAGCGCGTTTGCCATGCCCCATGATTTTTTGCACCAGCGGACCCAGCAGTACGTTCGCCAGCACGGCGCCATAGAGGGTAGTCAGCAGGGCCACCGCCATCCCCGGACCGATCGAACGCGGATCTGCCATATTGCCCATCATGAGTACCAGACCCAGCAGTGTGCCGATCATGCCCATGCCCGGCGCCAGTTCTTGTGCATAGCTGAAAAAATCACGCGCGTTGTCAAAGCGCAGTCTGACCTCGGCGATTTCACGCAGCAGGGCATCCTTGAGGACACCGTGCTCGATACCATCGACCCACATGCGAACCGCTTTGGCGATGAAAGGGTCGGTGTATTCGCGATCCTCCAGTGTGATCATCCAGCGATCGTCATAGCGTGCGATACGTCCGATCTCGACCAGCTCGTCAATCAGATCGGCCAGTGGCGTGGGCTGACTGGTGAGTATTTCGCGAGCGGTTCGGTAGGCATCACGAAACTCCGATACCGAGCTTTTGGCGAGCACGCACAGAAAGGTGCCGCCGAAAACAATCAGGATCGCTGGCAGATCGATGAAGCGCAGGAAGTCACCACCGGTGGCCAACGCAATCACGAGCAGCGCACCTACAACTCCGACAATACTTGCAATATCCATGATAGGCCGCGGTAAGGAGACGCTAAAAAATCCATGCTGCAGGATTTAAACGGCGACGCTCAAGCCCACTCAGGCAGAACGCAGCCGGTATTTATCGATTTTCTCAATCAGGGTGGTACGTTGCAGATTCAGCAGACGTGCAGTTTTTGAGACATTGCCATCCGAACGATCCAGCGCCTGCTCGATGAAGGCACGTTCAATCTCTGCCATGCGCTCCTTGAGCGAGAGGCCTTCCGGTGGCAATACCGGACCGCCCTGAGCCAGCAGGATAATGTCTTCGACATGATTGTGCTCGGGCTCAGCGACGGTGACGGCTTCGGACAGGGTGGCCGCATTGTCGCCGACGGCAAACATGTGCAACACATCGGCGGCATGCACTTCGGGTATTTCAACGGGAACTTCGCCGCGTTCGAGCTGTAATTTCTGCAAACCCCTGGGCAACATGGCTGCCGGCACAAGGCGCAACGACAGCTTTTGGCCAGAAAACAAGGTTGAAAATCGGTGGATTAAATTGGAGAGTTCGCGCACATTACCCGGCCATTCGTAGGCCTTGAGTACCTCGACAAAATCTGTCGAAAAAGTCACTGGCGCACTTTTGTAGGCAAATTTGTCGGCATAGTATTTCGCCAGCAGCAGAATATCGTCTTCCCGCTCACGCAGCGGCGGTGTTATGACAGGCAAGACATTCAGACGGTAGTACAAGTCTTCACGAAAACGACCTGCCGCAATCTCTTCTTCAAGATCGCGGTGCGTGGCCGCCACGACACGCACATCCACTTCCACCGGACGCGATGAACCCACGGGATCGACCGTACGTTCCTGCAGTACCCGCAAGAGCTTGACTTGCATGTCGAGCGACAAATCACCGATTTCATCCAGAAACAGGGTGCCCCCATGGGCCAGCTCGAATCTTCCGATGCGGTCGGACAGTGCTCCGGTAAATGCACCCTTGCGATGGCCAAACAACTCACTTTCCATCAACTCTTTGGGGATCGCCGCGCAATTGAGCGGCACAAAATTGGCATCAGCACGCGCCGACTGGTAGTGCAATGCCTGCGCGACGAGCTCCTTGCCGGTGCCGGATTCGCCGTTGATCATCACCGTCGCAGGGGAATCTGCGATGGTCTCGATCAGCTTGCGGATCTCGCGCATCGGTTGGCTGTTGCCAATGATGGGACTCGGCTGGCGCATGCGGGCGGCGTATCCTTAGACAGTGGGTGGATCAAGCGCTCTGGGGCTGCCTCGTCGGAAGCAGGAACAGTTCCCCAATGTTTCCTGATTGGAACATAGCATAGTGAAACTGTCAACGCAGCTTCCGGGCGAGCCCGTCGCCCATAATTGTGTTTAATGCAACCATTGAGGCCGGGGTGCGGAATCGACGGTTTTACAGATTGGAATGCGCTTGGGTTGGGAGTGATTACAATGGCCATCGCGGTTCATCTTTTTTTGACGGAGCCAACAACGCCATGAGCACGATTGCGCAACTGCGCCGCATTCTCAAAGACAGTCATACGATCGCCGTGGTGGGCTTGTCGGCAGACTGGTTCCGGCCTTCTTATTTCGCTGCGAAATACATGCAGGAGCATGGGTACAAGATCATCCCGGTCAATCCGAAATACACCGATATCCTGGGCGAGCGCTGCTACCCCGACCTGAAGTCCATTCCCGTCAAGGTCGATATCGTTGACGTATTTCGTAAAAGCAGCGATTGCGTACCAATAGCCCAGGATGCCGTGGCCATCGGCGCGAAAACACTGTGGCTGCAAATTGGGGTAATCAACGAAGAAGCCGGCCGGATTGCTGACACCGCCGGCTTGAACGTGGTGATGGATCGCTGCGTCAAAATCGAATATGCGCGGTTGTTTGGTGGCCTGAGCTGGTTTGGTGTGAATACGCGCATCATTTCATCCCGCCGGCCTGTTTGACTTTTTCACATTGACGCTATGTCCAAAGATCACGTTTACGACTTCGATACCCTCTGCCTCCATGCCGGTCAGATACCCGACGCGGCTACGGGCGCCAGAGCGGTACCGATTTATCAAACCACCTCCTATGTGTTTGACAGTGCCGAGCATGCAGCCAGTCTGTTCAATCTGCAAACCTTTGGCAATGTGTATTCACGACTCTCCAACCCCACCGTGGCGGTACTGGAAGAGCGCGTGGCTGCTCTTGAAGATGGCCGCGCTGCGGTAGCGACCTCCAGCGGCATGGCCGCGCAGATGATTGCGATGCTCAATCTGTGTGAAGCCGGTGACGAGATCGTTGCAGCACGCACCCTCTACGGCGGCACCCACACGCAGCTGCATGTCAATTTCCGCAAGCTCGGTATCAATACGATTTTTGTGGATTCCGACGATCCGGAAAATTTTGCCCGTGCGATTACACCCAAGACCAAGCTTCTGTATGCAGAGACGATCGGCAATCCGTCCATGAACGTGCTGGATATCGAAAAAGTCGCGACGATCGCCGCGCACGCGGATCTACCTCTGTTTATTGATAACACCTTCGCCAGCCCCTACCTGTGCCGTCCGTTTCAGTGGGGTGCCGCAGTCGTCATGCACTCGGCCACAAAATTTCTGGGCGGGCATGGCACGACCATGGGCGGGGTCATTGTGGAATCGGGCAAATTCAACTGGGGCAATGGCAAATTTCCCACCATGACCGAGCCTTCAGCGGGTTATCACGGTGTGCGATTTTATGAAACCTTTGGTGACTTCGGTTTCACCATGAAATGCCGCATGGAGGGATTGCGCACCTTTGGTCCGGCGCTCTCGCCGATGAATGCTTTCATGCTGCTGCAAGGCGTGGAGACCTTGCATCTGCGAATGGAACGGCACTGCAGCAATACGCAGAAAATCGCCGAGTATCTATCCTCACATTCCAAGGTCTCATGGGTGAATTATCCGGGGCTGAAGAACAACCCGTACCACGCGCTGGCCAACAAATATCTGCCCCGCGGCGCAGGTGCCGTGCTGTCGTTTGGCGTGAAAGGCGGTGCCGCCGCGGGACAAAAATTCATCGAGAACGTGGAGTTCCTGTCCCATCTGGCCAACATCGGTGATGCCAAGACGCTGGTGATTCATCCCGCCTCCACCACGCATCGTCAGCTCTCGGAAGAACAGCAGATTGCTGCCGGTGTACCACCCGACCTGATTCGTCTGGCGGTGGGTATTGAATCGGTGGATGACATTCTCTGGGATATTGATCAGGCGCTGTCGCGGACGTGATGGGCGGTTGGCGCGGTCGAAAACATGATGGGCGGTTGGCGCAGGCACTGGCAAAGTCGCTTGCCCTCGACGTTCGCCGAGAGTGAGTGGGGAACTTGGATCGCCTGCGATACGCCCACGCAGCAGTCATCTCTTGCATGTGATGACGGTGGCAATTTTGTAGTCGCCGCAACAACTCCCGTCATCCCGGCGAAAGCCCACTGCTGTCCGGAACATCCGCCCTCACACGAATTCCAACTTATCAGTCTCTTACCGTTAACGATCATGGACCCCAGCTTTCGCTGGGGTGACGATTTTCAGGCTGATGGTTCTACATTCCGTCTCCCCAGCGAAAGCTGGGGTCCGTCATCAATCCGTCGAAAATCCAGCCAAGCAAGAAGACTTAAATGCCCGCAAAAATCCTATGCAATCCAGTCAGAAAAACTGCTCATCAGTGTTCAGTGGTGCATGACTTCGAATGTTCCGGACAGCAGTGGGCGAAAGCCGGGATCCAGTGTCTTTCGTTAAATTCCTGAAAAACGTATTGGGCATCTTCGTACAGTAACGCGCCCACGCCGAGATCCCTCTGGCAGACAGCGCACACAACCCTACCCCAGCAGACGCTCCGCCAGCCACACACAAGCCATCAGCAAAATACTGAGCGACCCCCAGCGTTGAATCAGTCTGACCACGCGCTGCAGCAAACCGGCGGCCAACACCACGACCAGCTGTCCGAATTCCACACCCAGATTGAAAGCCACCAGCGTTTCAATGAAATGCGATGAGGACAAGCCCAACTCGCGCAGGCCGTTTGCAAAGCCCATACCGTGAATCAAGCCAAAACCCAGTGCCAGTTTCCATGACTGTCTGCCCTCACCGCCGCGCAGATTGAGTAACGCAGAGACGATGATGGAAGCTGCAATCGCGGATTCAATCAGTTTGTCCGGCAGGGTAATCCAGTCCAGTGCAGCAGCGGCCAACGTGATGGAATGCGACAAGGTAAACGCCGTCACCACTTTGAGCGCGTACATACCGACCGCGCGCCAACCGGAGTTCGCTGAAAATCCTGACGACCCTGAAGGCGCTGATGTCACTGATGCACCTGATGCTGGTGCCGCTGATACCGCTGGTGCCGCTGTCAATTCCGCTGCTGTCGATGTCGACGACCAGGTTACCCCGCGACTTGCCGCCAGTCCGAGGCCGGGTAGCAGCAGACACAAGAGAAACAGCAGATGATCGGGACCACTCCAGATATGCAAGGCGCCTTCGCGTGCATACGTCCACAAGGCCTCGACCAACGCAATGTCGCGCAGGGGCAGACGCTGTACCGCATGCCGCGGGTCGAGTACCGTGGTGGATTCCAGCAATCCGCTGTTGAGCTTCAGGAAAGCGCGTGCGACTTTTTCTTCTTCGTTGAAAAATCCATAGCGCACCAGCAGATAAGCGGCATTGGCTGGCAATGCCGCTGCCGTGTGTGTCTGACGAACATAGAGCCCGTCATTGTGTACCGTGACTTCCTGTGACTGAAAGGTCAGCGACAGGGAATTGCCATCAGCCTCCAGCGTGAGCGACTCGCCGACCAGTGCCGCAAGCCTGTCCCGCAATGCTTCGAGCTCATGCCGACGGATTTCTTTTTGTTTGTCAGGTGGTATTTGCAGCAAGCTGTTGAGATCGCGTACGGCGAAATCAATCTGCACCGACACACCCGCATCAGTGCTGCTGATGCGCACATAACTGTTGCCGGACTGGTGCGCTACCGCACTCAGCGGCAGCAGCATACCCATGAAAAGAAATCGATGTAACCACCACCACAGCAATCTCATGGTGGCGACAAAGCCTCGAGCGTGGCCAGTTTCAGACTGGTAGGCCATTGGCTACGAAATTTTTTGAGTACCTCGGCAACCCGCGCCTGGCATTTCGCTTTAGGCAAGCTGCCGGCATCGAGCGCCTGCAGATAATGTATCCCGAGAATGAAATGGACTTCCTCACTATCGATCGCTGGATCATTCAGGGTCGACAAGCTTTCTCCAAAACCTATCATCTCGAGCAGAGTTTCCTTGCTTTGCTTGATGGGTTTGAGCGGATGATCGACAAAGCTGTCATAAAAATGGTACTTGAGCAGCAGGAAGCGGGCGAGCGATGCCTGCTTGCCGCGGGGATCAAGCGCCAGTGCTTCACGATACGGACGCGGATCGGATAAATACAAACGCGTCTGTGGCGACAACTGAAGTTTATGCACTGAAGCATTGAGCATATTCACCAGCACGGAAGTTTCCAGACCCTGCGTCTTGCCGTGACTGATGATGTCTTCGTTCAGCAGTCCCCGTATGTCATCGAGGGTCTTGCCAGTCTCGAACCAGGCACTCGCCCGGACGGCCGCAGGCGCCGTGCCTTGCGCGGTACGCGCGAGCTCATCCAGTCGGGACAGGTAGGCCTTGCGGGCATCAGCGCTAATCGCGTCATGCGCCTGCGCGCTCATTGCCGACAACAGCACGCTGACCAACAGACATCCGGCGCGCACAATCTTCAACGCGGGCAGCAACAGCCTTTTCTGCATTATTTGGCTTCCGAGCGTGGCAGCTCGACTTTCTCACCCAGCGCTGCGGCACGAGCACCGGGATGCACCTTCATGCCGAACTTGCCCTCCAGAGGCACCGTCAGGTGCATCGGGCCCGCAGCTTCCAGCAGCGTCACGGCAATCAGAAAACCATGATGCAGCGGCAAATCCTCGCGCGCGGCCAATACATGCGTGCCATTGTCGAACATGATCTGCAGCGGCATGTTGGGATAATCTTCAAAAGGTGTTGCCGCCGTCATCATGGATTGGGCGTGCTCGTAGGAGAGCACTGCCAGCTTCGATTGATCTGTCTTGAGCAGACTGGCGACTCGCGCTACATCGCGTGCGCGACTCACCATTGCTCGGGAAAGCGGCAGTTTCTTGCGCAAAAAATCGACCCATTCATCACCGATCGTGTCACCGGGCAGGTCGCTGTGTGATGTCAGTATCTGCAAATTGCGCTTGCGGAAAAGATCCCATTGCGCATAGGGCGTGTGCGCCAACGCTTGTGCTGCTGGCCAGAGTGCGGCGGCAAGCAGGCTGAGTGTAGTGTTGATAAATCGTCTTCTTTGCATGGCTCTTCCCAAAAAAAGAGCGAGGAAAATCCTCGCTCTTTTTACTTCAATACCACGAAAGTTACTTCTTGCCGAAGATTTCCATCGGGCAGATTGTGGTCACTGCATAGTTTGGTACGTCAACCACGTTGCTGATACGCAGATCGCAAGCAACGCTGGTCACAACAAACGCTTGCTCTTTGGTCAGACCTTTGGTGGCTTGCAGCCAGTCGAGCATCTGAATCAGCGAGTTACGTGCTGCGAGTGTCACGTCATTGGACAGGTTGGTCAGCGGCTTGATTTTCTCGCTGTCCAGATAGGTCCACTGCGGTGGTACTTCGCCGGCCTTCTTCAGAGGATAGCCCACGGTCGCGTGGAAGCTGTCTGGCTCGAGTTTCTTGAGCTGCGAACCACCTTCGAAATGCGGCTGCTTGACGACAGAAGCCATGCCTTTGCGGATTTCAGTCTGAACGGTCACGATAGCGCCCATTTCGATCGCAGTGCCCGCCACTTCGCCGTCGCCCTGTGCAAAGTGCACGTCGCCGATGAAGAAGCCGCAACCATCAACGAAGCATGGCAAGAGCAGCGTGGTGCCTTCGACCATTTGCTTGACGTCCATGTTGCCGCCGTTTTCACGCGGTGGGATGGTGCGCAGGCATTTGTCTTTGTGGCTACCGTTAGGGCCGCAGATATCGGCAGGACGTGCGTTGGTTGGCTCAGGTGGCAGTGCAACGCCGCCGGCCTTGCCCAGTTGAGTTTCGCGCGCAAGCCATGTATCGACTTCCGCTTCGCCTGGCATGACGCCAACTGATCCCATGAAACCATTCATCGGAATCCGTACGCCGGGCACTTGCTCAGACACGGCTTCACGACGGTTCAGCTTCCAGTTGGCGACAAACGGCTCGGTGTACATATCCGGCAGAAAACCGAAGCCTGGAATGATGGTGGTGTAACCATATTCATTCGGATTGATGTCGATGAGTTTGACTGCCAGTACATCGCCGCGCTTTGCGCCTTCGATGTAGATCGGGCCGGTCATTGGGTGGATCAGATTGACATCGATGGCGGTAACGTCTTTGGCCTTCGAGTTGATGTTCAGGTTCGAATCGAGCGCATCACGGGTGTGAACGACGATCAGATCGCCCGGCTTTGCACGCGCCACTGGCTTGATAGCCGGGTGGTAACGATTAAAGCAGTTGGGATCTTGCTCGCAATGAGCGCCCTTCTTTTTGACTTCGACAATGGTCTGGGTCTTGACATCAGCCGTGTCCGCAAACGCGAACTGACCGATGCTCGTTGCCGCGATGGCGACAAGCAGTGCTGGCATTAAACGCATTGCTACTCTCCGTTTCATTGGGGGGAAATTTATAGGTTTTATTACGAGTCAGACTTAGCTTTAACTAACTGTTATTAAAACTAAATAACAAGTCGATCCTCATTTTTCCGGATATCAAGTTATTTGTCTAGGGAAACATTGAATAAAAGAAATCACCCTGCCAGAAATTAATCTTCTGGCAACATTCGGGGCCCTCACTGCCCAATCACTTATTAAGCTTATAGTTTATTGTTTTATAGTTTGTTATCAGGTAGAGTGTCTGACATTTCCAGCAGCCCGTGACCCAGATTTCATGACCCCGACCGCCGATTTTGATTTGCTTGCCATGCGTGCTGCCGCCAATCAGGCCTGTTCGCTCATGCGCGTCATGTCCAACCCAGATCGGCTGATGCTGCTCTGCCAGCTCGCCCAAGGTGAGCGCCGCGTGGGCGAACTCGAAGCGCTGCTGGACATACAGCAGCCCACCCTCTCGCAGCAGCTGGCCGTCCTGCGCGACGAATCACTGGTCGAAACACGGCGGGAGGGTAAACAAATTTTTTACCGCATCACCAGTGACACCGTTCTTGCTGTACTTGCAGTGCTGTATCAGCAGTACTGCGCCCCATCTCAAGGAGACTCTGCATGACCATTGACTGGAACCATTTCACCCCGGGCATGTCGCTGTTGGGCGGCGTCCTGATCGGCGTTGCTTCGGCTCTGTTCATTTTAGCCAACGGCCGCATCGCTGGGATTAGCGGAATACTCGGCGGCCTGCTCACCCGACGGTCTGATGATCGGATCTGGCGGCTCGCATTTCTCTTGGGCCTGATGGCGGCACCTGCCGCCATTGTTGCGCTGACGGGCCCTGTCGTTGCCACCATCGAAGCCAATACCGAAGTGCTGATCGCTGCCGGCCTGCTAGTGGGCATCGGCACACGCTACGGTGCCGGCTGCACCAGTGGCCATGGCGTCTGCGGCCTGTCACGACTGTCACCGCGTTCACTGGTCGCCACCCTCGCCTTCATGGGTGCGGGCATGGGGATGGTGTTTGTAATGCGTCATCTACTGACTTGAAGGTGTACCCCATGAAAAAACATATCGACACCCTTGCCTCATTTATCGTTGGCCTGATCTTCGGCATCGGGCTGATATTTGCCGGCATGACGGATCCATCGAAAGTCATTGGCTTTCTGGACATCGCCGGTAACTGGGATCCGTCACTCGCCTTTGTGATGGGCGGCGCGATTCTGGTCGGCTTCATCGCCTTCCGCTTTGCCAGCAAGCGCACGACGAACTTTCTTGGTGGCGCGATGCACCTGCCCACGAAAAATGACATCGACCGCCGCCTGATCATCGGCGGCCTGCTGTTTGGTGCCGGCTGGGGCATGGCCGGCTTTTGTCCCGGCCCGGCCATCACCTCACTTGGCACAGGCAATCCAAAAGCGGTTATCTTTGTGCTTGCGATGGTCGCGGGCATGGCCTTGTATGAACTGGCCAACCGATTTCTGCATCAACCCCGCAGCGTCAGCGCACCTTAAGTTTTCGTCAACCTTTCGCCTGAGGAGAGTCTCATGAATGCCAACGTTGGATCGACTGATCGTGCACTGCGCATCTTGGCTGGCTGCCTGCTTATCCTGCTTGCACTGCTGAATGTGATTGGCCCCTGGGGCTGGATAGGCCTGTTACCGATTGCTACGGGGACGCTGCGCTTCTGTCCGGCGTACACCATTTTGGGACTGCGCACCTGCCCAATGGAGAACAAGGGCGATCATGCCTAAGCGCCGCTCGACGGGTTTCGCCAATCCCGCCCAGACGTGGGATGCGCGTTTCTCGACAGAGGACTACATCTTCGGCACCGCGCCGAATGCCTGGCTGGCACAGCATCGCGACCTGCTCCCCGCGGGCGGTCGCGTGCTGGCTGTAGCGGATGGCGAAGGTCGCAATAGTGTCTGGCTGGCACAGCAAGGCATGCAGGTCGATGCCTTCGATATTTCCCCGGTAGGCGTCGCCAAGGCGAACAAGCTCGCACAACAGGCAAACGTAGCGGTGAATTATCAGGTCTGCGGCGCCGATAATTTTGATTGGAAGCCTGAGACGTATGACGCGGTGGTCGCCGTATTCATTCAGTTCGCCGCCCCCGATGCACGCGCCAGGCTATTTGCGCACATGAAGTCGGCACTGAAACCCGACGGCCTGGTCCTGCTGCAGGGCTACACACCGAAACAACTGGATTACAAGACGGGCGGACCGCCGAACCTCGATCACTTGTACACCGAAGCGCTTCTGCGCGATGCCTTTGGCGACATGACCATTCTTGAGCTGCACGCTTATGAAGCCGTGCTTCGTGAAGGCACGCAGCACAGTGGCCAGTCCGCACTGATCGGCCTGGTTGCCCACAAACCGGTCGGCAGCAAGGTCCAGTAACTCCCCCCATG
>JAJTGC010000007.1 GCA_021298975.1 Oxalobacteraceae bacterium
TTCGGTGCACGCATCTTCAGGCCCTTGAAATCTTCCAGCACTTTCACAGATTTTTTGGTGGTGTGAATCAATGAACCGTCATGCACATGAAACAACAGCGGCTTGACGCCTTTGAATTCAGCCGCGGCATTTTTCGTTGCGTAATGCCAGAGCCCGCGGCTGGCACGTTCAGAATCGAGCACCATAAAAGGCAATTCAAAAGCCTCTACCACCGGAAAGCGTCCGGCTTGATAGCTGGGCACGGTCCAGACGATATCCACCACACCATCCTTGGCCTGATCAAACAACTGCTGGGGGGTGCCGCTCAATTGCATTTGCGGGTAAATCTGGCACTTGAGCTTTTGGCCTGATTCTTTGGCAATCTTGTCGCACCAGGGCACGATGAAATTGCGATGCGCGCTGGAGACTGCAGGCAAGAAATGATGCACCTTCAAGGTCATGGTTTGGGCAGTCGCCACACCGACTGACAACAGCAGCCCCGTCAACATCACACGGTGAAAAAAATTCTTCATCATTACCATCATCCTCTCAAATGTGGGCACCATTCAGGTACCAAAGGTATGAACCAGATACAGCGAAATCGCCGGGAAAAATACGAGCAAAAGAATACGCACCAGATCCGAGGCCAGAAAAGGCAGCACGCCCTTGAACGTTTCCATCACCGGCACATCTTTGGCCAGCCGGTTGATGATGTAGATATTCATGCCGACCGGCGGATGAACCAGACCGATCTCGACGACCATCAGCGCGAGTATACCGAACCACAAAGACTTGTCAGGTCCAGTCATGCCCCAGAAATCAAGACCCATGACGATAGGGTAAAAAATCGGGATCGTCAGCAAAATCATGGCCAGCGAATCCATCACGCAACCAAGAAAAATATAAATCAGCAAAATCGCAAAAATCACCGATAAAGGCGGCAAACCGCTGCCTTGCACCCAGGCAGCCAATTCGGCAGGCATTTGCGTGAGCGCCAATCCTGCGTTGAGCAAATCAGCCCCCAGCAGCACCAGAAAAATCATCGCGGTCGCCTGCGCTGTTCCAACCAGACTTTTGATCAGACCTTCGGTGCGCATACCGCCCGTGACAACCGCCAGAATGCCGCAGGCGGCTGCGCCTATCGATGCCGCTTCAGTAGGATTTGCCCAGCCGCCGTAAATACCGACAATCACCACAATGAAGACCAGCAGGATAGGCAAAACGCCCAAAAGAGAGCGCAGCGCCGTCGCCAGCGGCACCCGCTCGCCTGCGGGACCGGCTTCCGGATTAATCGTCACCACGATCCGAATCACGATCATGTAACCAATCACGGCAATAAGGCCGGGAATAATCGCCGCCATGAAAAGCTTGCCTATGGATTCTTGCGTGAGAACTGCGTAAATCACCAACGGTACCGAGGGCGGAATCATGATGCCCAGCGTACCGCCCGCCGCCAATGCACCAGTGGCCAGCGCACCCGAGTACTTGTAGCGCCGCAGTTCGGGCAGCGCGACCTGCCCCATGGTCGCTGCGGTTGCCAGCGACGAGCCACAAATCGCACCAAACGATGCGCAAGCACCGATGGCCGCCATGGCCACACCACCGCGCATATGCCCGACAAAATTATTCACGCATCGGAAAAGTGCGCGCGACAAACCCCCATTGGTCGCAAACTGACCCATCAGCATAAAGACCGGAATGACCGCCAGGTCGTAATTGGAGAAGCGTGCGTAAGCGAGGTTCTTGAGCGTGTTGAGCAAAGGCAGCCAGGTGTAATCAAACATGATCACAAACCCTGCTGCGCCAATAACAAACATCGCAATGCCGATATGCAGTCGCAGCACGAGCAAAATCATCAGTGCACCGAACATGATCAAGCCAATGCTCATCCCGTTCATGCCGCATCCTCCACGGCAGTACCAGACAAACTGTGCATCGTGTTGTAGAGACCCGCGATGGCGAGCAAAAGGAAACTGGGAACCAGTCCTGCCACCACTGCCCAGACGGGCCAGCCCAGAATCACCGAGGTCTCGCCTGCTTCATTGAGCGACAGCGCTGCCAAACCCGTGCGCCAGGCAATCACCAACGCCACAACTGCCAGAATCAGATGTGACATCGCATCGAGCCCGTGCCGAATTTTCGGTGAAAGCTTTGCGGTAAAAAAATCGACACGCAAATGCTGTCGCTCCATTTCACAGAAGGCCAGCATCGCGGCAGAAGCGACGGCGGTCCCCATTTGCATGATCTCGATATCACCGGGTACCGGTGTCGCTGCAATTTTGCGACCGATAATGGACACCAGTGACATGGCCACCAGCGCGATGAAACCCATGCCACCCGCAATGGCAAACCAGCGCGTGAATGCGTGCAGCCGCTGACCCCAGAGTCCGAGCGACTGCACGTAGGGCACACCTGCGTCATCCAGTACGCCAGGCTCCTGCATAGTGACTCCCTTGGCGCGGGCTTTACCCGTCTCTGTTCAATTGAAGTGCGCCATCATAACCGCGATGACTATCATTGGGTATGCAAACGCATGTCAGGATCGCTCAGCATCGGTTGGGCAAGACCGGCAACACGCGCGCGGCTACCTCGCCAAAACCAATCCGATACCCCGCCCCCTGACACCATCCGCGCAGCGTCACGCGATCACCGTCTTCCAGAAAACTGCGCTGTGTGATGCCGTCGACGAGTGTGAGCGGTCTCTGACCATTCCAGCTCAGCTCGAGCATACTGCCGCAAGAATCCGGCGTGGCGCCGCTGATGGTACCCGAGGCCATCAGATCGCCGACACTCACGTTACAACCAGAGACGGTGTGATGGGCGAGTTGTTGCGCCATGCTCCAATACATCGCGCGATAATTGGTTCTGCAAATCGTGGTCGGTTTTTCAGCGTTCTCAGGTTGCAGGTCGACCGACAGTGCGATGTCAAAACTATGCGCGCCGCTTTGACGCAAATAAGGTAAAGGCTCGGGCGCCTGCACCGGACCCGGCACACGAAAAGGCTCAAGTGCCTCCATGGTCACAATCCATGGTGAGATAGAGGTCGCAAACGTTTTTGCATTGAATGGTCCCAGCGGTACATATTCCCATTGCTGTATGTCGCGCGCGCTCCAGTCGTTGAGCAACACCATGCCGAACATCAGTGGCTCTGCCTCACTCACCGTCACTGCCGCGCCGAGTGCCGTATCGCCACCGATAATAAATGCCGTCTCCAGCTCGAAGTCCAATTTGGCGCAGGCAGCAAACAGAGGCTGCTCGGCCGATGGCGGCTTGACCTGACCCATGGGACGACGCACATCGACCCCACTGACAATCACGGAACTCGCGCGCCCGTTGTAACCGACCGGCAGATGCAACCAGTTCGGCAGCAAGGCATTCGCGGGATCACGAAACATGCTGCCGACATTGGTCGCGTGCTCTTTGGACGAATAAAAATCCGTATAACCACCTACCTTGATCGGCAGATGCATTTGCACCTCCGACCGCGACACCAACGCCAGCGAACGCAGCACCGCATCATCGCGCAAGACAGGATTGTCATGACGAAGCAGCAGGCTGATCGCTTCACGTGTTTCTCGCCACATCTGCCTGCCAAGCCCGATAAACGCATTCAGCGTGGCATCACCAAACACGTCATGCGCTGCCGGCTTGAGCAGTCCTTTCGATTCCAATACCGACAAATCCAGTACCCAGTCACCCACCGCAACACCCGCGCGCGCCTGCGGTTGGGCAGCGGTACTGAAAATCCCAAAAGGCAGATTCTGAATTGGAAAGTCGCTCTGCTCAGCGACATCAATAAAAGATTTCAATGCAGGGTCGTTCGGATGCATGCGCTTGCCTAGCCAGTAAAGTGTTTTTTGAGTCCATGCCAGCACTGCAGATAATCTTTTTGCAGCTGAGGGGATTCCATCGCAAACCGCGTGGGATGAATCAGCAGCCGCGTCTCGAACATGAAGGCCATGGTCTTGTCGAGCTTTTGTGGCTGCAGCACAGCATTGCTTGCTGCCTCGAAGGTTGTCGCATCGGGACCATGACCGCTCATGCAATTGTGCAGACTGCCGCCACCAGGCAGAAACCCCTCAGCCTTGGCATCGTATTCGCCATACACAAGCCCCATGTATTCACTCATCACATTGCGATGAAACCAGGGCGGACGGAAAGTGTGTTCGGCCACCACCCAGCGCGGCGGAAAGATCACGAAATCCATATTCGCCGTGCCGGGAATACCCGATGGCGATGTCAGCACCGTAAAGATGGAAGGATCGGCGTGATCAAAGCTGACCGAGTTCATCGCATTGAACGATGTCAGGTTGTATTTGTAGGGCGTGTAGTTGCCATGCCATGCAACGACATCCAGCGGTGAATGATCGATCGCCGCCGACCAGAGTTTGCCGGCAAATTTGGCCAGCAGCTCGAATTGTCCCTCATGGTCTTCAAAGGCAGCGACGGGCGCGAGGAAGTCGCGTGGATTGGCCAGGCCATTCGCACCAATCGGACCCAGATCCGGCAGACGCAACCGCTGGCCGTAGTTTTCGCAGACATAACCGCGTGCACTGTCCGCCTGCAAATCTACGGCAAAGCGCACACCACGAGGCACCACCGCGATCTCGCCGGGTGCGATATCGAGCACGCCGAACTCCGTGCGCAATGACAAGGCACCCTGCTGGGGCACGATCAACAGTTCACCATCGGCGTTGTAAAAAAAACGATCCTGCATCGAACGATTCGCTGCATAGATATGAATAGCCACGCCCGTCTGACTATCCGCACTGCCATTGCCGGCAATGGTCATCAGTCCTTCGATAAAATCAGCAGGTGTCGTCGGGATGGGAAAAGGATTCCAGCGCAATTGATTGGGTGACGCAGCGATTTCCGTAAAAGGTCCGGATTGCAGCGTCGGATGAAACACTTTCGCAAACGGCTCATGCATGGCCGCAGGACGCATCCGATACAACCAGCTGCGCTGATTATCCGAACGTGGCGCGGTGAAGGCCGTACCCGACAACTGTTCTGCATAGAGACCATGCGCTACTTTTTGGGGTGAATTCTGGCCGGCAGGCAGCACGCCAGGCATGGCCTCACTTGTAAATTCATTGCCGAAACCAGACTGATAGTTTCTACTCATGCGCTCTCCTGATCGAAATGGCGCTTAGGGTTCGGTGCGCGCATGCGTCATCGCTTCGCGCAATACCTGCATGTCGCCGATATGATTGGCAAGCAGCAGAATCAATCGCGCATTCACGGCCTGACTCTGCGCATCGTCGAGATCGCGGTGCATATCGATCAGCGCCTCATAGAAATCATCCGGATTAGCCATATTCGGCGCCGTAATCAATGTGCTCAAGGCTGTGGCTCCTGACCGGTCGCACGACGCCATGCTGCCTTCACGCGAATCGGATCAAATTCGCGCCAGCGCGCAGCGACGTGCTGATCGGGTCGCAATAAGTACGTCGTGCCTGGACGCGCATCAAAACGCGAGGCCAGCAAGCCATCGACGTCCACGATCGCATTCGTATGCAGCGACGATGATGCACCTGCCGGCAGCACTTGTAATACCAGCGCCTCTGACACCTCCGCTGCAGGCTGATACCTATCTATAAACAGCAGCGTGGTGAAGCGGTCACCCACCTGCGGCAAAAACCAATGACGCTCGCCATTGGCCATGACCACCGGCGCATCCGCCAGCGGCGCACCGGGTCGCATACGTCCCGCAAAGCTGTCCGAATCCGGTGTATTCAACGGCGAATCCAGATAGGTCGACGGCGTCGACAGACGACCACTGTTGACCAGCTTTTGCGCAAACGCATGATGCTTTGACAGTGACAGCACGGCATCACGAAACACACGGCTGATGGCACTTTTCGGTGTGATGAAATCAGTGGCGCGCGTGGAGTTCAGAATATTTTCATCGGCAGCATATTCGCGCTCGACACCATACGTGTCCAGCAACGATGCGGGCGCTTCGCCTCGCAGCACCAGCCCCAGCTTCCAGCCCAGATTGTCGGCGTCCTGCACGCCACTGTTGGCACCGCGTGCGCCGAAGGGTGATACGCCGTGCGCGGCGTCACCGGCAAAGATAACGCGACCGTGACAAAATTTGTCCATGCGCATGCAAGCGAAGGTGTACACGCTCACCCAGTCCAGATCGAATTCCACATCGTTTCCCAGCAGCGCACGGACGCGAGGAATGACACGCTCCGGTGTTTTTTCCAGTTCAGGATCCGCATCCCAGCCCAGCTGAAAATCGATGCGCCAGACATCATCCGCTTCGCGGTGCAAGAGTACTGACTGATTCGGATGAAACGGCGGATCAAACCAGAACCAGCGCTCGGCCGGAAAGGGTGCTTTCATTTTTACATCGGCAATCAGAAAACGATCCTGAAAGATACGACCCTTGCTCTCCAGATTCAGCATGCCCCGCACCGGACTGCGCGCGCCATCCGCAGCGATCACATAATCAGCACTCAGGGTGTAGCTGCCCTCTGGCGTGGTAACAGTCACAGTGGCTTTGTTGTCGCCATTCTCCAGTTGCGTGACTTTGCTTTTCCAGCGGATATCGAGATTCGGATATTGACTTGCGCATTCGTGCAGATAACCCTCGAGGTAATACTGCTGCAGGTTGACGAATGCCGGCCGGTGATGTCCTGCCTCCGGCAAGAGATTGAATTGATAGACGGGTTCATCTTTGAAAAACACCTTGCCCACATTCCAGGACACACCCTTGTCCACTACCCTGTCGCCGCAACCCAGCCTGTCCAGCACTTCCAGCGTGCGTTTGGCATAACACAGCGCACGCGACCCCCCAGACAGACAATCATCATCATCCAGCAAAACGACTTGCAAACCCTGACGCGCCAGATCAATCGCGGTCACCAGACCCACCGGTCCGGCACCGACTACCAGTACCGGGTAGTGTGCAGAGGGCGATTGTCCGAAATCCGGCGGACGCTGGTAGGAAAACCGAAGCGTCTGGTAATCCGTTGGCAGGCAGCTTGCGGGATTGTGGATATGTGGCGTGCGACGCTGGTTCGCATTGCTGTCAATGGCCATGGTCATCAGGATTGCAGCGCATCCCACATCGCCTTGTCCCGCTCTGCGGTCCAGATGCGCGGATGCTTGATGCCGCTAGCCTCATCAACGGCGCGTGTGACATCAAAGGGCAGGCAATGCTCGTAAATGAAGACATGACCAAATTTACTGTCCATGTGGGAGCGCACATGAGCCATCGCTGCCTTGAGGTCATGACCGGCCTGCACTGCCTCCTTTGCGCCACGCAGGAGCGTTGTCACGAAATCTTTCGTGTAGTCGAGACCTTCATTGACTCTGGCAGCGGTCGTCAGTGCCGGGCCGCGACCGGGGACCAGTTTTTCTGCACCCATGCGGCGCAGGATCTCGAGGGTCTCTGGCCACTCTTCGAGTTGCGCATCACCGGTGTAAGCGGCCGCATCAAACTCCACCAGATCGCCTGAAAACAGGACTTTTTGCGAGGGTATCCAGACGATGGTGTCGCCCTTGGTATGCCCCATCCCGACATGCATGATCTTGACTTCGAGCTTGCCCATGAAGACCGTCAGTTCGCGCTCGAACACCAGCGTCGGCCAGGTCAGGCCTGGTACCGATTCCACGCCCGCGAACAGACGCGGAAAACGTTCGATCTCGGATTTCATATCCTGCTCGCCGCGCTCGACAATCAGCTCGTAGGTGCCGCGCGATGCGATTACCTGCTGCGCGCCCTCTTTGAAATAGGCCGATGCACCCAGCACGCGCACTGCGTGGTAGTGCGTGAGGGTGACGTATTTGATCGGCAGGTCGGTGATGTCGCGGATGTGTTTGATCAGCGCTTGCGCCATCACCGGCGTGGCCGTGGTGTCGATCACCATCACGGCGTCGTCACCGATGATCACACCAGAGTTTGGATCACCCTCGGCGGTATAGGCATACGCATTGTCCGAGAGCTTGATGAAACTGGTTTTTTTTTCCTGCAGATCAGCCTGCGACGCAAAAGGTTTGGCACTCATGAAGTCTCCGTGGGTTCGTTCAGGCGTAGGCGTGCGCCCGGTAAAAGCATGTCTTGTCTGGGAATACGAAGAAGGTTAGGATAGAATTTGTTCCTCGTCAACTAATTAGATATTAACGAATTGTTTTCATTCATATAATCAGTGCGACGACACCGATTACTGCAGACATGTCCATGGAAAAAAGCCGGCGCGGCATACAGTCGATAGAAACAGGCGGTCGATTACTCACGACACTGGCCGAGCAAGGTGGCCCGATGAGTCTGGGTGATCTGGCGAGAAAAGCGGGTATGCCTGCTGCCAAGGCGCATCCCTATCTGGTGAGCTTCGCCAGCTTTGGCCTGATCGAGCAAAACCCGCTGACGGGGCGCTATGAATTGGGGCCGTTTGCGCTGCAGATGGGGCTGATCAGTCTGCAGCGGCTCGATCCGGTGCGTATTGCTATTCCGATGGTGACCTCACTGACCGCCGAGATTGACCAGACCGTCGGTCTCTCGGTACTCGGCAATCAGGGTCCGACCATCATCTATATCAGCGAATCGAGCTACCCCATCCATGTGAATATGCGGACTGGTACCGTGATGTCCATACAGTCGACGGCGACTGGTCGGGTATTTGCGGCCTATTTGCCGCCGAAACAGGTAGAACGGATGATCGATCAGGAAAACCGCAACGGTGTGGCTGCCGGGTTCGGTGCGCAAGGCATGAAGCGCGCTGCGATGGAAGCGCTGCTGGCCGATGTACGCAAGCGTGGCATGGCGCGCGTGATGGGTGAGCCCATCCCCGGCATCAATGCCATTTGTGCGCCCGTGTTCGAACACACAGGGGCGCTTCGGCTGGGTATTACCGCGATAGGACCCGCAGGCAGCTTCGACGCGGGCTGGCAAGGTGAGATCGCACAGAAAGTACTCGCTTGCGCACAAGAGGTCTCCAGGCGACTCGGGTACGAGGTTTGAGGATTGGCACGAGTCGCCTCAACGCCCATCGCCCGAATCCGGTAAGATTTCGATCTACCTTTCGCCGGAGACCCGTCTCGATGAAATCCCGCTTGATCAGTCTTATCTTCGCAACTCTCGCTTTGCCAGCCAGTGCCACCGAGTGGGAGCTGATCTCGGAGACCCAAGAGCCCGGCAAAGTCATCAGCTGGTACGTCGATATGAGCAGCATCGTTCACGAAGATGACTACATGCGGGCGTTTCTCCGCACCAGCTGGTCTACTCCCCAGTACGCGCCGGATGACACGGTGTATCAGTCATCCACCTACATTAATTATTTCGATTGCGACACGCGCAGTATCGCGTTTACGGCCAATGTCTACTATCGCTCCGAGGAGCCCGTCGGCAAGCCGGTACATGAAGAACCTGCAATAGCGTTGGAAAAGCTGCGTTTCCAGCAGGTCAAGCCAGGCTCCGCGGGCGATGCGCGCGTTGAGTTTGTCTGTAAATTCCGCTCGAAGAATTTCATGACGCAACGAAGCCGTGTCGATGATCACGGCTGATGGCGCATCCCTGTCGACCTCGACGGGCCAAGGACTTGCCTGAGAAAGACCGCATGCAAGCTTTTCTCATGGCAGGAAACTGAGCGAGAAACGCTAACGAAAAAAAACCGCAGCACAGGCTGCGGTTTTTTGACAGAGTATCCCCGTTCAGACCCGACGTTTGTACTCACCCGTCCGGGTATCGATTTCAATCTTGTCGCCTTGTCCGACAAACAACGGCACTGAAACCTCGAAACCGGTGGCAGTCTTCGCGGGCTTGAGTACCTTGCCTGAGGTATCGCCTTTGACTGCCGGTTCGGTGTAGGTGATCTCGCGCACTACCGTTGTCGGCAGCTCGACGGAGATGGCTTTTTCGTTATAAAAAACAACCTCGCAGGCCATGCCATCTTCCAGGTAGTGAATTGCGTCGCCGAGGTTTTCGGATTCGACTTCGTACTGGTTGTACTCGGCATCCATGAACACGTACAGCGGATCGGCAAAGTACGAATAGGTCGCATCCTTGCGATCCAGAAGCACGATTTCGAATTTATCGTCAGAGCGATAAACCGCTTCCTGACCAGCATCGGTCAGCAGGTTTTTCATTTTCATCTTGACCACGGAAGCATTGCGGCCCGACTTGGAGAATTCGGTTTTGACAATCACCATGGGCTCGCCTGAGACCATAACAACATTACCGATACGGATTTCTTGTGCGGTTTTCATAATAAGCAGGCTTTAAAGTTCGGAATACAGAGTGTGCTGGCAGAGAACAGGAGCTGTTGGAAGCCGAGCACAGAGACAGAAACCGGCGGATTTTACCTGATTTTGCGAGCAAACCCGAGCAAACGAGATGCAAGATCAGACTGACTGCCCAGTTGCCCGGCCCAGTCACGCGCATGAACCCGGCACCGGGGCAATGCGCTGATGAGTGCGGGCCAGTCAGGAGCCGTCTGCGTTTCGCCATTCCAGCGATGCCAAGCCGCTGCAAGCAATGCTGCCAGATCATCGTCAAATGGCGCGATGTAACGACGCAAAAAAGCCTCCTGCTTGACATGATGGGTGCCCTCCGCCTGCTCGTAGAGCTGCCAGATGAAAGGCTGGCCAGCCCATTGCGCCCGCACGGCACTGTCCTCGCCGCGCACAAAATTCAGATCACAACTCCACAACAAGCGATCGTAATCATCCGGCGCTAAAAACGGCAAAGCTTGTAAACGAACTGCATCCGTTTGCCACGCCGCGCACCCCTCGGGCAGACCGCCCGGGAAAACGCACAGCACCGGCGAACCTGCGTGCAAGGCCTGCAGCAATTCACTCAGCGGCGCTGTCGGGTAGCAGAAGATGGAGAGCAGCCGCTCCGCTGGTTCAAGCGCAATACCCAGTCGTGCAAGCAAAGCATGGCGGGCGGTGGCATCAAACGCATATCGCTCCGCAAGCAAATGCGACTCTCTGATCAAACCACCAGAACGCAGATCAAAGCCGGGAAAGAAAAAATAGCGCGTAAGTGGCAAGTGCGGATGGGGTGATGGCAAACCATGGTGTTCGCCTACCCAGGCTTCTGCAGAAAGATATTCGAGATTGATCCAGACGGGTGGGCTGCGCATTGCTGCCATGGCGGTCAGTTGCGCTTCCGGCATCCTGCATCCAAACGCTTCGATGACAAGATCGGCCGGCTGGTGCAGCGCTGTCCTCTCATCCCAGGCGCCCACAGTGAATCCATCCAGGCGCTGTAATGGCACATCAGCCTGCAGTTCGGGTCGCAGTACCGCAAGCCGTGCGAGATCATCGATCCATAAAGTCGCCTCCAGGCCATGCTCCGTGAGTGACCGCGCCAGACGCCAGCAGACACCCGCGTCACCGTAATTGTCGATCACCTGACAGTAGATATCGACTGTATTTATCTCTCGCATAATGCTTTAAAAATGAATATCAGGAGGGACGCATTACATCGCCATGTCCGCCGATGATCTCACCGGGCGACAGTCAGTCCCACTCCAGCTTCGGATACAGCATCGTCGCATTGCGACGGTTGGTGGTATCGAACAGCATCCATTGACTGCGCTCCGACTGCGCGGCTGACGCTATCGCCGCCTGCATGGACTTTCCCTCCGCAATGCTTTTCGTTAAATCGCTCAACAAGACCTGTAGATATTGTCGCTGCTTTGCCAGAGCGGCATTCTTGTCCGTCACCACCGGACCATGACCGGGAATGAGACGGGTGGCCGATACATGAGACATGGCATCCATCACAGTCAGCCAACCACGTATATCACCGTCAATCGATGGCGTGCGATCAACAAACAGCAAATCACCCAGCCACCAGCTGCCGGTAAGCTCGTCCATGACACTGAGGTCATGATCGGTATGCGCGATTGGCCATGCCTTGAGCAAAAGCCGCCGATTACCTAATTCAATGAAGCGCTCGGCCGCGACGGTGTGCGTTGACACGACGATGCGACTGCCCGCTGCTGCCGCATCACCCAGCATGGTTCTGAGATTGGCTTCGTAATCCTCTGCGCGCGAACGCATGGCGCGTGGCAGTTGTACATGACCAATGAATTCCACGTTATCTTGTTCAAAGGCTGCGTTACCGAAAATATGATCGGAATGTACATGCGTATTGATGACATAGCGGATGGGCTTTTGCGTGCGTGCCCGTATGGCGTCTCGCAGTGCGACTCCCACCAGATAACTGCCCCCGCTGTCGATAACGGCCACGGCTTCATCACCGATGATGAAGCCGATATTGGCAATATCGCCATGGTAGTGATCACCGAATTCTTCATGTGCGCCCTGATGTACGAACACACCGGGAGCAATTTCTTCCATGGATAACGGCGATGATCCTGCCCAGCCGGGCTGCAAAGAACAAAACAGGGCAATCATCAGTACCCACCAGCGCATCGCTCAGGACTCCGCAACGATTTGTCGCAATGCCTGCTCGAACGCTTCGGGTGGCTGCCCACCCTGCACCAGATAACGATCATTGATGATCACCGCCGGCACGGAATGTATGCCCTGAGATAGATAGAACTGCTGCTGTTGACGAACTTCATCGCGCCAGCTGTCACCATTCAGTATCTCGGCCGCCTGCGTCACATCCAGCCCCGTCTGATCCACAGCCGCCAGCAGTGCCTCATGGCTGGAGGGATCAGCACCCTCCGAAAAATACGCGGATAACAAGCGCCATTTCAAGCGGCGCTGGGCATCCGCACCGCCGATTTCGGCGGCCCAGTGCAGCAGCCTGTGCGCATTGAAGGTGTTGTAGGTGCGCTTGCGACCCTCGAGGTTGAAGCTGAAGCCTACCGCCGCACCTCGCTCGCGGATATGCTCGTGGTTCTGCGCCACTTGCTCCGCGGTGATCTGGTATTTGCGCATCAGATGCGCAAGGATGTCCTCCCCCTCGGGTGGCATATCCGGATTGAGCTCGAAAGGCTGAAAGTGCAGCGAGATGCTGACTTCATCGCCCAGACGTTCGATGGCCTGCTCCAGCGAAGCGAGCCCGACTGCGCACCATGGGCAGGCAATATCGGAAACAAAATCAATTTTTATGGGTGTCATGAGATGCTAATAGAGTAGAGAATCGGACAGCGACCAAGGTGACGAACAGGATGATGTGGGACAGTGCCATCACATGTGACGACGATGCTAACACGGCGGGAAGACCCTATACTTCGGTGCTTTGATCCACTGCAGATTGAGACCGATGCTACGCGCGACATTGATCATCATGCTGTCCATGAGCTGGCTCGTCGGGGCAATCGCTGCCGATCCGGCGCCTGCTCAGGCAGATTTCGAACCCAAACCCTTGCGGCCCGCAGAGATGCACCCAGCGCCCGACACCTCGCCCTCGCGAGGGCCAGAGGATTTTGCTTTGCCAGCGTCAAATTTGGTACCACGTACCGGCACGGACACGGGTGCTCAGGAACGAGCAGCCACACCCCAACGACCAAGCAATGCATCGGCTCTGGAAGGCTTTTGAAGATATCTGAACCTCGCGCCCAGTCAAACCCACCGGAACAGTTGCCGGCGAACGGTACGGCTGTTAGTCTGTGGAACGATTACCAGCAGGGCTGTTTCCATAAATGAAATCTTCGTCACATCGCAAGGCGCTGCAAAGCATAGGTTCGGTGTTGGGCACCGCCACGCGCCTCGAAGGCACGCTTCATGTGGACGAAAGCGTCCGCATCGACGGCAAACTTGAGGGAAATCTCGAGCAACCGGATGGCAAGGCGCGTTGGATCCTGATCGGACCGACCGCTGAAATTCGTGGCGACATTCGCGCACAAAATATTTCTATCGCCGGCAAGGTGATCGGCAACATCATCGCCAGCGAGAACATTGAGCTCATTGATGGGTGTGAAGTCCGCGGCAATATCACCCACAAATCCATTACCGTTGAACCTGGTGCCAGTGTGCACGGGCAGCTGATCGCTCGTGACGAAACCGATAGCGAAGCTGCTGCAGCCCAGGCGATCGCCACCGCCCGCAGTGGCAGCTGAACTTCAACACGCTTCGGACGGCATCAATCGGGCCCTAGGAGCGTCTATACTATCTGACATTACAACAAGCGGCGTCACCGCCTGATCCGGCAATGCAGGTCCTAAACCGAAACCTTTGCAATGGCATCATCGTCCTGCTAGTCAGTATGCTGGTTGCAGCGCACGCGCACGCGGCGACTTATACCTGCGTGATAACTGCGCTGCGAGGCAACAAATGGATTTGTCAGGATAATGTGGCGCTCTGCACCTTCGTCTTCATCGTCAGTGAAAAAGACAAGAAAATTTTGCGACGGGTGGATGACAATAATCCCAAAATAACCGTAGTCGTCGACAAATGGGAAGACAATAAAATTATTGCGCACGAAGACCAAACCCGACTCGACGCGCTGTTTATCGAGCAGTACTTCTATCGAATCGAGCGAGACACCGGTAATTTCGTGATGGCCAATGAGTATCGAACCAATAGCGGCCGCTACCTTACTCAGGACGATATCAACGCGACAGACAAGAAACGCTTCTCTTATCACCGGCCGCGCCTTTTTTCCGAAACAGGTCGCTGCAAATTCGGTTCGGAAAAATAGCGCTCAGCAGCAAGCGCTGCCTTGGGGTGTGCAGTGACTGCGAACCCTCATCCATTCAACGTACCCTCACACGCTGGCTGGTAAATTGTTTCTCAGCTGCTTCCAGCGCACGATCAAGGTAGGCAGAATAGAAACCGTTGTTATCGCCACCGACGATGGGATCTGCCAGCAACTCACCTGCGGCATTCACGACGATGACAGTGGGCGCCACCTGCACGCCATAGCGATTGGCCAGCGCGGATTGCGTGGTAGGTTTGCCATCAAACCCCTGCAGGGAATCGCGGCTGGTGATCTGCACTTCCCGAATCACCGGCCTGTCTGCCGGCGCTGCATCGCGCAGCAGCGGCATCAGATAATTGCGACGCACTACCTTGCAATAACCGCAGCCCGGCAATGAGAACATCAGCAGGAAAGCCTTGCGATCTGCGTGCGCTTGCGCCGCCTCGCGCTGCAGGTTTTGCGGAGCAGGCAGCATCTCTTCGTGCGACTGCGCGTGCGCAGGCAGAATGAAAAACCAGCCCGTCAACAAGATTGCGGCAATGCGAATAAGCATGGTGTCCTCGTGATGATTCATCGGGAAGAAACGGCGGGCGCGCGGGTACAGGTCAGTTCGCCTTGCATCTCGATCAGGGTACCCAAACGTGAATTGAATTCCTTGCCCACGACGCTCAGCCTCCGATCGCTATGGCGCAGGGTGAAATCCAGACTGACCTCCGTGCCGTCAGCTCTGAAACCAAGACTGCGGCACATGATTTTCTCGGCGCTCGGCGGTTCACAAGCGCAGACTTCGGTGCGCCCTGCAAAACATCCCGCAGCCAACGCCGGATCACGCTTGACATAGCCGGCGGCGATATTTGCAGTGATCTGAAAGCGCCGAGTCTCCACACTGACGCCATCGGCTTCAAACACCTTGTCGGTCCGAAGCGCACCTTCGCAAACATAGTCCACGGCCTGCGCACTGGACCAACCACTCGCCATGAGCATCGCCGCCAAGGCGATGCTGCGTATTCCCATCGAAACAAGCCGGAAGGTCGCCCTTTGCATCGCGACCAAGGGACTCAGTGGATCAATGCAAACGGTCGAACGCGCTGGACAAATGTCCCAAGGCACGATCGATGTTGAGCAGCTTTTCCAGACCAAAGAGACCGATGCGGAAAGTACGGAAATCATCACGCTCACCCACTTGCAGGGGAACGCCAGCGGCCGTCTGCATACCCAGCGCCATGAATTTCTTACCGTTCTGGATGTCTGGATCCTGAGTATAGCTGACCACCACGCACGGCGCCTGAAAGCCGGGCGCTGCCACGCTCTTGAAGCCCTTGGCTTCGAGCAGTGCACGCACCTTGAGGCCGAGGTCTTCCTGATTTTTCTTCAGTTTGGCAAAACCTGCCGCCTGGGTTTCCTTCATCACATCGCGCAGCACACGCAGCGAATCGGTTGGCATGGTGGTGTGATAGATGTGACCACCTTTTTCGTAGGTCTCCATGATCTGCAGCCATTTCTTCAGATCGCAGGAATAGCTGGTGCTCTGGGTCGCATCGATTTTCTGACGCGCACGCTCACTCATCGCAATCAGTGCGCAGCATGGCGAACTGCTCCAGCCCTTTTGTGGCGCGCTGATCAGCACATCTACTTTGGACGCCACCATATCAACCCACATTGCGCCTGAAGCGATACAGTCCAGAACAAACAAGCCATCAACGGATTCCACGGCTTCGCCGACGGCGCGCAGATATTCGGGCGGAAGAATCATGCCTGCCGAGGTTTCAACGTGCGGCGCAAACACGACAGCCGGCTTTTCTTTGAGAATCCAGGCAACCACTTCATCAATGGGTGGCGGCGCGTAGGCACCTTCGAATTCATTGGCCAGCTGTCGGCCCTGAATAATGTGCAGGTCATTTGAAATACTGCCCATCTCAAAAATCTGCGTCCAGCGATAACTGAACCAGCCGTTGCGAATGACCGCACATTTGCGACCGGTTGCAAACTGGCGCGCCGCAGCTTCCATGCCGTAGGTGCCACTGCCCGGAACGACCAGCGCCGATTTCGCGTTGTAGACCTCTTTCAGGATTTTCGAGATGTCGGTGATGACGCCTTTGAAGGCTTCCGACATGTGATTGAGCGAGCGATCAGTGTAAACGACGGAAAATTCGAGTAATCCATCGGGATCAACGTGGGGAAGCAAACCGGGCATGACGATTCCTGTACTGATAAATGAGCTCTGGTGCGCCTGTGACGTGCGGACAAATCCATAGCAAGGGTTGCAAGTTTAACAGAGGTCTTCCGTTGCCTTGACCCCCTCAGCAGCATGGCTTTTCTGACAATAACGCAGAGGTTTTCCAGCCGCTATAAAATTGCGTCTTTCCTCACAACATCAGATCAGCGGGAGTCCTATGGAAAGCGATATCGAAATTGCACAAAAAGCAAAAATGAACAAAGTGGTTGATGTCGCCGCGGCCTTGGGTATTCCCGAGGACTCGATCGAGCCTTATGGCCATTACAAGGGCAAGATCGCGCTGTCTTACTTGGAGACCTTGAAAAGCAAGCCGGATGGCAAACTGATTTTGGTCACCGCGATCAGCCCGACACCTGCGGGCGAGGGCAAAACGACCACCACGGTCGGGCTAGGCGATGCGCTCAATCGTATCGGCAAAAAAACCGTGATCTGCCTGCGCGAGCCTTCACTCGGTCCGGTATTTGGCGTCAAGGGGGGTGCAGCGGGCGGTGGTCATGCGCAGATCGTGCCCATGGAGGACATCAACCTGCATTTCACCGGCGACTTCTCGGCGATTGCGCTGGCGAATAATTTGCTGGCTGCGATGATCGACAATCACATCAATCACGGCAATACCTTGGACATTGATCCGCGTCGCATTACCTGGAAGCGCGTGGTGGACATGAATGATCGCGCATTGCGTGACGTCGTGGTCGGTAACGGTGGCACCGCCAATGGCTTCGTTCGCCAGGATGGTTTCGATATCGTTGTCGCCTCCGAGGTGATGGCGATTTTCTGTCTTTCCACCTCCGTACAAGACCTGAAGAAGCGTCTGGGCGATATTGTGATTGGCTACAGCCGAGATCTCAAGGCCATCCATGCGCGTGACTTGAATGCGCACGGCGCGATGACCGTCTTGCTCAAGGATGCACTGCAACCGAATCTGGTGCAGACGCTGGAAAACAACCCCGCGTTTGTACATGGTGGTCCATTTGCCAACATCGCACACGGTTGCAACTCGGTCATTGCGACCCAGAGCGCACTGAAGCTCGGCGAGTATGTCGTTACCGAAGCAGGCTTTGGTGCCGATCTCGGCGCAGAAAAGTTCATCGACATCAAGTGTCGTAAAACCGGTCTGAAACCCGCTGCCTGCGTACTGGTCGCGACGATACGCGCACTGAAATACCACGGCGGCAAGGATGTCAAATCGCTGAATACCGAAGACCTGGATGCGCTGCAAAAAGGCCTGGTCAATCTGGAGCGGCACGTCGCAAACGTCAAGACGCATTACGGCCTGCCCTGCGTGGTGTCGATCAACCGCTTCACGTTTGATACCGACGCGGAAATCCGTCTGGTAACTGAACGCATGAAAGCGCTTGATGTCAACGTGGTACTGGCAGAGCATTGGGCCAAAGGTAGTGCGGGTGCGGAGGTGCTGGCGCATGAAGTCGTGCGTCTGGCCGAGCGCGGCAACACCATGAAATTTGTCTACGACGATCAGGATTCGCTGTGGGACAAGATGAAAAAAGTCGCGACGAAGATTTACGGTGCTGCCGATATCAGCGCACCCGCGAAAATCAAACAGCAACTCAAGGCCTGGGAAGACGCTGGTTATGGTCATTACCCGATCTGCGTGGCAAAAACACAGTCCTCTTTCAGCTCGGACGCCACACTGCGTGGTGCACCCAGCGGGCATATGGTCACCATCCGTGAAGTACGGCTGGCGGCAGGTGCGCAATTCATCGTGATGATTTGCGGTGACATCATGACCATGCCGGGTTTGCCTAAAGTACCGAGTGCCGAAAAAATCGATATCGATGAAAACGGCAAGGTCGTTGGTCTGTTCTGACAAACCAGCCCCAGACGTCACCCCTTGGTCATCACAGGCACCTCATGAGCACTGAAACATCCATGCGCGCAGCGATCTACACCAGCAAAGGCCCCGCAGCCGAGGTACTGCGCGTCGTCGACAAACCCGTACCCGAACCTGGTGTGGGTGAGGTACGCGTTCGCGTCTCTTTCTCGGGCGTGAATCCGTCGGATGTAAAGTCGCGCTCGGGTGTGGCTTCGCGCGCGGGAGGTTTTCCGGAAGTCACGCCCCATAGTGATGGTGCGGGCACCATCGACATGCTGGGTGCCGGCGTCGACGCAGCGCTCATGGGCCGTCGCGTGTGGCTGTTCAATGGCCAGTGGGAGCGTCCCTTTGGCACGGCGGCGGAGTACATCGTGCTACCGGCGTCGCAAGTGGTGCCGCTGCCGGATGACATCAGCTTTGAAGTCGGTGCTTCGATTGCGATTCCACTCATGACAGCGATGCACGCCGTGCAGTCCTGCGGCTCCCTGCTCGGCAAGACCGTGCTGGTGCCGGGTGCCGCTGGCAGCGTGGGTTTTTACATCACACAACTGGCCAGCGCCGCCGGTGCGCGCGTGATTGGTATCGTGAGCAACGAAGACAAAGCCAAGCTTGCCAGGAGCATCGGAGCAACCGACATCATCAATTACAAAACCGAATCACTGGTTGATCGTGTGCAGGCACTGACGCATGGCCTGGGTGCCGATGCCATTATTGATGTCGATGCAGCGACGCACGCGCCCCACTACGGCAGTTTGCTGCGCTTCGGTGGACAAGCCGTGGTGTATGGCACCAACCAACCCCCGGTGACTATGCCGTTTGGCCCGATGATTCTGGGTTTTATTCGCGTGTATTTTTTCATCGTCTACAAATTGCCGCCGCATCTGATGCGTGAGGTGCTTGATGGTGTCAACGCGGTATTGTCGCGCCCTGGCTTCAGGCATCCGAACACAGCGATTTATCCGCTGGCCGACATCGTGGCAGCGCATGAACAAGTCGAGCGTGGCGCGAATGCGAAGGTGCTGATCAAGCTCTAATTACCTAGCCAATGATTGATTGCGGGTCGTGTTGGGATCCATGCCCTGATCCAACACCGTTCGGTAAAGTCAAGACACTGGGTCCCGGCTTTCGCCGGGATGACGGTGGAAAATTTTACGGTTGCCTCAACAAGCACCGTCGTCCCGGCGAAAGCCGGGACCCAGCGTCTTGTGTTGTTTTAATTGCTCTCAATCCTCGCGCTCGAGAGAATCAGGATCTGCTGATTGCGTACTTAAGCAGCAATACCAATAATCACATTTGACGGTTCAATCACGGCAAGCACGGCCGACTCCACTGTCAGTCCCTGCTCATCGATATCGTGACGGCTCATCGTGGTCACGAGCGTCAGCCCGCTCTCCAGCAAGACCGCCAGCTCCGATTGATGTTCGCCCTGGGTCATACTGTGTAATACGCCGGGCAAGGCATTTTTAACCCATGCCGTGTCGATTGCATTGGGCAAGCGCAGAACCACCGCTGATGCCTTGATCAATGCAAAAACCTTCGCCCCTACGGCCAGCTGAAGCTCGCGACAGCTTTCATGGGTAATGGATGCAATAAGGGTCTGACTGGCATTAACCATGATGCCCAGCTCGTCATTCACTTTCCCCGGCGTGATGGACACCAAGATGCCTGCAAACTGATTGCGTGCGCTGGTTCGCATCGCGATTTCATTTTCCATTGCATAGTCGTTCGACAGACCATTGGCCAACGTATCCAGACGTCCTATGAAGCGCGCATGCTCGGCTTGTATAAGTGAAAAATTGCGCAGGACTTGCTGACCGCGCTCGGTCAGATGGGTGCTGCCGCCTCCCTTGCCGCCGGCATGACGCTCGATCAGGGTGCCGCCGGACAGCCGAGCCATGTCATCAATCGCGTCCCACGCGCCCTTGTAGCTGTAGCCGACCTGCTTCGCAGCCTGGGTCAGATTGCCCAGCTGGTCGATCTGGCGCAGCAGCTCTATGCGCCTGGCGTTAGCGAACATCTCATCGCCTACCCGAACCGTCAGTTCGGCATGCAAATTGAACCGGTCTTTACCCATGATCTACCCGCCGCTATTGATGCCGCGATGATAGCCCGGTTGACACCCAAAATAAAGCCGGGTAAATTTCGCTTCAAAATATACTTAGGTTTACTTCGATTATTATTTATTAATTAACACCGTGGCCAGCAAAACGTGGCCAACCGATCCCCCGACAGAGGCGCATCGTCATGTCACAACAAAACAATTACCGGCTACCTGTCGCGGCGCTGCTGCTGATATCGCTTTATGCACCGGCCCCTTGGGCCACCGCAGGCGAAGACGTCAGAATTTTGCTCGAGATCCTGCTTGAAAAAGGCATCATCACTCAGGAAGAATTCGATCAGAAACTCAAAAAAGCGCAGGAAAAGGAAGATATACGGGCATTCAATGAATCGCAGGATATTCGGCGCGCCAATCGCGAGATCGACAAACGCGCTGAGGATGAACGAAAATTCAAGACGCAGTTTTATGGACTTGTCTCTGCCGGGTATTACAGTGCATCGAACATGAAAAGTAATTCAATTGATGCATCCGGGATCAGTGATCAACCCAAAGCCAATAATCGTGTCGGCTTCAAGGTTTCAAGAGAGCTTGATCCGGACACCACCGCAATGCTGACCTTAGAATCCAATTTTTCTTCTCGCACAGGCGCAGTGGGAAAGGACGCGGGGGCCAGCGGTACTGGCATTAATCCTGTTTTCGACAGAGAGGCCAATTTCCGTTTGATTTCGAAACCTTACGGCACATTGATTGTAGGGCGAGGACCCAATCTGCAAACTGACCTTAGTAGCGCTTTCGATGCGCGGCAGAACTGGAATTTTGGCGGACTGAAAGCGATTGGCCGCTATGCCGGATTTCACAGCGCCAGTGGAATCAATCGCGCAGATAAAATGATCCGTTACATTTCACCCATCGTCGAAGGTATTAACTTTGATGGTGCCGTGTCATTTGGCGGTGTACCCGGAGATGAAAACTACGGAACAAACTACTACCTCGGGGCACGCTATAAAAACGGCAATTTTGAAATGGGATACAACCATATCGAAGCCAGATTAGACAAAAACCAGACTCAAAATCGCGTCGATTTTATTGCCGCTAAATATACACTGCAGCAAGTGACGCTGAATGCTGGCTATGTCGTCACGCGCAACCCGATGAATACTGCAGCAACACTTAACCCAACCACGCCTGGTGGCAAAGCTGATGTTGACACCCTTTTCGCGGGCGCAGTCTATCGATTCACCACTACTGTGAGCGCAAATCTTGGCTTGTATAAAGTCAACGATAAAACATCGACCAACGGCAGAAATGATGTGAGCATGGCAGCCACCGGGTTGACTTGGTCGCCCTACAAAGATTGGGATTTTTTTGTTGACTATGCGACTGCCTACCGCAAGGAAAACGCCAATGCCGCATTTTCTATCTACGATGCATGGCGCCCAGATACGAGTAGCACTTCATTGGCAGCTGGCACCAAAAACCAGTCAGGCATCAGCATTGGTGCACTATTCAAATTCTGATTAAGGGAAAATAAAATGAGTTTTGATAAATTTAAACAGATAACTTTGGCTTTCCTGCTTTCGATCTCGTTTTCCATTAACGCCACCGAACTCAAAGTCGCTGTAGCTGCCAATTTTGCGCAAACACTGAAAGAAATCAGTACAGTGTTTGAAAAAGATACCGGACACAAACTCGCCATCACACAAGGATCCACAGGCAAGCTTTACGCACAAATCAGTCAGGGTGCACCCTTCGAGGTATTCCTGTCAGCTGACGACGAGACGCCGGAAAAACTGGTCACCGAAGGCAAGGCGATTAACGGTACCCGCTTCACCTATGCGATCGGACGACTCGCACTGTGGTCACCCAAGCCGGATCTGGTCGACGAGGGCGGACAGGTACTCAAGACTGATAAATTCCGTTTTCTGGCGATTGCCAACGCACGTGTGGCGCCCTATGGTCGCGCTGCCGTGCAGGTCATGCAAAAGCTGGGTGTACTCGCCAGCATAGAGCCGCGTGTGGTGCAGGGCGAGAGCATCACCCAAACTTTTCAATTCGTCTCTACTGGTAACGCGCAACTGGGATTTGTGGCACTCTCGCAGATCAGCGAAAACGGAAAGATAAAATCTGGCTCCGCCTGGATCGTCCCTGAAAACATGCATGAACAACTGCGACAGGATGCGGTGCTGCTAAATCCTGGCAAAGATTCGGCTGCGGCTACTGCCTTGCTGAATTTTCTGAAATCGGACAAGGCGAAAAAAATCATCGCAGCACACGGCTATCAACTCTGACAATGACAAACTCACATGTGGACACCTGAACCGGAAGTCTGGCAAGCGATCTGGCTGACGGTCCAGCTGTCGGCTATCGTCACTCTGATATTGCTCATCGCAGGGACACCCATCGCGTGGTGGCTCTCACGGACCAGCAGCGCATGGAAAGCGCCGATCGCTGCCGTGGTTGCGCTGCCGCTGGTACTACCGCCGACGGTACTGGGTTTTTATCTGCTGGTAGCGATGGGACCGGAAGGCCCTGTCGGTCGTATCACGCACATGCTCGGTATCGGACAACTGCCCTTCACGTTTCCCGGACTGGTGATTGCTTCCGTTTTTTATTCGCTGCCCTTCATGGTACAGCCGCTGCAAAACGCCTTCGAAGCGATGGGCCGCCGACCACTGGAAGTAGCTGCTACTTTGCGCGCCTCACCGCTGGATGCCTTCTTTACCGTCGCGGTGCCGATGGCGCTGCCGGGATTTCTGACCGCTTGTGTGATGACCTTCGCGCACACGGTGGGCGAATTCGGTGTGGTGCTCATGATAGGTGGCAATCTCGCCGGTGAAACCCGTGTGGCCTCGGTGCAGATTTATGACTACGTCGAGGCCATGCACTACCCACAGGCGCATGGGCTGGCCGCGATCATGGTGGCCTTCTCTTTTATCGTCTTGCTGCTGCTGCAGATCTGGCGACCTGTCACGCGCAAGGGAGTCTGAGTTGAACAGCATCCAGGCGCGCTTCAAACTCGACTGGCCGGGATTTTCACTGGATGTTGATCTCTCGTTTCCGGGTCGCGGTGTCACCGCCTTGTTTGGTCCCTCTGGCTGCGGCAAAACTACCCTGCTGCGCAGTATTGCCGGACTCGAGCGGCCACCCAAAGGTTTGCTCAGAGTAAATGGCGACATCTGGCAGGATGAGGCTATTTGGGTGCCGACCCACCGTCGACCACTGGCGTATGTATTTCAGGAATCCAGTCTGTTTCCCCACCTGAGCGTGATGGGAAATCTGCAATTCGGCAGACAGCGTGCATCACAGGCGGCATCCTTCGATCTTTCGCAGGTGATCGAACTGCTCGGCATCGAAGCGCTGCTATCACGCAAACCGGATGCACTCTCCGGCGGCGAACGGCAGCGTGTGGCAATCGCGCGCGCACTCGCGGTGAATCCCCGACTGCTGCTGATGGATGAGCCGCTGGCAGCGCTGGACATGCAACGCAAACAGGAAATCCTGCCGTATCTGGAACGCATGCAGCGGACACTCGATATACCAATCATCTACGTGACCCATGCGCCGGATGAAGTCGCGCGACTGGCACATCACATCGTCATGCTCGACGCCGGCAAGGTGATGGCCAGCGGATCGTTGTATGACACCTTGTCACGCGTGGATCTTCCATTACGTCTCGGGGATGACCGGGGCGTCATCATTGATGCGCGTGTTGGTGAGATCGACAAAGCATGGCATCTGGCACGGCTGGATTTTGCCGATGGCGCGTTCTGGACGCGTGATCAGGGTCTGGCTCTGCAGGAAACGGCGCGCCTGCACATTCTGGCGCGCGACGTCAGCATCACCCGTGAAAAACCGCAGCAGAGCAGCATTCAGAATATACTTGCCGGGCGCATAGACCGCTGCGTGGATGATGATGCACCCGGTAGTGTGATAGTTCGGGTGCTGATCGGAGACACGCCCCTGCTGGCACGCGTGACCGCTCGCGCAGTCGCTGATCTGAATTTAAAGCCAGGTGATGCCGTGTGGGTTCAAGTCAAGTCAGTTGCACTGGCGAGATAAAAGATAAATGATGAATAATTTGGTGATTCGCTTTGCGCTGCTTGTAACGCTGCTCATGGCCTGCTCGGCTGCATCGGCGGCGCCGGGAACGGACACGCTGCGCTTTGCGTGTCGGGGCTGGATGCCCATCTATCTGGGAAGTTGGGTGCCCATAAACCCGGACCCAAGCGATTTCGACACACTGACGGTTGAGGTCAATGAAGCTACCCGCATGACCAGCTTCGTGCTGACGATGATAGGTCGGGCCAATTTTGCGACCAAAATCAATGAGTCCCAGGTCAAAGGTGCGATCGCTTTCAAGCAGATGATGGTGGATGATTTTATTGAGTACATCGACTTCATGCTCAATCGCGGTACCGGTGAAATCATTATCACCGCACTTGAAAAAGGCAAGCGCGCACATACGCTGTATCGTGGAAAATGTGCGGCAGTAAAAAGCAGTTTCTGATCAATGATCACTCAAGAAGAAATCTGCCCAATCACCAACCACCGACATCACCATCAGATTTACCGGTATATCAGAATAAACTCGCCGGCGTAAAACGTACGCCAAAGGAAAACCAGCGATACGCGTCACTGGCACCGGTTTGTCTTCCCACCGTCGCATCCACCTGAAACAAATGCGGAATGATGGCGTAGCGCACACCAGTCTGCCAGTAAGCACTCGCGAGATCGTCCCCAAAGCTCTCTGCTACCAGTGTCAGCCGGTGGGTCGCATTGATTTCACTGCCGATACCCCAGGTCAAACGCTCACGGGAGAGTGACTTGTCGTGCAGCCAACCAGTATTGAGGTGCATGACCACCCGATCGTCTGCGAATGACACTGAAAGCGGGAAATAAATGTAGGTGTTGCCATGCAAATTGGGGCCGGGATTGATCTGTGGATGGCGAACCGTGCCGACCGCAGCCCCCCAGCCCCAGCCATTGGTGTCGAGTGGCCGGAACAGTGTTTTGGCCTGCAACACATAATCTTCGGAAGCTGACAGAGACGCGTCCTGATAGCGCGCTTGCCCACCCCCCAGTGTGAATTCGAGATGACCCGTTGGATTGCAGGCAGGCAGGGCCCAGACCTCGGTGCTGTCGGCATAAAAGCGGGTCCAACTCTCAAGCTGGCAGCTACCCGCTGTGGTGAGACGCGCATCATCGGTGACGAAAGGTCGTGCCGCTTGCGCCGGTACTTGAATCAGCGCAGATAAAAAAACCACCCAAAGCAACGAACGCATTGGTGAGCCTGAATGCAGTAGATTTCAGAAATCATACCAGCGCAAGATCAGCAGATTCTTTCAGTACCTTTATCCAGATACGCATTTGTGCCTGATCGAGCAGGGCCACGGACTCATGGTCGCAGCTGTTTAACATGGCGGCCGCCTCGTCCCGGCTTCCCAGTTCTTCCAGAAGATAAAGTTTGCCATCCCACTCGAAATGCCCAAACCAGCACAAACCCGGCAACGCTTCAAGCGAACTGAATAACCGCAATCGGCGGAGCAGCATACGGGCCGTGGGATGGTCGACCAGAAACCGTAACGACAGACCTCGCGTTTGCGCGGCCTCCTCGGCAGCATCCACGCCTGCGTGGGTACCCAGCCAAACCAACTCACCGGCATCATTGATACCGAAATACGCAGGGTGGGAAGACATAAATAGGTTATCGAATGAAAAACAAGCAGATTTAATTTCTTGGGGCTTGATTCTAATCATTAAAACTGACAAAGTTATTTCATAAATTCAAGTTTTTGGAGGACTCCAAGGCAGCGCCGAGACAGGTTATGAACACATCCAAAAACTTCAAACACCATTCATACGCACCGGGGCGAGGCTTGGCCATACACGCATTGCTACTTCTCATGTGTCTGCTAGTGCAGCCCGCTCAGGCTGGCGAGACACCCCCTGCTGCGCGCGCCATCGACGCGAACGCCGTCTATATGCAACCCATTTCGGGACTGAGTGAGACGCAGCTCAAGCAGTTTCGTGCGGGAGAGAAGCTCTTTCGTACCTCGTGGATTCTGTTCCCCTCGCTGCCCATACCGAACTGGGAATATGTGCGACCACCATCGATGATTGCGTGGGGACTGGGACCCACCTTCATCGCCAATTCATGCATGGCCTGCCATATTCAGGCTGGTCATGGAAAAACACCCGACCGGTTGGGTACTCCAATATCGCAACAGCTGGTTCGCATTTCATTACCGGGGATCGGCAAACACGGCGAGCCTCTACCCCATCCCAATTATGGGCATCAGCTGCAACCCTTCGATGTGATCACACCCGATAAAATTCATACGAAAGAAGGCGAAGCGGATGTCTTTGTGGACTGGGTACCCAAGGTAGTTACGCTGCCCGATGCTACGAGCGTTGAATTGAGAAAGCCGAACATCCGAATTGAAAACCCGGCCTTCGGACCTCTGGGTGACAACCTGCTGACATCGCTGCGCAATGCACGTGCAGTATTTGGTCTTGGCTTTCTGGAAGCCGTCTCTGAAGAAGATATTCTGGCCATAGCAAAGCTTCAGGCCACACAAGGACTCAACGGTCGTCCCAATTATGTGCGCGACGACGTGAGCGATAAAACCAGCATCGGACGTTTTGGCTGGAAAGCCAATCAGCCCAGCGTACGACAGCAAATTGCAGCAGCGTTTCATGGCGACATGGGCGTCACCAGTCCGCTGTATATCCAGCAAGACTGCCCACCAGTACAAAAACATTGTCAGGCCATGCCACCCGGCGACAAGGCCGAGTTGAGAGCCTATGAACTCGACGAGATCAGTTTTTGGACGCTGGCCTTGGATGCACCGCCTTCACGCGATCAGAAGCAAGAGCACATACAGCGTGGCGAGGCATTGTTCATACAGGCGCGCTGCGCGCAATGCCATCTGCCTGAACTGAAAACCGGAAATTTCGCAGCCCTGCCCGCGCTGTCAAACCGTCGTTTCAATGCCTACACTGACCTGCTGCTGCATGACATGGGCGAAGGCCTCGCAGATGGTCGCCCGGATTTCCGCGCCGGTCCGCGCGACTGGCGCACCTCGCCGCTCTGGGGCATTGGTCTTTCAAAACAAGTTAATGGCAGCACCAACTTGCTGCATGACGGACGCGCGCGGAATGTGCTGGAAGCGATACTGTGGCACGGCGGCGAGGCGCAGGTGTCGCGCGATGCGTTTGCCGGGATGAGCAAGGAACAGCGGGAGGATCTGGTGGCGTTTGTGAATGCTTTGTAGCCTACGCCTGAGGGTCAAACGCAAGCCAACCAGATCGCATTGGCGGTCAATTAGCAACAAAAAAGCGTATTCGGACTAATTTGCCTCAGGCATGCTCGACGGGATATACTTCTGCCATATACATCTGCCGCAAGGGGGGATCGACCAATGGCTATATCCACTGTTTTCATCAACAACCGTACTCAGGCAGTACGTCTCCCGGCTGAAGTCCGTCTGCCAGAAGGAGTGAAACGCGTCAGTGTTCGGGCGATCGGCAACGAGCGGATCATCGCGCCAGTCGAAAACACCTGGGACAGCTTTTTCATGGGTGGCTTGCAAGTCAGTGATGATTTCATGACGGAGCGCGCCAGCCAGCAACAGGATGCTCGGGAAGCGCTCGAATGATCCGCTACCTGCTGGATACCAACATCGTGATCTATGTGATCAAGAAACGTCCACTGGAGATGCTACAAACGTTCAATAAAAATAGCGGCAGGATGGCAATATCGAGCATCACACTGGCAGAGCTTTTTCATGGCGCAGAAAAAAGCAGCCGCTGCGCCGAGAACCTAGCCGTAATAGACGACTTCACAAGTCGTCTGGAAGTGCTGCCCTACGGCCCTAAAGCAGCCCAACATTACGGCTCTATCCGAGCCGCATTAGAAAAAGGTGGCAAGACCATTGGCGTTAACGATCTTCATATTGCAGCGCATGCTCGCAGCGAGGGACTCGTCCTAGTCACAAATAACCTGAAAGAATTCGAGCGCGTACCTGCGCTCGAAACTGAAAACTGGATCAGCGCCGCAATTTGATGAAGTAAAGCGAAACTCCAGTGCAAAGAAAAAGGCCGGTATCTTTCGATACCGGCCTTCTCATTTTGGCGTCCCCACGGGGATTCGAACCCCGGTACTCACCGTGAAAGGGTGATGTCCTAGGCCTCTAGACGATGGGGACAAAAACTGTCCGTGCTGCCGACCTATGAATTACCGCTGCTGCACAATTGATTCCGACTCAGTGGTGGAGGTAAGCGGGATCGAACCGCTGACCTCTTGCATGCCATGCAAGCGCTCTCCCAGCTGAGCTATACCCCCATGTGCAGCAGAAGCGGGATTATAGCCGAATCTTTTACCTGCTGTAAATCGCTACTGACACCCTAAGCCAGACCGGCATTCAGCCGCGAGAGCACCTCATCCCGCCCAAAAAGGAAAAGCACGGCATCCACCGATGGCGTCTGTAATTGCCCGGTCACCAGCAATCGCAGGGGCATGGCCAGCTGCGGCATTTTCAGCTGACAGTCGGCCAGCACTTGCTTCATCAGGGCACTGATGGCCTCGCGGGTCCAGTCAATATCACCCGCCGCAGCAGCGAACTGCCGCAGCGCGACACGAGCCGCATCCGTCAGATGCTGAGCCAGCAACGCCGGATCAGGCCTGGGCTCGCGATAAAAAAGCATCGCGGCATCGGCCAGTTCATTCACGGTGGTGGCGCGATCCTTGAGTAGTCCAATGACCTCAGGCAGTGATGGGCCGCCATCAAGTTGCGCGCCATCACGTTCAAGCTCAGGCATCGCCAGCCGGGCCAGCTCGGCGTTGTCGGCGGTCTTGATGTAGTGATTGTTCAGCCAGGCCAGCTTCTCGGGGTTGAACTGCGCGGGTGATTTGGTGAGGTGATCCAGATCGAACCAGCTACAGAATTGCTCAAGACTGAAGATCTCGTCGTCGCCGTGACTCCAGCCGAGGCGCGCCAGATAATTCAGCATGGCATCGCGCAGATAACCCTGTGCCGGATACTCCATCACACTCACTGCGCCGTGGCGCTTGGAGAGTTTTTCACCATCGGCACCGAGAATCATCGGCACATGGCCATAGACAGGCAGGGTACCGCCCAAGGCTTTGAGTACGTTGATCTGACGGGGCGTGTTATTGACATGGTCATCACCACGAATCACATGGGTGATTTGCATGTCCCAGTCATCAACGACTACACAAAAGTTGTAGGTCGGCGTGCCATCAGGGCGGGCGATCACAAAATCATCAAGCTCCCGGTTGGAGATGGTGATCGTACCTTTGACAGCATCATCCCAACTGACATCGCCATCCAGCGGATTCTTGAAACGCACGACTGGCTGCCGGCCCTCGGGTATGGCAGGCAAGGTCTTGCCCGGCTCGGGCCGCCACGTACCGTCATAGCGTGGCTTGTCGCCCGCTGCGCGCTGACGCTCGCGCATGGCTTCGACTTCGTCGGGGGATGCATAGCAGTGATACGCCGTACCCGCCGCCAGCATGTGCGCGATCACCTCGCGGTAGCGATCCATGCGCTGCATCTGATAAAAAGGCCCCTCATCATGATCCAGACCCAGCCACTGCATGCCGTCCAGAATGGCCTGCACGGCCTCGGGCGTGGATCGTTCCAGATCGGTGTCTTCGATACGCAAAATGAAGGTGCCGCCAAAGCGGCGGGCGTAAGCCCAGGAGAACAGCGCGGTACGGGCGCCGCCCAAATGAAGGTAACCGGTGGGGCTAGGGGCAAAACGGGTGCGAACAGTCATGATCAGGGCGCGAGCGCCAACGGGAAAACCGCTATTTTAGAGCCTCTGCCGACATGAGCGCTGCGCCCCAGCGCGCGAAGCGGAATCCGGAACAAAAAAACCGCCGACAAGGCAAAGCCAGCCCGTCAAGCGGCGTTTTGGCTCGGGCGTTGCCGGTTACCACTGCGAGCGAGTGGTCACTGATAAAATCGCGGTTTGCCTTTTACGGTCACCCACAAGCAATGAGCACCGCTCCTTCCCGCAAGATTTTCGTCACCACGGCCCTGCCCTATGCCAATGGCGCATTCCACGTTGGTCACATCATGGAGTACATTCAGGCCGATATCTGGGTGCGCTTCATGCGCATGCGTGACCACGAGGTGCATTTTGTTTGCGCCGATGATGCCCACGGCGCGCCGATCATGATCGCGGCCGAAAAAGCGGGCATCACGCCACAAGCCTTCGTGGCCAACATTGCCGCGGGTCGCAAGCAGTATCTCGATGGCTTTCATATCGCCTTTGACAACTGGCACTCCACCGATGGTGAAGAAAATCATGCGCTGTCACAGGAAATCTATCGTCGTTTGCGCGATAACGCGAAGCTGATTACCACGCGCAGCGTCGAACAATTTTTTGATCCTGTAAAGAATATGTTTTTACCGGACCGCTACATCAAGGGCGAATGCCCGAAGTGTGGCGCGAAGGATCAGTACGGCGATGCCTGCGAAGTCTGCAGCGCTGTATACGCGCCGACTGAATTGAAAAATCCCTATTCCACGCTCACGGGTGCGGCGCCGGTGATGAAGTCTTCAGAGCATTACTTCTTTCAGCTGTCGGATCCAAAATGTGGCGAATTTCTGCGTGAGTGGGCGCTTGACCCATCGCGCCTGCAACCCGAAGTGGCCAACAAAGCGCGCGAATGGCTGGAGAGCGAGAGCGGTCTGGGTGACTGGGATATCAGCCGCGATGCGCCCTACTTTGGGATCGAGATTCCCGACGCACCAGGCAAATATTTTTATGTCTGGCTGGACGCGCCGATTGGCTATCTCGCTTCGCTGAAAAATTATTTCACCAAAACCGGCCGCGACTTTGATGCCTTCATGGCAGATCCATCGACCGAGCAGTATCACTTCATCGGCAAAGACATCACCTACTTCCACACGCTATTCTGGCCTGCGATGCTGCATTTTTCGGGCATGAAGGTGCCGAACAATGTATTCGTGCACGGCTTCATTACGGTGAGTGGTGAAAAAATGTCGAAATCACGCGGCACAGGCATCTCGCCGCTGCGCTATCTCGACATCGGCATGAATCCCGACTGGCTGCGCTACTACATCGCCGCCAAACTGAACGCCCATGTCGAAGATGTGGATTTCAATCCGGAAGATTTCATTGCACGCGTGAACAGCGACCTGATCGGCAAATACATCAACATCGCCAGCCGTGCCGCTGGCTTTATCACGAAAAAATTTGATGGCCGGTTGAGCATGCACTGGGCGAGCGCCGAGGATCCTTTTCTCGTCCGCCTCCGAAGTGCGGGCGACGAGGTGGCTGCACTCTATGAAGCGCGAGAATATGGCAAAGCACTGCGGTTGATCATGGAGCAAGCGGATGCCATCAATGCCTACGTCGATGCCAATAAACCCTGGGAGTTGGCCAAGGATCCCGCCAACAACGCAAAATTGCAGGAAGTGTGCAGCCGCTTGCTGGAATCTTTCCGTGTCCTGACCGTCTACCTGAAACCCGTGCTGCCATCGCTGGCAACGCAAGTGGAATCACTGTTTGGTATTTCGCCGCTGCGCTGGGAGGATGCAGCAAAGGCTTTGCCCGACCAGCATGCTATTCGTCCCTACACCCATCTGATGACCCGGGTGGAACCAGCGATGCTGGACCAACTCTTCGAAGCGCCCGCCGCAGAAGCGGACGCATCATCAGCAACCCCCGGGATCGAAGCCCTCGCCGAAGAAATCCGCATCGATGACTTTGCCAAGATCGATCTGCGCATCGCCCGAATTGTTGATTGCGAACAGGTCGATGGCTCGGACAAACTGCTGCGCCTCACGCTGGATGTGGGTGAGGGGCGCCTGCGCAATGTGTTTTCCGGGATCAAATCGGCCTACCAGCCCGAAGCACTGAAAGGCAAGCTGACCGTACTGGTTGCCAATCTGGCACCGCGCAAGATGAAATTCGGCATTTCCGAGGGCATGGTGCTGGCTGCCTCAGCCGCCGATGAAAAGGCCGATCCGGGCATCTACATCCTCGAGCCATGGCCCGGCGCCCAGCCGGGAATGCGAATTCGGTAAGGTGTAGTCGGGGTAGAATACGCCTTCAAGTTTTTTCGGCGGGTCAGGCTATGGGTTGGTTCATGAAGAAAAGTGGCTATGTTTCCGAATTCACGCAATTTCTCGGTGATATGAAACAAAAAAATCCGGCAATTGAGGAAGGCCAGCGCGACGGGCGCTCCCGTCTCTGGGACAAGGAGCCGATCGACCTCGACAATATGCGTCGCTCGCAAGAGTCTCGCGTACCCCAATCTGCCTACGTCTACCAGAGCCACGAATGAGCGCGCCTGCTCACGCTATGGGTGATGTCCTGGAGAGCGATCACGTCGCCGCTCTTGAACCGATGGTGGTTGACAACGTTGCGTTCGCCAAGCTGTATGGTGAGCCGCTGTTCAAGCTCCCTACGGACCTCTACATTCCACCCGATGCGCTGGAAGTTTTCCTTGAGGCCTTCGAGGGACCGCTCGACCTGCTGCTTTATCTGATTCGCAAGCAAAACTTCAACATCCTCGATATACCGCTCGCCCAGGTCACTGTGCAGTACCTGGGTTACATCGAGCAGATTCGCAAGCGCAATCTCGAGCTCGCGGCGGATTACCTGTTGATGGCGGCCATGCTGATCGAAATCAAGTCGCGCATGCTGCTGCCCTCGAGAAAAGTAGATTCAGGCGAAGAACCCGCTGATCCGCGCGCGGAACTGGTACGCCGCCTGCTCGAATATGAACAAATGAAACTGGCTGCATTCCAGTTGGACGCGCTGCCACAAGTCGGGCGCGATTTTGTTCGCACGCAGATTTTTGTGGACCAGGCGGTTGTCACGCGCTTTCCGGATGTCGATGTCATCGATCTGCAAAGCGCATGGAGCGACCTGCTACGCCGCGCCAAGCTGACGGAAAGGCATACGATATCGCGCGAACAATTGTCGGTACGTGAACATATGAGCGCCATACTGCGTCATCTGCAATCGGCAAAATTCGTCGAGTTCCATGAGCTCTTCGATCCCTCTCGTGGCGTGCCTGTCGTCGTCGTCAATTTCATCGCGCTGCTGGAGCTGGCAAAAGAAACGCTGATCGAGATCACCCAGGCTGAAGCATTCGCGCCCATCTATGTGCGCCTCTCCTATTCACCGAATTAACCTGCGGTGCTGAGTTACTGGCAAAACAAACCAGATCCCCGCCCCATCTGATGATCCTGACCTGATGAAAATCATCTCTTCGATTGACGAGCTGCGAGACCAGTTGCGTGGTCAGCTGCGTACGGTCTTCGTTCCCACCATGGGCAATCTGCACGACGGTCATCTGAGTCTGATGCGGCTTGCACGCAAACATGGTGATCCAGTAGTGGCCTCAATTTTCGTCAACCGCCTGCAATTTGGGCCCCATGAGGATTTCGAAAAATACCCACGCACCTTCGCCGCGGATATCGACAAGCTTGAGAAAGAGGGCGTCTACGTCCTCTTCGCTCCGACCGAAAAAGATCTCTACCCCGAGCCGCAAGAGTTTCGTGTGCAGCCGCCACCGGATCTGGGCAATATTCTCGAAGGTGAATTCCGACCGGGCTTTTTCAATGGCGTGACGACCGTCGTACTCAAGCTCTTCTCTTGCGTGCAGCCGGGGGTTGCGGTGTTCGGCAAGAAGGATTACCAGCAGCTGATGATCATCCGGAATATGGCGCGCCAATTCGCACTGCCGACCCAAATCATCGCGGCAGAGACCTATCGCGCCGAAGATGGTCTGGCACTGTCGTCGCGTAACAGCTATCTGTCAGAGACAGAGCGTGCCGAAGCGCCCGTGCTGTTCCGAGAGCTCAATACGATTGCCGATGAAATCCGCAGCGGCAATCTCGATATCTCGCTCCTGCAAAACAAGGCAATGCAATGCCTGAAAGATCGTGGCTGGCATCCGGACTATGTCGCCATACGCAAACGTATTGATCTTCAACCTCCGACTGCGGGCGATCTGGCGCAAAACGAGCCTCTGGTTACGCTGGCTGCAGCGAAACTCGGTGCGACTCGCCTGATCGATAACCTTGAGGTATGAGGCTATTTGACTTCTGGTCTGAAGCGACGCTGGCAATCCTGCTGTTTGTTTTTGTTTTCTCCAGCGCGAATGCAGAAATTTCGGTTATCGATGACAGCGGTCATCGTGTCATCCTCTCGGCACCGGCTCAGCGCATCGTCAGCCTTGCGCCCCACGCGACCGAGCTGTTGTTCGACGCTGGCGCTGGTAAAAAAATCATTGGCGTTTCCTCAGGCAGCGATTATCCCGCCCAAGCATCGCAACTACCTTCGGCAGGTAACAGCGCACGGCTTGACATGGAACGCATCACCCTGCTGAAACCTGATCTGATCGTTGCCTGGGCCAGTGGCAATAACCCGAGACAAATTGCCCAGCTCCGAAAACAGGGCTACGCCGTGTTCGAAAGTGAACCACGGCGCTTCGAGGACATTGCGACGACCCTCGAGCGCCTGGCCACACTCGCTGGCAGCACGCAAGGTCGCGATGCGGCGGCCGACTTCAGGCAGGCTCTGGTCGTATTGAGCAAGCGATATCAGGGCCGCACGCCGGTCTCGGTGTTCTATCAAATCTGGCCATCGCCACTGATGACGCTCAACGGGCAACATCTCGTTTCGCAAGCCCTCACGCTGTGCGGTGCGACGAATGTGTTCGGTGGTCTGACGCAGCTTGCACCCACGGTCAGCCGGGAAGCCGTGGTTTCAGTCAACCCGGACGCCATTCTGGTCAGTGATGAAACAGATGGGTTCGAGCGCTGGAACAAGCTCGCCTCGCTCAAGGCAGTGCGTCAACAGCATCTCTTCAAAGTCAATGGCAAGCAATTGAATCGCCCCACGCCACGCATGCTGGCGGCGATGTCGGATCTCTGCGAGCAGATTGACATCGTACGCAAGCACCGACCAATTGCAACGCCATAAATACCCACACATAACGCAGCAAGCCATTCATTTTCGGGAACAACAATGACCACTCTACCAACCAAGCAATTACATGAGCGCCAGCGCGGCACGCTGCCGGATTTGCTGGGATTTGACATCGTCTCTGCGAGCACTCAGGAAATTAAAGCTGGCTTCGATATCAAGCCCCATCATCTGGCACCCAATGGCTATCTGCATGCTGCCTCGATCATCATGCTGGCTGATACGTCTTGCGGCTATGGCTGCATGATCACGCTGCCGGAAGGTGCGAACAGTTTCACCACCATTGAGCTCAAGAGTAATTTTTTAGGCACCGCTCGCGAAGGTAAAGTGGACTGTATCGCCACCCCCGTTCATCTGGGTCGTACAACGCAGGTGTGGGATGCAACCGTCAGTGCTGCTGGCAAAACCATCGCGCTGTTTCGTTGTACCCAGATGGTACTGTGGCCCAAAGCCTGAGGACTCCTTGCGTCCGCCGACTGATTTTCAAACCATGCCTCCGGCCTTACCGCTACTTTCGTGAAACGGCACCAACCAGTCTCCCTGGTGCATGAACTCGCAGCCAAATGCCATGCTCAATATGGCCGGCACCAAGATGTCTTCAACCGCCCCCAACCAGTGCTGCCCCTCACCCAGCACCAGCGCATGAGTCGCAAAGCGTTTCGCCAGATTGATATCGTGGCAGCTGGCTATCACGGCGTGATCGGCTGAGAGTTCACGCAGCAGCTGCATCACCCGCAATTGCTGCGCTACATCCTGATGCGATACCGGCTCATCCAGCAGCATGAGCTCAGGCGCCTGCACCAGCAGTGCTGCCAGTGCAACGCGCTGGCGCTCGCCACCCGACAGCGTGAGCACGCTGCGCCCCGTACTACCTGCCATATCCACTTGTTCGAGTGCTGCAGTGACGGCAGCCGCTTCACCCAGCGATCCGTCATTTTCCAGAGAAGGTCCCATGACCTGACCAATGGCGACCGTATCAAACACCGTGTGGGCAAACACATCGACTGGTTGCTGCATCATCAACCCACGACGCCGTGCGAGCAAAGCCAGGGGCGTGCTTTGCAGCAGATCACCGCACAATTGAATATGACCTTTTGAGGGTGACCGAAGACCCGCAATAACTTGCAGCAGCGTCGTTTTGCCCGCACCATTTTTGCCGAGCACACACCAGAATTCACCACGACCCATGTGCCAATCAAGGTTTTGTATCAGCCGTCGATGACCCACGTCAATTTCAAGCGCCCTCACTTCCAATAGCGTCATGAGCGGCTCCGTGCCAGCAACACCAGAAATACAGGCACACCAATGAGCGCAGTAATCACACCGACGGGCAGTTGTACAGGCGCCGCAATACTGCGTGCCAAAAGATCGGCCAGTGTCAGAGCCATACCGCCGGTCAGCACGGCAGCAGGTAACAGGACGCGCTGATCATTACCAATCACAAGACGTAGCGCATGAGGAACGACCAAGCCGATGAAACCTATGGTGCCGGCGACCGCCACGGCGGCTGCGGTGGCTACTGAGGCAATCAGAAGCAGACTGACCTGAAGTCGCTGTACATTGAAACCCAGTAAGTGCGCCGTTACCTCGCCGTGCGAGAGCACATTCAGTGCTGCTGCCTTGGTAAAGGACCAGATACATGCCACCAGCAAGACCAGCCATGCCGAAGCAACAAATTCCGAAGAGTCCAGCTCGCCCATGAGCCAGAACAATGTGCCACGCAACTGCGCATCCGGAGACAGCGCCAGCAGCAAGATAATCAAGGCACCAAAACCAGCCGAGATCATCACCCCGGTCAAAATCAGGCGAATACCACCCGTGCCCGAGTCCAGCACGATCTCATGGACGAAACTGCGACGAGCCAGAACCAGAAGCAGTGCCGTCGCCAACAGCGCGCCGAGCAAGGCACCTGACTGCAGACTGTAGATCACCGCCGAAGCAGGCAAGAGCAAACTGAAGGTCAATGCGCCGGCAGCCGCACCCCCGGAGACACCCAGCACATAAGGGTCGGCCAGTGGATTTCTGAGCAGGAGCTGCATCAACGCGCCCGCAAGCGATAACAGTCCGCCGACGACAAAGGCTGCCAGTACACGCTCTGCGCGCATTCCGCGAATATCGGGTGGCAGCAAGAAAAAATCAGAGCAACCCAGGCCCCCACAATTTAGCGCAAGCCACAGCACGATCAGCCCGGTAAGGATGCTGGCGCTCCACCAACAAAACTCTGCTGGGATGAAGCCAAATAACGACCTGCTTTTAGATAATCTTGTCAGCACGTCCCCACCCAAATTTAAAAGTGCACTCGTGCTGACATCCAAAGAGCGCGCCCAGGATCGGGATAAACCGCATTGTAGATACTCGAAAAGTCGCTTGTGTAGGCTCTGGTTGAATAAGCGTAGTAGCTACGGTCAAAAATATTTTTCAGAACTAAAGATAACTCAACAGTACCTTGTTTGTAGGTGTAGCGGAGATCCGTCGTGGCATAGCCCGGCATTGTGTTCTGGTTGTTGAAATCGCCGGCCACCTGCTGTTTAGCTACCCATTGCGTATCAACACCCAAGGCATGTCCGGTAAATGGTTTCCAAAGCAACCGAATTGAGAGAACCTCACGCGCTGACATCGGCACCTTGAGTCCAGCATATTGCCCCGACCGGAATCGTGCATCTCTGAAAGACGCAGATGAAGCAAGGCTTAGTGATGAACTCATTGGGAATGAATAATCGATATCCATGCCTCGGCGCACTGTGGGATCAAGGTTGATATTTGCGAAGTTCACCGTGTCATAAATTATTTCATCATCCAGCACGCTCTCATAAGCTCTCATAGAAAAACGCTGTCCTGATTCAGCTTGATGACGCCACCCGATCTCTTTGTCACGTGAGGTCTGGGGACGTAGTTCGATAGTTTTCGTACCATCCCATGTGGCTGTTGCCAGTTCGTCGATATTGGCAAATCGATAGCTCTGGGCCACTCGTGCGAACACGACCTGATCAGGCGTGACGTTTTTAGCAATGCCCAACTCCCAGGCAGACCGCCTCCGCTCTCGCTCTAGAAGGTAGTCATTTGGAACCTGTAACTGTGATCGGTCATTCAGTTCAGTTCGATATCCTAGTGAAATACGGGTATCGAATCGCTTAAGATCAAGATCGTCTTTGATGAAAAAACTCAATGAATTCGACTTGAGAAGATCATGCGTACTGATGGTGCTGTCAGGGAAATATCGGTCTTGTCTCCAGTCGCTTTTTTCTGCGCCCACGATCCAATTATTCTTCGCGAAGTCATTTTCGTCCGAACGGCTGGCATTGAGAGATAAAAACTGATTATCACTTAAAAATGTCAATCGATTTAGCGTCCCCGCCAGGACTGCAACAGCAGCGTCATCGCGTTTTCTAAGCTGAGCATCGAGGCGCCAAATTACTCCGGCTAACTCAGTTTCGGCAAAAGTTGCGTATCTGCTGACATTTGCACCCGCCCAAGTATTGTTACTTACCGACGAAGCCTGCGCAGCGCGTCGATCTTGGCTGAATTCACTCAATGTAAGCGGACCGGGCGTCTGGGTGAAATTATCCTCTCTTCGGATACTCAAACCGGCACGAAATGACTTATCGGTAAATTTTATCGATAAGTTACCGCTTTGGTTGTCATTCGCAGAGTGCGTACGAAAACCATCCGACTGACGATCCATGCCATAAAACTGCAAGTCAAAAGCACCCATCGTGCGCGATGCGTTCAGGCGATATTCTCGCGTACCAAAGGTGCCCGCACCGAGATAAGCACTGGCCGTATTGGCATTCGCCTTACCGTAGGAACTGCCCTTGGTAACAATATTGATGACACCTGCGGTAGCGCCCTCGCCATACAGCACACTCGCCGAACCACGCTGAATCTCAATCCGCTCGATGCTTTCGACAGGGATGCCGGAAAGCCGAATCTCGGTTGCATCGCCTTCTCTCAGCGGTATGCCGTCAACAATAATCACGGTATTCAGATTACTCGTGTCACCGAACCCCATCAGATCGATGCTTTGTTCGTTGCCACCCGTGAGACTGGTGCGGCCAGTAACACCGCCTATACGCATGATGGCTTCATTGACCGTCTGCACATTGGCTTCAGCTATTTGCTCTCTGGTGATAACAGTGATGTAGGCCGGGAGCTTGTCCGCATCAGATTCATATTTGGTGGCTGTAACCGTAACGGGCTGAAGTGACCTGTCGGCCGCATAGACGGGAATAACGCAAGAAAACAAGACGGAGCAGGACGCGCAAGCGAACGCTACCGCTCTCGGAGAAGAAAGGAACATGGGAACTCCAACTTTGGCAGGCCGCACACCCATTTCCACCGTGGGTACTGGACCTCTTAAATCGCAGACCTCGCAGCCAACGATCTCCTGACTGAGAGCCGGTATCCGGGCTAGCAAACCTTACTCATTGGCCTTCCAGATTCAAGATCCGTGGCATATCGAATGAGCTAGTACATGGCGTACGTTTGCTTACCGTTGCGGGGACAGCACAGGTTGTTCCAAGGAACCCCTGTTTCCCGTTTAACTCGGCCTGACGGTAGTCAGGCCGGAGCACTTTCAGTAGTGAAAGTTTAGCATCTGCGGCTACTCGGCTGCAACAAACGTGTAAAGCACGCGGTCTAGGGGATGAGTCAGTCCAGCGGTAGCGCTTTGCACAAAGGTTGAAAAGCAATAAACTCTTAAGTCAAATAAAAAACGCAGAGACTCGCTATGTCCTATAAAGATCAAAATTTCAGTGTCACGCCGGAATCCAGAGCCCAGTATTACACCCGCCAATACAATGCCCGTGCGGAGATTCCCGATCATCCGCAGCTATTCACGCGCTGGCAAAATGCGTCCGCACTGGTCAGACGCACCCACGCAGGGGTACTCGATATTCCCTTCGGTAGTGCCGCTGGCGAGCGGCTCGATTTCTATCCAGCCCCGCGCCCGGGGGCGCCTCTGCTGGTCTTCATCCATGGTGGATGGTGGCGCTCCCTCGACAAATCCGACTTTACTTTTATTGTGCCCGGCTATCACGAGGCAGGATTCAATGTCGCGCTGACAAATTACACGCTCGCACCCGAGGCCTCGATTGAAGAAATCACGCGCCAGCAGCTGCGCGCATTTGCCTGGCTATACCAAAACGCGGCACGATATGAATGTGACCGCAATCGCATTGTCGTTGCTGGCCATTCCGCCGGTGCGCACCTGGCAGCGATGATGATGGCAGCCCAATGGAATAAATTTGATCATGATCTGCCCGCCCATCTGATCAAGGCCGGCATATTGATGTCCGGTCTGTATGACCTCGAGCCGGTTCGTTATGCCGCGTTCGTAAATAACGATTTGAAAATTACGCAAGCCAATGCACTACGAATCTCTCCCGGCTACATGCCGCAGTCGCATCCGATACCGTTTATTACTTCGGTAGGTGATCTCGAATCTTCCGAGTTCAAGCGCCAGACTGCCTTGATTGCCAGCCAGTGGAGAGAAGCCCATCGGGGCGATATCGCTTTGGAAGGCACCAATCATCTGACCATCTGCGATAAGTTTGCGCTGCGCGGCCATCCGCTGTTCGAGCAATCTTGCAAGCTGATTTCAAAAAGTTAAGCACCCACAGTGCTAGTCAGTCTTGCCGAGGCTGATGGGCATATTGTTGGTGCTGCTCGTCCAGAAAGCCCGTGGCCAGAAATACTTCTCGCAACAGATAAATAAAGCTGGCAGTAAGCGCCATCATGGCCAGAACGAACAAGCTCGCAATTACCAGACTCAGTCTCAGATTCAGCGCGTCTGCAACGAAGAGCGTCGCCACCACCATACAGATCAGCAGTGCGCAACTCGTCGACAAAAAAATCGCACGATTTATTTTTTGGGCTCGCTTGAACAGCATATTTAGCTCTGCCTGTTCAGCCGCCGTGGCCTGTCTGGCAGGCTGAACATCCCACCCCCCCAGACGCTCCTCCAGCGTGCGGTAGCGATCAATGATCCGTGCGAGACGGTTGGTGAGCACCAGCATGTTGGTTCCAACACCCGTGAGTAAAAACACGGGCGCAATCGCCAGTTGAATGATGTGCCCGATTTCATCCGGTCCGATTTTCATGGCGCCGCGTCCGTCCTGTCGATAGTCTGAAATTTCAATAGAGCAAGAAATAGTGTGCGCAGTGTAGCAGCGGCGCGATGTTCTCGTTCGCCAATAGCAAGGCACACGCCCATGAGCATAACAACCAAATATTTCACTCAGAAAACACATCTAATTCTACGCGGGAACAAACTGTAAAAAACAAGCACAAAATTCCCGGTAAGAACAGATTTTTGATCCGAATCATATAGGTAGCTGTGTCAAAAGCTGATACATTTACCATATGTGTTGTCATTTTGTTACTAAAAGGAAACCGTGATGAAAATAATTCCCAAGACACATCTTAAATTGCGCTGGAGTATCTGAGATGCAACGTGCAAAAAACGACGTGGCGGCGAGCCGGGCAAACAGGATGAGCTGGAAATGATCCGGGCAGTGATTGCAGATGATCACGCGCTCATGCGTGAAGGCCTCAAACACATACTGAGCAAGGCAGACGATATCGAAGTGATGGCTGAAGCGAGTGACGGGTTTGAAGTACTCGCATTGGTTCGCAAAGGTGATTTCGACGTTCTGGTGATGGATCTGTCCATGCCTGGTCGTGGCGGCATGGATCTGATCAGGCAAATCAAAGATGAGTTTCCCCAAGTTGCGATTCTGGTGCTGACCATGCACGACGAGAATCAGTATGCTGCGCGCGCGATTCGAGCAGGGGCGCTGGGCTACATGACCAAAGAGAGCGCAGGTACCGAACTCGTCAAAGCAATCCGCAAGGTACATCATGGCCGACCCTACATCAGCATGGACGTCGCTGAACAGCTTGCCATGGATGCCATGCCGACTCGACTCGACATGCCTCACAAATCATTGTCCGACAGAGAATTCGAAGTATTCAACTTTCTCGTATCGGGAAAGTCGGTGACGGAGATTGCAGCGCTTCTTCACTTGTCGGTGAAGACAGTCAGCACACACAAGACACGCATCCTGCAAAAAATGGGAAGTAGTTCGCTGGCAGAGTTGGTTCAATACGCCGTCGTGCAGGGTTTGCTCGAAAAATTCAAGCCTTGAGTTTCATGCGAATCAAAGATCAATTGAACAAAATTGCGAAGATAGGAATAGCCCTAACGAAGCTCAGTACTGCCTTGAATGGTATTCAGAGCAGCCCGATAGCCATCGAAACACGCCGTAGCGATACTACCCACTCGCAAAGCGCATGATGTGAAGAAACCGAAAATCTCACACACAACTGCCAGGTGACAGTGAACATTCAAAGGATTACTTACCGTGACTCGATCAGATTTCCATCCCGAACAAAGCATGCTGCAAACCGACGCTCTGAAGCGTACGACGACAGCGCATGAGATGAAGGGAAACACGACAAATTCACTCAGCCCTCAACATCAGGAGATGACCATGACATCAATACAAATTTCCGAGCCACGTCCCGGTACCACGAATGCCATTCAGCATACGGCATCAAGCGAAGCCGGCTGGCAACGGCAAGGAAAATTATGGTCGAATCTCAAAGAACTTTGCGATTTGCTCCGCATACCTGCAGCACCCTCTGTCAACGACGAAGAATTTCTTTTTCAGCACGTTCAATTCAAGACCGGACAACGCATACACACGATCGGCCAGCCGTTTGATACCTTGTTCATCGTCCATTCAGGATTTCTTAAAACGGTGCTGATTGATGAGTATGGCAATGAGCAAGTACTCAGCTTCCCGATGAAAGGGGATCTTTTCGGCGTGGATGGCATACACACCAAGCGCTACTCGTCTGAAGCAGTTGCTTTGTCAAACTGCGATCTCATCCTCCTGCCATTCAAGAAATTCACTGCGCTGGGTCGGTCTTACATCGAGCTTGAGCATGCAATGTACAGCGTCATGAGCCGGGAACTGGTACGTGAACAGGCCATGGTCAGCATGCTCGGGGCACTGTCGGCCGAAGCGAGGGTGGCGCGCTTCCTGGTATCACTTTCGGAGCGCTTTGCCGAGATGGGTTATTCCAGCAAGCTGTTCAATCTGCGCATGACACGCCATGAAATCGGCAGCTATCTCGGGTTGACGCTAGAGACAGTCAGCCGCACCCTGTCCGCGTTCAATGAAATCGGTTTGATCACAGTGGATCAACGCTCGATAGGTATCAAGGACATCGATTCCCTGCGTACACTGCGTCGCCTACCGCCCTCCAGCTCGCGCTCCAAAGCAGCAGGAAAGCGCGCTCGTGAAGCGGCAGCACGAGCCGCAGGAACAGAAATCAGTAAAGAATGGAACCCGATCGCAGCGGTCTAGATCCGACATCGGAACCACGGTAACGCGGTGATTTCTCAGTACGATGTGCCCAGAGATCACTCAAGATACGCGATGCGTATATTGTTGCTCAAGGTATTCGATACGTATATTGTCGCTTGGGGAAGCACTGATCACGAGGCGCTGACAAAAATCGGATGGGTCCAATAAAGGAACCCATCCGAGTTTCTGTCTTATCTTTATTTTTTCTTGCTCGCGGTCGCTCTTTTATGGGCATGTGGATGATCCTCTTCCTCGACCACGTGCTCAGCGGTTCTTGATACGGCATCGCGCGCATAATTTGCAGCGGATTCCACATTATTCCGCGCCACAGTCATATTTTGAGTCGCAAAACGGCTCGCTTCCCGGAAAGCTTGTTCCCACACGCCCATCATGCCCGTAAACGGGTTGGCCATTGCATCGCCTGACTGCCTCAGCCCGGATGCTGCCTGATGCTGAGCAGACTCGACCTGTTCCGCCGCCGTGTGACTAACGCGATCGATGTATTCACGCACAGACCGACCGAACTCTGTTTGCATTTCGACCAACGCCGCCACGATTTGCTGGTGGCAATGCATGGCTTTTTCTGGTCGGTGGGCAATCGCCTGTTGCAAGTCCGCCATTTTTGATGGGTCACGCATGTTCGCAATCGCACGCACCAGCTTGAGCTGACTGTCAACTGCCTGATGCGTGACGTCCAGCACGGCCCTATCAATTTTTTCAGTCCCGGAAAATACAACATCGGCCAGTTGTATCGATGCATCCAGTTGGTACTGAACCATATCAACCACTGGATTGTGCTGCTGTGTTTTATGCATTATGGCTCCTTGAGATCAATGGAGAATCAGAAAAAAACGGTACTCACGATCACGCCAGCGAGCACCTGACGCGCACCGGAAAGACGCAAAAACGCCGATGTAAAAACACGAAGGGAATGCCGATCGCTGCCGAGACCCGCTTGATTCAGTTTGTCATTCAACGATGACACGGCTTTGAGAAATCACAAATACCCATCATCACAACTCTGACCCCAGCGGGATTGATGTGGCTGGCACGACTTGCTGGCCAAATGCCGCTATGCTGCGGCGGGGCAGATTGTTTTGCGCATACGCAAAGAAGAGGGAGAGCGCAGGTATAATTACGGCCGGCAAGCGCGGTCTTGCCCCGACTCCTCCGGTACCGGACGAGCGGTCGTTACAAGCCCGGGACTGTATGTCAAAGAACCAAGCCAGGAAGCCGCTGGAAATCAAGATATCCACGGTGGTCGCTGTTGCTGCCCTCATAGGCGACACCGACTACGACAAACTGTCTTCAGCGTTAGCGCATCTGACCGCCGGAGCGCCCGATTACTTCGAAGATGAATTCACCCTGCTTGACTTTGCGCCCGCAGCGCCGCTGCCGGCGCCGGGACAGATCGATTGGCTACGATTGATTGCGCTTTTCAAGTCGCATCGTCTGAATCCGGTTGCCGTTCGCAATGTACCCGCCAGCCTTGAAGATGAAATCCGTACGCATGGCCTGAGTATCGATCGTGTGGATACCTCACGACAGTTTGAGCTGACACCACCGCCCTCGCCGCCTCAATCCGAACCCGCCAGAGAAGAAAAAGCCAAGCCAGCGTCTGAGGCGGTAACCGCAGCCCCGCCCGTCAGCACGATGGTGGTCGATACACCCGTGCGGGGCGGACAGCGCATTTATGCGCGCGGCTGCGATCTCGTGGTGACTGCTGCGGTCAATGCCGGGTCAGAAGTCATCGCTGATGGCAGCATTCATGTCTATGCACCGCTCCGTGGCCGGGCACTGGCTGGCGCTGCCGGTAACGCGCAGGCCCGTATTTTTTCGTTGTCCATGGAAGCCGCGTTGGTCTCCATCGCCGGCGTGTACCGCACTTTCGATGAGGGCTGGCCCAAGGAACTGTCCGGCAAGGCCGTGCAGATCCGACTGCGAGACGAGCATCTCGATATGGTGCCCATTGAAGTGAAATGATTTTTTATCTGATGGTGCTTCCTCAGCAAAGGAGTTTTTTGTGACAAAAATAATCGTTGTAACCTCCGGTAAGGGGGGCGTCGGCAAAACCACCTCCAGCGCCAGCTTCGCATCCGGCCTTGCATTGCGCGGGCATAAGACTGCCGTCATCGATTTCGATGTCGGCCTGCGCAATCTGGACCTGATCATGGGCTGCGAGCGCCGCGTGGTGTACGACATGATTAATGTGATCAACCGCGAAGCCACGCTGACCCAGGCGCTGATCAAGGACAAGCACTGCGATAACTTGTACGTACTGCCTGCCTCGCAGACACGCGACAAGGATGCGCTTACCGAAGATGGTGTGGAGCGCATCCTTGACGAACTTCGCGCCTCCGGTTTTGAATACATCGTCTGCGATTCACCCGCCGGTATCGAACGCGGTGCGGTCATGGCGCTGACATTTGCCGATGAAGCCATCATCGTCACCAATCCTGAAGTCTCCTCGGTGCGAGACTCGGATCGTATTCTTGGCATTATTCAGGCAAAGTCGCGGCGCGCGCAAACCGGTGATGAACCTCGAATCAGGGCAATCCCGCAATCCATATTGACGGCAGCGAAGTATCCGAGGCTTACAAAGATGTCGTTGCCCGCTTCCTCGGTGAAGAGCGAGCCCTGCGATTCGCGGATTATGAAAAGCCCGGAATTTTGTCTCGTCTCTTTGGAGGCAAGTGATCATGTCACTACTCTCCTTCTTTTTCAAAAACGAAAAAAAATCTTCGGCGACGTCTGCCAGGGAACGCCTGCAAATCATCATCGCGCATGAGCACAACCTCAACAGTGGACCCGAGTTTTTGCCGGCGCTGCACCGGGAACTGATTAGTGTCATTTCCAAATATGTAAACATTAATCCGGAAGACGTGAAGATTTCACTGGACCGACAGGGCAACCTTGAGGTGCTGGATGTGAACGTCGTATTGCCGGATGCCCGCCCCGCGCGCTAAGTCAGGCATTTCTCCACTGCTGCACGGCGTCGATTTCACATCGGCGCCACGCCGCAGCAAAGGCATCACGATTGCGTCAGGTCATCTCGTCGGACACAGCTTTACGCTCAGTGGCCTGACAACCTTGCATGATTTTGACCAGTTTTCAGCGTGGCTGCGGCAGCCTGGCCCGTGGCTGGCGGGATTTGATTTTCCGTTTTCTTTTCCACGCGAGCTGATCGTACAGCTCGGCTGGCCGACAGCGTGGGCCGATCTCATTGAGCTCATCGCCACACGCACCCGCAGTGAATTGCGAGAAACCTTCAAAGCAGTTTGCGACGCCCGGCCGGTCGGCAGCAAGTTCATTCACCGCGCCACTGACCTGATATCCGGCTCGTCATCATCAATGAAATGGGTCAATCCACCCGTTGCTTACATGTTGCATGCGGGTGCCCCCATGTTGCTGGCGGCAGGCGTGTCAATTCCCTTCATGCACGACGCCGATCCGGATCGGATTGCGCTGGAGGCCTACCCCGGCATGGTCGCTCGAGCGATCACCCGGGCGTCCTACAAAAACGATGCACGTGCGATGCAGACACCGGAACGCCGCGCAGCGCGACTCGCCATTATCAAAGCGCTCGAGCAAGGTGATTATCCGCAGGGAATCGCACTGGATGCAGGAAAACACCGTCGAGCGCTGCTCGACGACGGCAGCGGCGATTTACTGGACGCGGTAGTGTGCGCGCTGCTCGCCGCGTGGGGATGGCAGCGCCGCGCTACTGGCTACGGTCTGCCGCCCCATGATGCACTGGAAGGATGGATCGTCGGCGCCTGACCAAGCGCCAGTCTCGTTAGTCGTTGGCAAGGCGAACCGACGAAGACAGCACAGCTCATAAGGCAAGGCGGTGCACCGCCGCCGGCCGCCTAACGCGACAGGCGCTGAACCTGTGCAGCTTGGCGCTCAGGCTGTCTTGCGCTGTGCTGCAAAGGCGGAGTACCACTGCAGACACCCGGGATTGCTCATCGCATCCGGATTCGCCACTTTCTCCAGCGGCATACCCAACAGCAGTTTCTTGATCGGCAGCTCCATCTTTTTACCTGTCAGTGTCCGTGGAACCTCGGCCACTGCATAGATATCGTTCGGCACATGCCGGCCCGAGAGTTGGGTACGAATTTTTTCGCGGATGCGCTGATCCAGCGCCTCATCGAACACCACACCTTCACGCAACACCACAAACAGAGGCATCCAGGATTCGCGGCCGAGATATTCCAGATCGACGACCATGCTGTCGAGGATCTCGGGAAGATCTTCGACCACGCGATAGATTTCTGCCGTGCCCATGCGGATACCATGACGATTGATCGTCGCATCAGAACGTCCATAAATCACCGCACCACCACGCGGTGTGATGCGTATCCAGTCGCCATGCCGCCACAGGCCGGTGTAATGCTCGAAATAACTCTCCAGATAGCGCTTGTCGCCCGCATCATTCCAGAAATACAGTGGCATGGAGGGCATGGGCTCGGTCACGACCAGCTCGCCAACTGCATCGATCAGTGACTCACCGTGATCATCAAGCGCATGCACGGCCACGCCCAATGTGCGGCATTGCATCTCGCCCGCATAGAGCGGCAAAATCGGACAGGAACCTACAAAGGCCGCAGCGATATCGGTGCCGCCACTGATCGAGGCCAGCATGATGTCCTGCTTCACATGCTGATAAACCCATTGATAGGCTTCGGTGACCAGTGGTGAACCGGTCGCACCGACGGTTTTGAGATGGGAAAGATTGAATTGCTTGCCCGGCTCGATCCCGGATTTCATGCAGTTGGAAAAATAAGCCGCGCCGATGCCGAAAAAAGTCAGCTGCATTTCATCCGCAAAACGCCACAGGCGGTTCATGTCGGGATAACCCGGATTGCCATCGTAGAGACAAATGGTTGAGCCCACCATCCAGCCGGTGACCTGCGAGTTCCACATGATCCAGCCGGTGGTGGAAAACCACAGAAAGCGGTCATCCTCGCCGAGATCCAGATGCAAGACATGGGCTTTGAGCGTTTCGATCAGGGTGCCGCCATGACCATGCACGATAGGCTTGGGCATCCCCGTGGTTCCTGATGAATAGACAATCCACAGGGGGTGATTGAAGGGCAGCTGCTCGAATTGCATCTCGCCGCCTGTGGGATGCGCCAGCAGCGTATTCCAGGTGGTGACGCCAGGCAGTGTGGCTGCCGGATTCAGATACGGGAACAGAATGGTGTGCTCGAGCGTCTTGAGCTCGGTGCGCATGGTCTCGACCACTTCCATGCGATTGAAATCCTTGCCGCCGTAGCGATAACCATCGACGGCGATCAGGACCTTGGGATCAATTTGACGGAAGCGATCCAGCACGCTGGCGCTACCCATGTCGGGCGAGCAGGATGACCAGACCGCGCCAATACTTGCGCACGCATAAAAAGCGATAGCGGCCTCAGGCGTGTTGGGCAGATAAGCCACCACACGATCGCCCGGCACCACACCCATGCCGCGCAGGGCGCTCGCCACAGCTGTCACCTGCTCGCGCACCTCGCGCCAACTCAGCGTCACCCGCGCACGCACCTCGGACTCGGCCACCACGGCGACTTTGTCTGCACTTGAGCCGGCTGTATTGAAGCGGAAGAGCTGCTCGGCAAAATTCAGGCGACTGCCAGTAAACCATTCCGCGCCCGGCATCGCATGGGTGGATAAAATTTCCTGGAAGGGTGTGGAGCTCTTGATATCAAAGTAAATCCAGATCAGGGACCAGAAGCGCTCAAGATCATCCACTGACCACTCCCACAGCGCCTCGTAATCGGAAAATTTCAGGCCGTGCTCAGTGGCCAGCCATTGCATGAAGTGGGTCAGCCGACTGCTCGCAATGCGCTCGGCGCTGGGTGTCCACAAAAGCGGGTGGTCGTCCACCATACCTGTCTCCCTGTTGTTTTTGTTAATAGCTTGCGCATCATAATGCAAACCACGCACAGGGAGAACCGAACGACGGACGAACCTTCCCGACGAGACAACTTGAACGTCAGTGCACCTGATGCTTCAGCTGAGAGAGTTCCTGATGCGCTTTTATGACGGCATCCTTGACCTTCTGGTCGACATTGACAGCACTCTCGCATGCGGTCTTGGCCTGATCGCCCAGTTGCTCCAGCTCATCGACACATTGACGTATTGAAGCTTCATCTGAGGACTGCTGCAATGTTTGTGTGGCCTGATCGGATCGCTGATCCCATTGCGCAATGCTGCTCTTGATATTGCTCGGTATGCTGTCACCTGCACTGTCGCAGGCCTGACAGGCTTGATGAATCGTCTGCTTGATCTGATTCACACGCTGTTGTACTTCATTGGCTTGCATCATGATCGCACTCCTGTGTTTGTTTTAGCCGGAGAATCCGACTTTGCTTTGAATAACCGGCAGTCGCCGAAGTTCCTTCAGCCCGTCTCAGTGCAGAACCGTCCCGCCGCTGACACCCCCGGGTTCACTGCGCACAGGCAAGCCGCGTTCGATGAACGCCTTCATGCGGTGCAAATCATCCTCCAGCACGCGCTCGGTATCGGCACTACCCAACACCGCCGGCAACTTGCCTGGCGCGCCGGTCGGCGGATGCCAGAACAGGCGCACAGTGGCACGGGTACCCTCGCCGGCCGGCGCCAGCAGCACAACGCCTTCATGGTCGACACTGGCATTGGGCTCGCTGCGCCAGGCCAAACGATGCGGGCGCTCCGATACCGTCAGCACCGAGTCCCATTCCACATCCTGACCTTCAGTCCCTTGCACAATCCAATGCGAGCGGTTCTGCCCCAGATCCCGCACCTCGGTGACCTGTGACATGAAATGCGGGAAGTTTTCATAGCGACTCCAAACATCGAACACCACGTCGGGCGCAGCAGCAATGTCAATCGTGCGCTCGGCCTCATAGCCCGAGGCAGCATGGCTACCGAGCCTGCCGCTGACGGGACGCGCATCGCCACGCGAGATCCATCCAAGACCTGTCGCAGCGGCCAGCAGGCTCAGTGGCTGGCGGCGCGTCAGCGCATACCAGGTCAGGAAACCCGCACCTGCGGCAACGGCCATCCACAGCGGACTGCGCATTCCGAACGACGACCTGGTTTGCGCCGGCGTCGGGAGCGGGCCGGTCACCGACTCGACACCAGGAATGGCGGCCACCAACCGGAGAACTTTTTCCAGCTCGTCCCCGTCCAGATTGCCGGACAGCGTTACGGTTCCCTGGTGCGCATGAACTTCCACATCACGCATGTGCGACATGGCACGACCCAGACGGGAACGCACCCGAGCTTCCAGGACGTGATCGTCAATCGGTTTCGCCTGCCGCGGCGCAAGCAGTCGCATCGCGTTCGCTTGCAAGCCGGACCAGCGGTTATGCGCATCATGCAAGGTCTGATCCATCAACCGAGAGGTGGCGTGCGTTACATGAGTGAATTTGTCCTGTAACAGCGCTCTGCGCCGTCGCCCCTGAACAGGGTCGGCCATATACATGGCAAGTGCGCCAAGCGCGACGCCTCCCATCCAGGTCAGCCAGGGTCTCTCGGTACTGCGCTTCTGATATTCCACATTGCTCTCCTTAAGCATTCACAGGGGATCACCACCTCACAACACGACAAAGGTGCAAGCACCGTGCCGGCCTTCCTCGGTCGCAAATTTCTGCCTTCTCTCGATCCACGCCTTTTTTGACTCTGGCGGACACGGAAAGCTCAAAGTTTCATTGGAGTAAACTTTCCCTTTGGCATCTTCGGCAAGCGACCGGAACTTCGGTTGATCGTCCCATTCGAACCAGCAAGACCGGCGCACTACCCTTTCCATGAAAAACCTGCTGACTGCCTTTCTGCTGCTCTTGTTCAGTGCTGCTTCCACTGCGCAGACCACCGCTTGTCTGGAACATTTTGCCAACAAGGCCGCACCTGAGCTCACGCGACCTGCGCTGCAAAAGCAAACCATCGGTTTGTGTTTCGAAGCGTTTGCACTCATGCATTCGGGTGTATCGCGCACCCCCTTGTGGGTCGCAGAGAAGCTCACGCGTGAGAGCCTGATCCGCGCAAAAAGTGTCAAACGCGACGACAATTTTCACGCTGAAACAACGCTACCGCCGCAAGACCGTGCCGAGCTGCACGACTACGCGCGCTCGGGATTTGATCGCGGTCACATGGCGCCCGCGGCAGACATGCCCACCCTGAATGCGCAGCATGAAAGCTTCTCACTGGCCAATATCGTTCCTCAACAGCGGCAAAACAATCAGATCCTGTGGGCGGCAATTGAAGGTGCCACGCGGCACATGACCAACCAGCGCGGCGCGTTGTATGTGATGACGGGGCCCATTTTTGAAGGCGAGAAAATTGAGCGTATCAATGGGCGGGTTTTCGTGCCCACCCACATTTACAAGGCGGTCTACGATCCGGTAAAAAAAGAAGGCGCTGCCTGGATTACGCCCAATACCGGAGAAAATACCTTTGAAGTCGTTTCCATCACCGAGCTGGAAAAGCGTATCCGCATCAATCTTTTTCCCGGCATACCCGCCGAAGTGAAAGATAAAATCGCCGCATTGCCCGAACCACGCCTGCGCCAACGCCAACGCAATCCCTGAGAGGCCCCATGAAGCTCCAGCCTTTTGACAATGAAACCCAGTCCCTGAGCCTGGGCGATCTGACCATCGAGAACCGGCTGGATCAGCTGGAAATCTACGGCTCACTGAGCATTACCCGCGATCAGGCGGGGCTGGCGCTAGCGCTGCAACTCAAGCAACTGGTGGACGACACCGTGGCCCAACTGCAGCTGGCGCAGGATTTACCGACGCGACTGAGCACCAAGCCAACCGACCAGATCGACAATCCCTTCAAATAAGCAGGGTCATTCCCCCCCGGACAGTCAGGCAAGGACGTGACGCAAGTCGCTCAGGACTGGCATACTGTTGCACCCCAATGAAGTGCCGCACAACGAATGACACCCACGCCCGCCAATTTGCGTTCCTATCCCCTGCACCGCGCCGGCTTGAAGCCCGCGCCATTTCTGCCCATGTCGCGTGCAGAAATGGACAAACTCGGCTGGGATAGCTGCGACATCATCATCATTACCGGTGATGCGTACATCGACCATCCCAGCTTTGGCATGGCGCTGATTGGCCGGGTGCTGGAATCGCAGGGCTTCCGCGTTGGCATCATCAGCCAGCCCGACTGGCATTCTGCCGAAGCGTTCCGCGCGCTGGGCAAACCTAATTTGTATTTCGGTGTCACTGCCGGCAATATGGATTCGATGATCAACCGCTACACGGCAGACCGCAAAATTCGTTCCGATGATGCGTACACCGCGGGTGGCGTGCCTGACAAACGTCCCGATCGCGCCGTCACCGTGTATGCACAACGCGCGCGGGAAGCCTATCCGGGCACCACCATTGTGATTGGCAGTATCGAAGCCAGCTTGCGACGCATCGCACACTATGACTACTGGTCCGATACCGTACGCCGCTCGGTACTGACGGATTCCAAGGCCGATATTCTCTTGTTTGGCAATGCAGAACGTGCGTTGCTGGAGTTGTCACATCGTCTCGCAGCCGGCGAAGCAGTGAAAGCGATTCGTGACATGCGCGGCACTGCATTCATGGTGACGCGCGGCTGGAAACCGGCGGATGACTGGCGCGAAGTTGACTCGACTCGGGTAGATACGCCCGGCAAGGTCGAACCGCATCCGGATCCATATGAAATGAAGGAAAAAGATCCCGAGGCTTGCGGCACCAAAGACGACAGCCCCGCGCCCGTGGTGAAGCCCATACGCCTGATGTCGCGTGAAGAGCGTCTCGCACAGCAAAAAGAGATACGCGAAAAAAGTGTCGTTCGTCTGCCCGCATTTGAGGTGGTGAAAGAAGATCCGATCAGCTACGCCCATGCATCGCGCGTCTTCCATCTGGAATCCAATCCGGGCAATGCGCGTGCCATGGTGCAGGCACATGGCGACCGCGATGTATGGCTGAATGCGCCGCCCTTGCCGCTGGCGATGGATGAAATGGATTACGTTTTCGATCTGCCCTATGCACGTGCGCCGCACCCCGCTTATGGCAAGGCGAAAATACCCGCCTGGGACATGATCCGGTTTTCGGTCAACATCATGCGGGGCTGTTTTGGTGGCTGTACCTTCTGCTCGATCACGGAGCATGAAGGCCGCATCATCCAAAGCCGCTCCGAACCATCGATCCTGCGCGAGATCGAACTCATACGCGACAAGACCAAAGGCTTCACCGGTACTATTTCCGATCTGGGTGGACCAACGGCAAACATGTATCGCATGGCCTGCAAGGAAAAAAGCATTGAAGAATCCTGTCGCCGGCTCTCCTGCGTCTATCCGACCATTTGCTCCAATCTCAATACCGATCACAGCAAGCTGATTCAACTGTACCGACGCGCGCGTGATATACCCGGCGTGAAAAAAATTCTGGTAAGTTCAGGTCTGCGCTATGACCTCGCGGTACGTTCGCCCGAGTATGTGAAAGAACTCGCCACCCATCACGTGGGCGGTCTGCTGAAGATCGCGCCGGAACATTCCGAAGACGGGCCTTTGTCCAAGATGATGAAGCCGGGTATGGGCTCGTATTACCGCTTCAAGGAATTATTCGACAAGTATTCGAAAGAAGCCGGCAAGGAGCAGTACCTGATTCCCTACTTCATCGCCGCGCATCCGGGCACGACCGATGACGATATGCTCAATCTCGCACTGTGGCTCAAGCAGAATGAATTCCGGCTGGATCAGGTGCAGACCTTCCTGCCCACACCGATGGCCATGGCCACCACGATGTACCACACGCGGAAAAATCCCTTACATAAAATTTCAAAAGATTCGGAAACAGTAGAAACACCGCGCGTGGGAAAAATCAGAAAATTTCACAAGGCGCTGCTGCGCTATCACGATCCCGAAAACTGGGAAAGCATTCGCGACGGCTTGAAGCGCATGGGACGCAGCGAGTTGATCGGTAATGGGCCTCAGCATCTGGTGCCGAGATCGGATGCCGGCGCAAGCCGCGTTCGCGGCATGACAAAATATGAAACACCGTCGGTCAACCGGATTGCCAAAAAATTCGGCCAGAACAAACCGCGGGCGGGCGCGGCCATTGCGCGAAAGCGGTCGCCGTAAAACGACAGGCATGAAAAAACCGACCGCAAGGTCGGTTGATCTTATGTCGTCGGTTGGTGGGAAGTGCTGGTTTCGAACCAGCGACCTATCGCGTGTGAGGCGATCGCTCTACCCCTGAGCTAACCTCCCAAACCGGCGCGCATTATCGCACAAGCGCCGCAATCGGATCAATTTTCTGCCAGCTGCCGCCACAGACAGGTCGCTTTGGCTTCCGTATCCAACCCCTTGAGCAAGTCCTCATGCGCCGCCAGCTCATCGGGCTGGGCAGGCAACACAATGATCTCGGCCAGCGCTATGGGGGTATGGCTCCCATCTTCACCAGTACCATACCCGTGAAGATCCATGCTCAGGCTATCCTGCCCGCGCGTCATCGCGAGGTACACCTCAGCCAGCAGTTCCGAATCCAGCAGCGCGCCATGCAGCGTGCGATGTGCATTGGACACGCCATAACGTTCGCACAAGGCATCCAGCGAATTGCGTTTACCGGGGTGCAGCTCTTTTGCCTGCGCGAGCGTGTCGGTAATTTTCAAGACGTGCGTATGAAATGCGGGCATGCGCAAACGCTCAAGTTCGGCATCAATAAAGCCCACATCGAATGAGGCGTTGTGGATGATGATCTCAGCATCCTGAACGAACCGACAAAATTCCTGAACGATTTCAGCGAATTTCGGCTTATCACTCAGAAATTCGGTACTCAGACCATGGACTGCGAGCGCGCCAGGATCGGAGTCTCGCTCCGGATTTAGATAATAGTGAAAGTTGTTACCTGTCAGCCGTCGATTGAGCATCTCGACACAGCCGATCTCGATGATGCGATCACCGCTTTTGGGATTGAGGCCCGTAGTTTCTGTATCGAGAATGATTTGTCGCATGGCGTGATGGCTTGTGGTCTCAAATTTCCTGCGGCACTTTACCAGAAAGCACCAGCTCGACGCCGCGGTTGGCCAGCCTGTCTGCGCGCTCGTTACCCTCGTGGCCTGCATGACCCTTGATCCAGCGCCAGTCGACGTCGTGTCGTGCCTGAGCGGCATCAAGCGCCTGCCACAGGTCGACGTTTTTTACCGGCGCTTTACTGGCCGTCTTCCAGCCACGCGCTTTCCAGCCAGCCAGCCATTCGCTGATGCCCTTTTGTACATACTGGCTGTCGGTATGCACGATTACTTCACTGGGCCGCTTGAGCGCATTCAATGCCTCGATCACCGCCATCAATTCCATGCGATTGTTCGTGGTGTTGAGTTCACCACCGCAAATTTCTTTTTCTCTATCGCCGGCGATCAGCCAGGCACCCCAGCCACCCGGACCGGGGTTGCCCTTGCAAGCGCCATCGGTATAAATTTCAATTTTTTCCATGCGTAGCCTGAAGCACTATTAATTTTTCATTTGTTGCGTGACAGGCACCGCATGACGTACGCGCGTACCCTGCTTTTGCAATGCGGGTCCGACCAAACGCATGCCCTGCACACGCTTGATAGCCTGCACAATGTACAAGGCACCCAGATAGGGCCACCAGCGATTACCGGCTTTTTCAAGAAAAGCAAAACGATCGAGCCATTTTGCAGTGGTAAACGGTGGTGCGTAGCAGCCGAAGTGTCCGCGATTGATTTCCATATTCAGGAGCTTGAGCCAGTCTTTCAGCCGCGGCACGCTGATAAATTCGCCATGCAGGGGCAAAAAATGCTTGCCGGTGACACGACCGAGGATTTGTCGCATGCCCCAGGTACTGTAGGGATTGAATCCACAAATGATCACCTGACCCTCGGGAATCAGCACGCGCTCGACTTCACGCAACACTTGGTGCGGTTCGGCAGCGAATTCCAGTACATGAGGCAGCACCACCAGATCCAGGCTTTGGGTGGCAAACGGCAAATCGGCAAAATCATGCACGACCACCACCGATCGGCTCTCCAGCACCCCGCCATCATCCGGCGGCAGAACTGCGTCCGTCACCCAGCGATTGGGCATGCGATTGGCCGCCAGCGTATCGAATCCCGGCAAACCGATCTGCAGCGCGTTGTAACCAAAAATGTCGGCAGTCAGCTCGTCGAGCCTGGCCTGCTCCCACGCATGGGCATAGCCACCCCGGGGCGTGTGAAACCAGGGGGCGAGCGATATAATCCGGTTTTCCGAAACGTGTCGGTTCATTCCCATGTCAGTCAGTCAATCACTGCAGGTCACCGCCATACCGGCCTTTGACGACAATTATCTGTGGCTGATACACGATCAGGAATACGCAGCCATCGTTGATCCCGGCGATGCAGCCGCCGTTGAAGCAGCGCTGGCCGCGCATCAGCTCAAGCTGGCCGCTATTCTACTCACTCACCATCATGCTGACCATGCCGGCGGTGTTCCCGCCCTGGTCAGGCATTGGCATGTGCCGGTCTACGGACCCGCCAGCGAACGCATACCCGGCATTGATCATCCTCTGCGCGAGGGGGACGTGGTGACGCTGACATCGCCTTCAGTACAACTATCGGTGCTGGATGTGCCCGGCCACACCGCAGGCCATATCGCGTATGTCGCGCAGGGCCAGCACTGGCTGTTTTGCGGTGACACGCTCTTTGCCGGTGGCTGCGGTCGTTTGTTCGAGGGTACCGCTGAACAAATGACACAATCGCTGGGAAAAATCGCAGCGCTGCCAGACAACACCAAAGTGTATTGCGCACATGAATATACGGTATCAAACCTGCGCTTTGCGGTGGCGGCGGAACCCGATAATCAGCGCACCGCAGAACGACTCGCAGCCGCGCAGACTTTGCGCGCACAAAACATCGCGACGGTACCCTCGACGGTGGGCGAGGAAAAACTCACCAATCCATTTTTGCGTTATCGCGAAAAATCAATTGCCAACCTCCTCAAGACCAGTGGCCGGCTGAATAAAGACGATCCCGTTGCAGTCTTTGCAGCACTGCGCGAATGGAAAAACGTTTTCAGATAATTTGAGATTGACTGATCAGCGCTGATTCTGCTTGACGGAGTTTCATGGGCTTGCATACACTTGCTGCAATTCAATTTTCTCAACCGGGCCTCGTGGCCGGTGATCCGCTCAGGGCCCATGCCTCATTTCAGAACAAACAAGCAACGATCAGGGTTTTTCGTACATTCCCGATTGTCTATCGCACTGATGTCCTGCCTCGCGTTCCATTTGGCGGCACAGGCCAATGACCTGACGATAGCGCCCTCGCAACCTTCAGTGAACGCGCCCAAAGACGCGACCACGGAAGCACTGCCCAATCCCGCCACATCAGAAGACGCTATTCTGGCCGAGGATATCGAGCTGCAGAACTTTGATGTCTGGGAGCGTATCCGCAAAGGTTATGCGATTCCGGATCTGAACAATCCGCTGGTGGCCACACATTCGACCTGGTATGCCGCGCGACCCGATTATTTGCAGCGAATTACGCAACGCGCATCACGCTACCTGTTTTATGTTGTGCAGGAGCTTGAAAAGCGCAACATGCCGACCGAACTGGCGCTGCTGCCCTTTATCGAATCTGCATTCAACCCGCAAGCCTATTCCAGCGCAAAGGCAGCGGGGATGTGGCAGTTCATACCGAGTACCGGTCGCGATTACAACCTCAAACAAAATGTGTTTCGTGACGAACGCCGCGACGTCCTTGCCTCCACCAACGCCGCCTTGACTTATCTGCAGCGACTGCATGGCATGTTCGGGGACTGGCAACTGGCACTGGCGGCGTACAACTGGGGCGAAGGATCGGTCTCGCGCGCCATTGCAAAAGCACAAGCGGCCGGCAGGCCCACCGACTACAACAGCTTGTCTGCTTACATGCCGGCCGAGACACGCAACTATTATCCCAAGCTGCAAGCCGTCAAAAACATCATCACCGTACCCGCGCAGTACGGCATCACCCTGCCGGTGGTTGAAAATCAGCCTTACTTCGTCAGTATTAAAAAAACTCGTGATATAGACGTCAAGCTCGCTGCGCAACTGGCCGAATTACCGATGGAAGAATTCAAGGCCTTGAATCCGCAGTTCAATCGCCCGGTCATCACCGGCGGCGCGACGACCCAAATTCTGCTGCCGCATTCGAACGCGGAAAAATTCAAGGAAAACCTGTCCAAATGGACACGCGCCTTGTCAAGCTGGACGGCCCATAAAGTCACGGCGGCGCGTGAGCGCATCGAGAGCATTGCAGCACGCTTTAAAACCACGCCCGAACTCATCCGTGAAGTCAATGCGATACCGCCGAACATGCACCCCAAGGCAGGCTCGACGGTACTGGTTCCCAAACCATCCGCCGAGGCCGACAAGGACATCGGACAGGAAGTGGCTGATAACGCCATGCTTGCTTACGAGGCCGATGAGCCACCGCGCAGAAAAATCACGATCAGGGCGGGCAAGCGCGATACGGTCGCCGGCATCGCTACGCGCTACAAAGTCAAACCTGAAGAAATACGCGACTGGAACAACCTGAACAATGACAAGCTGACGGCGGGTCAGTCGCTTCGCCTCGAAGTTCGGGCGGGACGTTCCATGGCAAACCGCAGTAGAGGCAAGCCCGACACCAACGCAGAGAGAAAAATTGCTGCCAAAACCGACAACGCAAGCGGTTCGCGACGTATCAGCAAAGCCGACAAACGTGCAGCAAAACCGGTAAAAATTGCCTCAGCCAGGCACAGCACCAAGGCTGACAAGGACACGCGCCGTCAGGCACGATAGACCGATCTCGCGTCAAAGCAGATTCACCTGCGGTCAGCTGCATGCTGACTGCTTTTGGGCAGGTCCCGCATTCAGCATTTTCATCATGCCAGCAAACTCCGCAGGCAGAAGGCTTTGCAGACAGTCAGTGCGTGCTGAAATTGGCTGCAGCCAGCAATCGCTGTGTATACGGATGCTGGGGTGATGTCAGAACATCGGCACTCATGCCACTCTCCACCACTTTGCCATCTTTCATCACGATCACACGATGCGCCATCGCACGAATGACCGCCAGATCATGACTGATGAACAGATAAGCCATACCGTACTTCTGCTGCAATCCGGCCAACAACTCGAGCACCTGATACTGCACCGATACATCCAGCGATGAGGTGGGCTCATCCAGTAAAATCATCGCAGGCTTGAGCACCAGTACGCGCGCAATCGCGATGCGCTGCCGCTGCCCACCGGAAAACTCATGCGGATAGCGCGACATCATCGCAGGCGACAAGCCGACTTCCTGCAAGCCCGCACCCACCGCCTCGCGCAATTCAGCCTCGGACAAATGCGGCTTGTGCAGCGCCAGGCCCTCGCCCACAATTTGTTCAATCGTTCGGCGCGGCGATAGCGATGCGAAGGGATCCTGAAAGACGACCTGCATCTGCGCGCGCAGCGGACGCAACTGACCCGCCTCCATTGCGCTGATGTGCTGTCCGTTAAAAACGATGTCGCCCTGCGTGCGAGCCACCGACAGCCGCAACAGCGCCATGCCGAGCGTGGACTTCCCTGAACCGGACTCCCCCACGATGCCCAATGTTTCACCTTGAGCCAGCGAGATGTCCATGTGGTCCACAGCGACAAATTCTTTTTGTCGAAACCAACCCTGCGGTATGGCGAAACTGCAGCGCACGCCTTCCGCCTTGAGCAGCAGGTGCGCGTCAGTGACCAGATCACCGACCATGCGCTTGGCATGACTGGCGAGCAGTCGCTGTGTGTAAGCTTCACGCGGCGCACTGAACAAAGTGTCGGTATCTGCGGTTTCAATCAAACGACCGTGCTGCATCACACCGACACGATCAGCGAAGGATTTCACCAGATTCAGGTCATGCGTGATCATCAGCACCGACATCTGCTCTTCGCGCTGCAGTTGATTCAGCAGCTCGAGTATCTGTACCTGTATCGTGACATCCAGCGCCGTGGTGGGCTCATCGGCAATCAGCAGTTTGGGTTTGCAGGCCAGTGCCATCGCAATCATCGCGCGCTGTCGTTGACCACCAGAGAGCTGGTGGGGATAGGACAAGGCACGGCGTGCCGGTTCAGGAATGCCTGTTTTGGCCAGCAGATCCACCGCACGCAAGGCCGCCGCGCGCGCGCTCAAACCTTCATGCAGCATCAGTACTTCAGCGATCTGATTGCCGATCGTGAACAGCGGATTGAGCGCTGTCATCGGCTCCTGAAAAATCATGGCGATATCTTTGCCGCGCAAGCGGCGCAGCGCTGCATCGGACTTCCTGAGAATTTCCTGATCTTCAAAAAGTATTTTGCCCGAGACATCCGCATCGGGCAGCAAACGCATCATGGACAAGGCAGACACCGTCTTGCCCGAACCGGATTCACCGACCAGTGCAAATTTCTCGCCGGGCGCAATCGTGAAACTGACATCATCCACCACGGTGGCGTTACCGAAGCGTACGGTCAGATGGTCTACGCGCAGCAGGCTCATGACTTCCTCCGCACATCCAGCGAGTTACGCAAGGCATCGCCAATATTGGTGAGCAGCAGCAGCGTGATCGTCAGAACCGCAAATGTAGACAAAGCGATCCACCAGGCATCCAGATTATTTTTTCCCTGAGCGAGCAACTCACCCAGACTGGGGGTGGAGGGTGGCACGCCGAGTCCCAGAAAATCGAGACTGGTCAGCGCCAAAATCGCACCGCTCATACGAAAAGGCAAAAAGGTCACCACCGGCGTCAGGCTGTTGGGCAGCACATGGCGCCAGATGATCTGCCAGTTGGATAGCCCCATCGCGCGCGCCGCTTGTACGTACTCAAGATGCCGGTTACGCAAAAAATCTGCGCGCACATAGTCGGACAAACCCATCCAGCCGAACAAGGACAACAGCACCAGCAGCAGAAGGATGCTGGGCTCGAAAATCGACGCAAAAATAATCAGCAGATACAACTCGGGCATCGAGCCCCAGATTTCCATGAAGCGCTGGAACAGCAGGTCGGTTTTGCCGGCGAAGTAGCCCTGCACTGCCCCCGTCAGCACGCCAAGCATCACACCGGTGATGGTCAGTGCCAGCCCGAACAGTATCGACACACGGAATCCATACAGCAGTCGTGCAACCACGTCACGTCCACGATCATCGGTACCAAGCCAGTTGTCACCCGTGGGTGGCGCCGGGTTGGGGGATTTCGCAAAGTAGTTGAGCGTATCGTAACGATAGTGATTGATCGGATAGATCGCCCAGTTCCCCGGTTGGTCAAACTGAGACTGAATGAAAGGATCCAGATAGTCTGCGGGTGAATCAAATTCGCCACCAAAGGCCGTCTCCGCATAATCCGTCGCGATGGGAAACATCAGTTGTCCGTTGTAACGTGCCACCAGCGGCCTGTCATTCGAGATCAGTTCAGCGCCCAGACTGAGCACGAACAGCACGACGAAAATGACAAGGCTCCAATAGCCACGGCGATTTTGCCGAAAGCGTCGCCACACCCGGCGGCCGGGCGAGAGGGAAATCTCCGGTGTTATTGCATTCGTCGTCATCGCGCAAGACTTTCAAATTGAACGCGCGGATCGGCCCACACGTAGCACAGGTCACCGAGCAGCTTGACGACCAACCCAATCAGCGTGAACAGATAGAGCGTGCCCAAAACTACCGGATAATCACGACGCACCACGGACTCATACGATAACAAGCCCAGTCCATCCAGCGAGAACAGTGTCTCGATCAACAAGCTGCCGGCAAAGAATGCACCAATAAAAGCAGCCGGAAATCCGGTCACCAGCGGAATCAGTGCATTACGAAAGACATGCTTGTAAAGCACCGCACGTTCGGAGAGGCCTTTTGCGCGCGCTGTCAGTACATACTGCTTGCGTATCTCTTCGAGAAACGTGTTCTTGGTCAGCATCGTCATCACGGCAAACGAACCCGCTACCGACGCCAGTACCGGCAGCGTGATGTGCCATAAATAATCCTTGACCTTGCCAAACCAGGAGAGTGTCTCCCAGTCATCTGACGTCAGGCCGCGCAAGGGGAACCACTGCACAAAACTGCTGCCTGCAAAAACTACCAGAAGGAATACACCCAGCACAAACCCGGGAATTGAATAACCGATCAGTACCAGCATACTGGTCACGCTGTCGAAACGACTGCCCTCACGCACCGCCTTGGCCACACCCAGCGGCACGGAAATAAAATAGGTCAGGAAGAATGTCCACAAACCGATAGTGATCGACACGGGCAGTTTGGATTTGACCAATTCCCATACATCCTTGTGGTGATAAAAGCTCTGGCCAAGATCGAAGCGGGCAAACCCTTTGAGCATTTGAACAAATCGCTCCACCGGCGGTTTGTCAAAGCCATACAGCGCCTTGATTTCTTCCACGCGCTCGGAATCAATACCCTGACGACCGCGGTACTCGGAAGCGCCCGCACCGGAAGACTCGCCAGCACCACCCGTCTGACCTTTTTTCAGTTCAATCAGCGCCTGCTCGACGGGCCCGCCGGGCACAAACTGAATCACGGCAAAGGTGATGGCAATGACGCCCAGTAGCGTGGGTATCATCAGCAGCGTTCGTTTCAATATGTAGGACCAGAGATTCATGGACGGTTCTTGAGATTAAAGTCACTGGATCCCAGCTTTCGCTGGGATGACGGTGGAAATTTTACGGTCGCCTTGACAACTATCGTCGTCCCAGCGAAAGCTGGAATCCAGCGTCTTTCGTTGAAAACAAACAGCTTAAACTCTCGACAACTTGGCGTTCGCCACGTGGTACTGGCCGCATTCAGCCTTGTTTCAGCACCCTCATCATTGAGACTTCCGAGGCTTCACCTGCCACCAACTCGAAATTACATAGGGATCCGCCTGATAATACTTGGGCGAGACCTGCGGCATGCCGAAACGATTGCGATACGCGACCCTGTGCGTCGCCGAATACCAGTGCGGCACCACGATATATTTGTGCATCAATACCCGATCCAGTGCGCGCGAAGCAGCCACCAGTTCGGCACGTGAATCAGCGCGCACCAGCGCGGTGACCAGCTTGTCGACCACCGGATCTTTCAGGCCCCAGTAATTGCTCGAGCCCTTCTCATCGGCTGCTTTGGAACCGAGCATGTCGAACATTTCATTCCCGGGACTGGTGACATCGCCAAAGCGCTGACTGGTCATGTCGAAATCGAATTCTTCCATACGCTTTTGTACCAACGCAAAATCTGCGGTGCGCTGACTGACTCTGACCCCCAGCTTTTCAAGATTGCGCACATAGACTGCGATGATGCGCGACAGGGCAGACTGGTCATCAAGGATTTCAAAACTGAAGGCGTCCCCCTTGGCATTGCGCAGCGCGCCATCACGGTATTCCCAACCGGCTTCCTTGAACAGCGCGCGTGCCTTGAGCAGATTGGCGCGCAGCGATCCGGGGGCATCCGTGTTGGGCGGCAGCGGTGCCGGGCCGAACACGGCCGGATCCAATTGATCGCGCAGCGGCTCGAGCAATTTCAGTTCGCCCTCAGAGGGCGAGCCGTGTGCGCCCAGTTCCGAATTACTGAAGAAGGAATCGATACGCGCATACTGACTGTAAAAGAGTTGACGGTTCATCCACTCAAAATCCATCGCCAGCCCGAGCGCGCGCCGCACACGCGCGTCCTGAAACTGCGGACGCCGCAGGTTCATCACGAAGGCCTGCATGCCGGCGCCGTTGGAATGTTTCAGCGTCCTCTTGATGATTTCGCCGGTATCGAAAGGCTTGCCCTTGTAGGCGCGCGCCCAGTTCTTCGCCCGGTACTCCACCACCACATCAAATTCACCGGCCATGAAGGCTTCGAGACGGGCAACATCATCCTTGTAAAAACGATAAACGCCACGATCAAGGGCAATTCTCGGTTGGCTGATTTGAAATCAAAACGTACGGTTGTCGCATCGATCACTACGCATTGCTTTACATCGGAGAAAATCATTTTGAATTGCGGCGCGCCTTTGGCCATCAGCGTATCAAACGCATACTTCACATCCTCTGGCAACACGGGATCACCGTTATTGAAGCGTGCTTTCGGATGCAGTCGAAACGTCATCGACAGCCGATCCGGTGCCAGCACCATATCTTCGGCCAGCAAACCATACATGGTCGCCACTTCGTCAGCCGAGGTGATGGCCAGCGATTCGAACATCAGATTGGACACGCCGGCTGCAGCCACCCCCTTCATGGAGAACGGGTTGAATTTATCGAAGCTGGTACGGGAATCCGGGTTGGCCAGATACAGATCACCGCCCTTGGGTGCGTCCGGATTCAGGTAATCGAAATGACTGAAGCCTGCCGGATATCGAGGTGTGTCATACAAAGAGAATGCATGCGCCGCCCAGACATCGGCACTGCACAATAGCGCGGCCGCCAAAAGGGTGCTGGCAACGACTCGGGAAACGGCTCTGGCATGCACTCGGATCATGGCGGCTTGATTTACAGAGGAAAAACGCGTCAAGGATAGCGGTTTTCAGGAAAGCCGGGGCATCGACCTGTTACGCCGACATCCAGCCTATTTGCGCCGCGCCACTCCAACCCCCTACAATGGCGCCTTTCGCCGGTTGGTATCCGGCTCAGGGGAGTCTCGAATGGCATTTTTGCAAGGTAAAAAAATACTGATCACCGGCGTACTGTCCAACCGCTCGATTGCCTACGGCATTGCGCAGGCCTGCAAGCGCGAGGGGGCCGAGCTGGCATTCACCTATGTTGGCGAACGTTTCAAGGACCGCGTTTCTGACTATGCCAAGGAATTCGGCAGCGATCTGGTGTTCGACTGCGACGTGGGCAGCGACGAACAAATTACCGCGCTGTTTGCCGATCTGGGTAACTCCTGGACACAACTGGACGGGCTGGTCCATGCGATCGGCTTTGCACCGCGCGAGGCGATTGCCGGTGATTTCCTCGACGGCCTCTCGCGTGAAGGGTTCCGAGTCGCCCATGACATATCCGCCTACAGCTTCCCGGCGCTGGCCAAGGCCGCACTGCCCATGCTCTCGCCCAATGCCGCACTGCTGACCCTCTCTTACCTCGGCGCGATGCGCGCACTGCCCAATTACAACACCATGGGTCTGGCAAAGGCCTCACTCGAGGCCAGCGTGCGGTATCTGGCGGAGTCACTTGGCAAGCGTGGCGTGCGGGTCAACGCGATCTCCGCCGGTCCGATCAAGACGCTGGCTGCCTCCGGCATCAAGGATTTCGGCAAGATACTTAATTTCGTCAAAGAAAACGCGCCGTTGCGCCGCAATGTCACCCTTGAAGACGTGGGCAATGCCTCGGCCTTCCTGCTGTCCGATCTGGCCGGCGGCATCACGGGCGAGATTACTTACGTCGATGGCGGCTTCTCGCAGGTCGTGGCAGGCATGGGCGCTGCCGATTGAATCGATTGACACTGCCGTAGCGGGCCGAAAGCGTAGCCATGCGGCCGGCCCGCATAGTGACTTCTATCCGATGTTTTACGATACCGCCCTCTGCGCCGCAATTTACGGTACAATTCGCCCCGCGCTGCAACAATCGCAGCGCTCCGTTGCTTAGCCAACCCTCAGCTTCAACCTCAAAGCCCTCCCGCCTCCTGGTGCCGCTCCGATGAGCACCGATCCGGCGCAAAGCTTTTGTGCCGAAACCTTCTCCGCAAGATTTCGTTTGTTTCGCTGGTTTGCTTTGCTTTTTATTGTCATTTCATGTCCTTTCGGGGCCATGGCGTGACGCGTATCGTCGATCTCACGAAAGAACCGAATGACTTTTGAATCTCTAGGCTTGAATCCGCAAATATTGAAATCGCTGATTGAGGCTGGCTACACCGCGCCAACACCCGTGCAGGAACAAGCGATCCCCGCCGCCATTGCTGGCCGCGATCTGCTGGTGTCCTCACAGACCGGCTCAGGCAAAACTGCGGCGTTCATGCTGCCAGCGCTGCACAAGCTGACTGATCTGCCCCCCGATGCACCCCAAGGCAAAACCCCGAACCAGACCGCGCAATCAGCCCGCTCACGCGGCGAGCGTCCCCGTTTCAAGGCCGCGCAACCCAAAATGCTGGTGCTGACCCCGACGCGCGAACTGGCGCTGCAAGTCACCACCGCCACCGAAAAATACGGCCGTGGACTGCGTCGTGTGCAAGCAGTCTCCATCCTGGGCGGCATGCCCTACCCAAAGCAGATGCAACTGCTCTCGCGCAATCCTGAAATTCTGGTGGCAACACCGGGTCGCCTGATCGATCACATGGAATCGGGCAAGATTGATTTTTCCGAGTTGCAGATTCTGGTACTCGACGAAGCCGACCGCATGCTGGACATGGGTTTCATTGACGATATCGAACTCATCATTGGCAAAACCCCGGAATCGCGTCAAACCATGCTGTTCTCGGCAACGCTGGATGGCATGGTCGGTAACATGGCTCGCCGCATTACCCGCGATCCCATGACAGTACAGATCGCCGGTGCCTCCACCCGCCATGAGAACATCGATCAGCGTGTACATTTTGTTGACGATCTGTCGCACAAAAATCGTCTGCTTGATCATCTGCTGCGTGATGTATCGATGGATCAGGCGGTGGTTTTCACTGCCACCAAGCGTGACGCCGATACGATTGCCGATCGTCTGAACATCGCTGGTTTTGCCGCGGCTGCGCTGCATGGCGACATGAATCAGGGTGCGCGCAATCGCACACTCAATGGCATGCGCCGCGGTCAGGTTCGCGTGCTGGTCGCTACCGATGTCGCTGCACGCGGCATTGATGTCCCGGGTATCACCCACGTGTTCAATTACGATCTGCCGAAATTCCCTGAAGACTATGTGCACCGCATCGGTCGTACCGGTCGTGCAGGACGTCAGGGTACCGCTATCTCGCTGGTCAATCATGCGGAAGGCGTGCATGTGAAACGTATCGAGCGCTTCACCAAACAGGTAATTCCGGTGGATGTGGTTGCCGGCTTTGAACCCAAGCGTACTGCGTCGGCGGCACCCCGCCGTCCGGGCTGGCGTCCAGGTGATGGTCGCAAGCCGACCAACAGCAAGCCAGGTCAGCGTACTTTCAGCAAACCCAGCAGTGCACCACGCAAGGAAGGCAGTGCTCCACGCACCTTCCGTAGCGACAGTCGCAGCGGCGAACAACGGCGCGGTTAAACCACTGCTCGGCGGTGCGTCTTCGGACGCCGATTGCTGAGCGTGCTGCACAATTCACTGGCTCCTTCGGGAGCCAGTGGCATTTCAGGGATCCGATAGGGTTGACGCGGCAACGTCCTGTTTTCCGCGATCAAACTCAGCTCGTGCACGACGAAAGCCGCGCGCCGTGCAAGGGGTATCCAGCGACGTTGATTTACTGACGATGCGCGATAATCACGTCTTCAAACATCAGGAGCATGCCATGCAGGCCGCCGATATCGGTTCACTCAGACTCACCTCGTTTTCCCATGGCGGCGGCTGTGGGTGCAAAATTGCGCCCGGCGTGCTGGCCGCCATCCTGAAACAAAGCACGGGCTTCCCGGTGCCGCCTCAACTGCTGGTGGGTATCGAAACTGCGGATGATGCCGCGGTCTATCAACTCAACGATGAGCAGGCACTGATTGCCACCACCGATTTTTTCATGCCGATTGTGGATGATCCGGTCGACTTTGGTCGCATCGCTGCCACCAATGCAATCTCCGATGTCTATGCAATGGGCGGCACGCCCATCATGGCACTGGCATTGGTGGGCATGCCCATCGACAAACTGCCCATCGAGACCATAGGAAAAATTCTCGCCGGTGGTGAAGCCGTCTGCGCCCAAGCCGGCATACCGATTGCCGGCGGCCACACGATCGACTGCGTCGAACCAATTTACGGCCTGGTGGTCATGGGGCTGATTCACCCCTCACGCATCAAGCGCAATGCGGATGCAAAAGCAGGCGACCAACTCATTCTTGGCAAACCACTGGGGGTAGGCATTCTGTCCGCTGCGCTGAAGAAAGGCGCACTGGATGCAGAAGGTTACGCAGCCATGATCGCCAGCACCACCCAGCTCAATACGCCCGGCAAAGATCTGTCCGGCATTGAGGGTGTGCATGCGATCACCGACGTCACCGGCTTCGGGCTGCTGGGCCATGCGCGTGAAATGGCGCTGGGTTCCAAACTGCGCGCGCACATCCATCTGAGCAGCGTGCCTTTTCTTGCGCAAGCAGAAGCGCTCGCTGCGCGTGGTTTCATCACTGGCGCGTCGGGTCGCAACTGGTCGGGCTATGGTTCGGATGTAACGCTTGCCGACAATATCAGCGAAACGCAAAAAGCCCTGCTATGCGATCCGCAAACCTCCGGCGGCTTGCTGGTGGCTTGTGCTGCCAACTGTGTCGACCAGGTACTGGCGCTGTTTCATGCGCAGGGCTTTGCACAAGCCGCAGTCATTGGTGAACTCGGCGCTGGCAAACCCGGCATCGACGTGACAATCTGACATCCGCTCAAACTCAGGGATGCGGTGGTCTGCGCGCACTTCCCGACCCGGCTACACTGGCAGGCTTTGATCCACTCGCCACGTCCATGTCCACCGCCGCACCTGACACACCACTTGCTCTCGACTGTCAACAACTGACCAAAACCTATGGTCAGCGCACCGTACTGCACCAGCTCGACCTGCAACTGGCTGCGGGTGACTATGTGGCGATCATGGGTGAATCGGGCGTGGGCAAGTCCACGCTGCTCAACTTGATCGCCGGCCTGGACGCACCCGATACCGGCAGCCTGCATATTGCCGGCACGCGCCTTGATGCGATGAACGATGACGCTGCCACCTTGCTGCGTCGTGAAAAACTGGGCTTCATTTTTCAAGCCTTTCATTTGTTGCCTCATCTCACCGTACATCAGAACATTGCGTTACCGCTGGTCTTGAACGGCTTGCCCGTCGCACGCGCCAGCGAGATGATCAGCGCTGTGGGTTTGGACGGACGTGAACATGATTTTCCGCGCCAGTTGTCAGGCGGTGAAATGCAGCGGGTGGCGATTGCGCGCGCGCTGGTCCATCGGCCGCGTTTATTGCTGGCTGACGAACCAACCGGCAATCTTGATCCCGAGACCGCTGCCGACATCCTTCAACTGATACGCAATGAAATTCGCAACAGCGCAGCGTCCGGCATCATCGTCACCCACTCACCGGCAGCGGCCGCCAGCGCAGACCGTATCCTGCTCCTGACCCGGGATGGCTTAAAGCAAATCAGCGCGGATGAAGCACACGCGCGATGAGATCGTTCTCCGCCATCCTGATGTCGCAAGTCACGCGCTGGTTACTCGCCGGAGAATGGCGCGCGCATCCGGTGCGTGCACTGGTGGCAATCATGGCGATTGCACTGGGGGTTGCGCTCGGCTTCGGCATTCATCTGGTCAATGAGGCGGCATTCAGCGAGTTTTCTGCGGCAGCGCGCAGCCTGTCGGGTAGCGCGGACTTGCAAGTGCGAGGCAAAAATGCCCAACTGGATGAGGCCTTGTACGAACAAATCGCGGCCATGCCCGATGTCGAAATTGCGGCGCCCGTACTGGAACTGGATCTCGCCGTGCCCGGTCAGCGCAGTGCGTTAAAGGTATTGGGGATTGACGGATTTCAGTCGGCATTGATCTCGCCCGATTTGATGGGTCAGCCTGACGATGACAAGCCTTTCGACCCACTGATGGCCGATACCGTCTTTCTCTCACCCGCCGCGATGACCTGGCTGCAACTGAAGACCGGTGACACCCTCACCCTGGTCGCCGGAACACGCCGCGTATCGCTGCGCGTCGCAGGCTCGCTGTTGCGTGCTCGTGCAGGACAACGTCTGGCTGTCATGGATATCGGCAGCGCGCAATGGCAGTTCGCGCGGCTCGGGCAATTGTCGCGCATCGATATCCAACTGGTGTCGGGCGCGAATCGTTCCACATTCAAGACACGCCTGGAACAAGCACAGACCGCACTCGTGGTCGCCGAGACCGAAGATCAGGATCAGCGCACGGCCACCATGTCACGCGCCTATCGCGTGAACCTGAATGTGCTGGCACTGGTGGCGCTGTTCACCGGTGCGTTTTTGGTATTTTCGACGCAAGCCTTGTCCGTGCTTCGACGCCGTCCGCAGTTCGCGCTCTTGCGCACACTGGGTGTCACACGCCGGCAGCTGCTCGCGCAAGTGCTGATCGAAGGCGGCTTGCTCGGCGTGTCCGGTGCGGCGCTGGGTATTGCGCTCGGCTATGGACTGGCCGCTGCGGCCTTGTCAATGTTCGGTGGCGATCTCGGGGGTGGTTACTTTCCGGGTGTGCAACCGACACTGGTGTTCAGTCCGGTTGCTGCGCTGATTTTTTTTAGTGCCGGTGCGGGTGTGGCGCTGCTTGGCAGCTGGTCGCCGGCGATGGAAGCGGCGCGCGCAAAACCTGCAGCGGCCATGAAAGCAGGCAGTGAAGATCTGGCACTGACACCCTTGGCAGTCCCCTGGCCTGCGCTTGCCGCCATCGCGCTGGGTGCGTTATTTACGTTGTTGCCACCGGTGGCCGGATTGCCTGTGTTCGGTTACCTGTCGATTGCCTTGCTGCTGGTTGGCAGCATTGCACTCATGCCACGCGCTGCCTCGCTGATGTTTTCCACACTGGCACCGCGCTGGTCTGGCTTGATGGGCAGCCTCGCCCTTGCACGTCTGGCCAACGCGCCCAATCAGGCGGCGATTGCACTGGGTGGTGTGCTCGCCAGCTTTTCATTAATGGTTGCCATGGCCATCATGGTCTCCAGCTTTCGCGTTTCTGTTGATGATTGGTTGCAGCATCTGCTGTCGGCCGACATGTATGTCCGTGTGCAAAATGGTGGCGATGCCGGTCGTTTGAGTGCACAGGAACAGCAGCAGATCGCACGTCTGCCTGCAGTCGCGCGCATGGAAACCACACGGCATCAACCCATCACACTTGACCCTGCGCGTCCCGCCGTGGCACTGATTGCGCGCACGCTGGATGCGGATGCGCCCGATCGCAGCATTCCGATCGTGGGCGAATCGCTCAAAGGCATCGCGCGCCCGGTCTGGATTTCTGAAGCCATGGTGGATCTGTATGGCTGGCAAGCGGGACAAACCGTGGCATTACCAGTGCAAGGCAAGCTGGAAAAATTCACGGTCGCCGGTGTGTGGCGCGATTATGCAAGGCAGTCGGGCGCTCTGATGCTGCGTCTGGAGGACTACCGCGCCCTGACAGGTGACATGGATATCAATGATGTGGCGCTCTGGCTGCATCGCGATGCCAGCGCTGCGCAGCTGCGGGCGCAACTCGAATCACTGCCCTTCACAAGCGCACTGGAATTTGCCGAACCCGGCGAGATACGCGCGATCAGCCTGAAAATTTTCGATCGCAGTTTCGCTGTCACGTATCTGCTGGAAGGCGTGGCAATCATCATTGGCTTGTTTGGTGTGGCCGCAACCTTCTCGGCGCAAACGCTGTCACGCGCCAAGGAATTCGGCATGCTGCGCCATATCGGCATCACGCGGCGACAAATCCTGCTGCTGCTCGCGGGCGAAGGCGCGTTACTGGCGGGACTGGCGATCGCTGCCGGCTTTGTGCTGGGCGCTTGCATCAGTCTGATTCTGGTGTTCATCGTGAATCCGCAATCCTTTCACTGGACCATGGGTCTGCACCTGCCTTGGTCTTTGCTCGCCACAGTAGCGTTGGTTT
>JAJTGC010000046.1 GCA_021298975.1 Oxalobacteraceae bacterium
CCGCGCGCCAGACGCAAGGCACTCATCGCCGCTTCGGTGCCGGAGGAAACCAGCCTGACTTGTTCTATGGATGGCACGATCTTGCAAATCATTTCGGCCATCAGAATTTCGCCTTCGGTCGGCGCCCCAAAAGACAAGCCATGGGTGGCAGCTTTCTGCACTGCTGCAATCACCTCGGGATGGGCATGTCCGACAATCGCAGGACCCCATGAGCCGATGTAATCGATGTAGCGTTTGTCGTCAGCATCCCAGAAATAAGGACCTTCGGCGCGCGTAATGAAGCGTGGTGTGCCGCCGACTGAACGGAAGGCGCGTACCGGTGAGTTCACACCACCCGGCGTGCTTTTCTGTGCGCGTGCAAAAAGGGTTTCATTCTTGGACATGGTTTTCCCCTGGAAGATATTTTTGTTGATAGTTTGTTGGTGATATCGCTGTGGCTCTGGCGATCACTGTCATGTCTCACTGCTGTCTGGCTCGCGCGCCCAGAAAAAACGATCTGGCACGAGTTTACCCATACCCAACCGTTGTGCATGCGTCAGCGCTGCGGCCGTGAATTCTTCGGCCTCGAAGACAGCCTCCGGTGCTTCAAGACCGTTGGCCAGCATCGCTGCAATCGTTGCCGATAGCGTATTGCCCGCACCAATAAACGAGCCAGATTGTCTTGGCCAGCTGTCGGTGCGAACCATGCCCTCACTGCCAAACAAGGTATTCGTGACTTTGCCCGCCTCACTCGGTGTTCCAGTGACAAATACAAATTCGCAGCCCAGTTGTATGGCGTGCATTGCATCGACCTCAAGCATGTCTGCACTCGATGGCTCGCGCCAGGTTTCTGCCAAGCGCGCCAGCTCATCCGCTGATATCAGCAGTAGGGTACTTTGCGGAACCAGCAGTTGGCGTATCGCGAGCAGCAACTCGTCATCGCTTTCTTGTTCCGAGAGCGCCGTTAAAAACGGATCCAGTATGAGAGGCACTTCAGGATAGTCGGACATGATCTCGGCGATGACCGCGACACTCTCGATGTTGCCGAGGTAACCTACCTTGAATGCAGCGACCGGCATATCTTCAAGCAGAACACGCGCCTGATCGGCGATCCAGTCGGGCTCGACGAATTGCACATCTTCGACGCCGGTGGTGTCACTCACGGCCAGCGCGGTAATCACGGAGAGTCCATGACAACCCATTGCAGCAACAGCAGCCAGATCAGCTTGTATGCCGATCGCTCCCACAGGATCGGCAATGCCGAAAGTCATAACAAGCGGAGAAGTTTGGTTTTGCACAGGGAAAGGATTAACATAGGGGGCTTTTGCATTTTACTTGAAGGGCTGTGCTGTGAGCGACAACAAGATAACTGAGCAGGAATACAAGACTTCAGCAGATATGTCGCCAAAATCACCACATTGATTAAAGTTTGATTTTTCAATGTACTAACTAATTGCTCTTTTTGTTACATTTGCGCCCGGTTCCATGAAAGTATTCATCGGGTGGCGCAATGGTGGCTTTGCAAGCGCAGGCTGGGCCAGAGATTCTGGTCATAGACGACAGTAGTACGATCCGGCGCTCTGCCGAGATTTTTCTATCTCAGTCCGGTTACTCGGTGCTGCTCGCCGAAGACGGGTTCGAGGCCTTGTCCAAAATCGTGGAACGTCGGCCAGCGCTGATTTTCTGCGACATTCTGATGCCACGTCTCGATGGTTATCAGACTTGCAGTCTCATCCGCTACAGCACGGACTTTCGCGACACGCCCGTTGTCCTGCTTTCCTCGCGCGACGGATTGTTTGATCGCGCTCGCGGTGCCATCGCCGGTGCCACTGCCTACCTCACCAAGCCGTTTACCAAAGACAGTCTGCTCAAGACAGTCCGCGACCATGTGCCGCAGCGCGAGGCCGCATAACCATGCCAGCTTTTCCCGTCAACTTCTTGCTCCCACTCTGATATGCCCATCAAGCACATCCTGATTGTCGATGACTCGGCGACTGAACGTCATTTTTTATCCGAGCTGCTGACAGCAAACGGCTATTCGGTCAGTACCGCAGAAAATGGCGAGATTGCCCTTGAGCGCATACGCCAAAACCCACCGCACCTGATATTGATGGATGTCGTCATGCCGGGACAAAATGGTTTTCAGACCACGCGCGCGATCGTACGTGATCCGGAAACCAGTCACGTGCCCATCATCATTTGCAGCAGCAAAAATCAGGAAACGGACCGGATCTGGGGTATGCGGCAAGGCGCACGCGATTATCTCGTCAAGCCGGTCGATACCCGTTTGCTGCTGCAAAAAATTGCCGTGCTGTCGCGCTCGGTCAACTGATATGCAGCCCGCATTGGCGAGCCAAGCGCCCCTTGAAAACGAGTCGCTTGCCAACCCTGCGCGGCAAGAGCGCCGTCAGGCCTTGCGCGAATTTCAGCGACAGCTGGTGGAACGCACCCAGCGTGCGTGCTCAGAGAGCAGCAGTGCGCAGATGCGGCTCGCAGTGCAGGCAGGTGAACAGTCGATTTTGCTCGATATCGCCCACACCGCCGAAGTGATCCCCTATGAGGGGATCGAGCGCGTGCCGCACACTTGCGCCTGGTTTCTGGGGCTGATCAATTGTCGGGGCAGGCTGACGGGTGTGATCGATTTTTCCGGTTTTCTGGGGCATCCCGTCCGACCCGCGCAAGACGCTGATCGTTTGCTGGTCTTGTCCGATACGCTGGCCGTGCCTTGCGCATTGCGTGTGTCGCGTGTGACGGGGCTGGTCAGTCTTTCTGGTTTTTCTACTCAGCCAAGGCCTTTGGATGAACCCCCCTGGGTATCGTCGATTCATGTGGATCGCGAGTCGAGGACGTGGCGTTTGCTGGACTTGTCGCTTCTGGTGGGGGACCCGGTCTTCCTTGATGTGGTGTCCCGCTGAACAAGCCGAATTATTTTTTATTCATATGCGGAGCTTTGCATGGAAATTGATACGAGCCATGGCGCAAGTACGGTGACGAGTATGTCTCCCGCACGATCGGCTTCTCTGAAAAAGGAAAAGGGTAGCCAGATGGGGCAGAAATTATTCATGCGGATGAAAAGCAATGTCCTCATACAGCCTTGGCTAGCCCACGTGTCGATGAAGCTGGCTGTGCGCGTCATGCAGATCGGGCTGGTGTCGTCGCTCATTGCATTGGTTATTTTTACCTGGCTGAATTCTCATGAAGCCGCCAAGGCTTCGGTGCGCACCCAGATTGCTGGTGATCTGGTCATGCATTCGCAGCGACTCGGTAAGGCAGCGCCAAATGCCATTCAGGGCAATCCCGCAGCGTTCGCCCAGCTTGAACAAAGCCGAGCGGCGATCAACGAGGCACTCAAATTATTATCTGCGGGCGGTGAGTGGCAGGGTCGTGCGGTGCCGGTGGCTGATGCCTATTTTGCTAAACGTGTGGCCCGCATCAGTGATAGCTGGCAGCGCTCGGATCAGTCGGCGACACGGCTCAAGGGCTTGCAAAAAGAACTCACGGGCTTTGGTACCACGCTGCAGTCACTGAACAAGCTCAATCCGGTTCTGCTTGAACTCGCTGAGCAAATCGCGATTGTCAGTGCGCAGTCCGGCGCTTCGGCGCGCGAGGTCGCGGCAGCAGGACAACTCGTCATGCTGACCCAGCGTCTTGGTAAAAGTGCGAACGAATTTCTTACGCCGGAAGGCATCAATCAAGATACGGCTTTCATGTTGGGTCGCGACGCCAATACCTTCCAGGACATCATGACCGGGTTTTTGGAGGGCAGTGCCGTGCTGCGGCTGCCGGCGCTTGCGAACCCGGATGCAAGAGCGCGTTTGCAAGAACTCCAGACCGTCTTTGCAAACTACCGTCGCGAACTCGCCGGTATTCTGGGTAACCTGAAAAATTTCATCGCGGCCAAACAGGCGGAGCGGCAGATATTCGCTGACAACGAATCGCTGCGCGAGCGGCTGCTGGAGTTGCAACAGGCCTATCGTGCACAGGAGACCGAAGGCAACTGGACTCACTGGGCTCTGGGCACCGCCGGGTTTTTATTTTTGATGTTTGCACTTGGGCTGGGACTCTTGCTGCTGCATGACAGCCGGCAGCGCACAGCGGAGGCAGAATCACGTCATGTGCAGGCCGAGCAGCAGCGCCGCAAGGCCATGCAGGAAGAAGAGGCAGCGCGCGCCATCAATCAGCAAAATCAGGCGGCTATTCTCAGGCTGATGAATGAGCTGCAGGAGGTGGCTGAGGGTAATCTGGCGATTCGTACCACCGTCTCGGAAGACATTACCGGCGCAATCGCCGACTCGGTTAATTTCACGCTCGAAGAATTGCGCAATCTGCTGGCGCGCGTCAGTCATACCGCGCAGCAGGTTGGAAAATCCTGCGGTACCGCGCAGAACATTTCCAGTGAATTACTGGCGCTGGCTGCACGGCAGTCGAATGAAATTCAACAGACCGGTGAGGCAGTGCTGCAGATGACAGCACAAATTCATCAGGTCTCGCGTGCTGCCAGCGAATCAGCGGATGTTGCCCAATCATCCGTGAGTGCGGCCGAGCAGGGCGAGAGTGCCGTACAAAATGCGATTCGCGGTATGCAGCAATTGCGTGAGCAGATACAGGAAACGGCCAAGCGCATCAAACGCCTTGGTGATTCTTCGCTCGAAATTGGCGACATTACCGATTTGATTTCCGATATCACCGAGCAGACCCATGTGCTTGCATTGAATGCAGCGATACAGGCCGCGTCTGCCGGTGACGCCGGTCGGGGGTTTGCCGTGGTTGCCGAAGAGGTTCAGCGCTTGGCTGAGCGCTGCGGTGATGCGGTGCGCCAGATCAGTACGCTGGTCAAGACCGTGCAAGCGGATGCACAGGAAGCCGTCGCTGCCATGGAGCGATCGACGCAAGGGGTGGTGGAGGGAACGCGCTTGTCGGACACTGCCGGCCATGCGCTTGCCGACATACGTCGTATTTCTCATCATCTGGCTGAACTCATCCGTGGCATTTCGGCCTCCGCGGTGGAACAGGCAAGCCTTGCTGATGGCGTGGCTCGCAATATCGACAGCATTCTGACAGTCACCGAGCACACGCGGCATGGGACCCAGCAAACTGCTTCATCGGTGCAGGAACTTGGCGAGCTTGCATCGGAACTTGAAGGTGCGATTGCACGTTTCCGCATCGCTGCCTGAGTCAATTGTCGGTACTGAAAACCAACGATGAATTCGCCTTCACCAGCCCGCTTGACGGTATCAGACTGTCTGCCGCCTCTTTTTCATGAGCTTGCAATGTCGCTGGGTCAGCTGTCGCAGTGGGCACATCAGGCGACAAGCGCGGAGACCGATACGCCGACCGTACTGGCGTCCATGTCCGTATTGCTCGGACAAGTGGAAGCTGCATTCGCAATCGCGGGTGCTGACAGTCTCGCGGCGATCACCTCACTTTCCCGCCGGATCGTTGCGAAGCAGTCGGAAAATTCTGCATCATTTCCTGCTGATCTCGCTGTTACGCTCAGTCAGGCATTCAGTATCCTTGCTGAGGCAACGGAGCGCATGCTCACCTCAGAGGCTTTGCCGGTATCGAACTTTTTCTCATGTTGGGCGGCACTTGCGGCCTGGGATCCTGCGGGTCATGCGCATCCGTCTGCCCTGTTGTCGCTCCGCGTCGATCACAGGATGCTGCCCTTGGTGGCAGCACCCGAAGAGCAAATTCTGCTGACAGATGCTCGCGGTGAATTCGAGCGTGCACTATTGCGGTTTTTACGTTCTGATCGACCTGAAGAAATTTTGCAAGCGGCGCAGCGGATTACACAAGTCATTGCAGCGCTGGCGTCGCTTGCGCAACCGGTATCGGAACAGGCCCGCTGGTTGGTGCTGCATGCGGTAGCTGGATTGATTGCAGAAGAAAAGACCAGTGATATCACGCTGTCAAAAAAAATACTGGCGGCAACGGGACGCGTGATCCGTCATATCGGATCCACGGGATTACCGCCAGTACCGGCGGCGCTGGTGCGTGAGGCCTTGTTTATCATTGCGACCGCCAACGTACAGACGCCAGAATCAGCCTGTGTTGCGCAAGCCTTTGATCTCGACACGCAGCTTCCCTCAGTACAAGTCGCCGTTCCCGCGCTGGCGATCGGCGATCCGCTTGCCAGCACGGCAGCAAGTCATGAAATCCAATTGCTGATTACCCTATTGGATACGCCGGGTCTTGCGGCGTTGCCCGCACCTGAGCAACTGGACCAACTGATTCGAGCCACAAGCCCGATCCCGGAGATCGCTTGCGTGACCAGTGCATTGTCCCGCTTGCAAGCGAGACTGTCGGCGCAAGCGGTTCATCCGACGCAGGCGCTTGCGATCGCGGCCTGTCTGCTCGGCTTGCGCACACTGATGGGCTTGATGAATTGTTTGAAAAGCAGTCAGGCGATTGCGCAGCGGATTGCAAATAATCTGGATGCCATTGGCAACGCCGTCGACCTGCCCGGCTGGCGCCGATTGCAGACCATGGGTATCACCCTGCAAATACCTGCGGCTCTGATATCACTAAGGGATGCCCTGGTCGATAGTCTGGCTATCACCGAGCGACAATTGGAACGTCTGATGGACGACGTGCACACGGTGTCGGAGCGCGAAGCCACCCTCGCATCCATCGATCATCGGCTCTCGGAAGTTCAGGCAGCATTGTATTTATTGGATGAGCAGGCGCTGCTGACCGCACTACAAGAAATTCGCGAGCAACTTCACGTAATCACTTTCGATGCGGGTGACGAAAAAGCGCGTTATGGTCGCGACCTGTTTGCCCAAAAATTCGTTCGCCTGTCCCTGCAGCTTGCCAGTCTGCCGCGTACGCACGCTATCGAAGACAGCCATGCAGCGGTTGAGGCGGAGCTGCCGTCCCATGACGAGGATGAAAATCAGGCGATTCATCCGGCCTTTGATACCCACCTCAGTCTGCATGCAATTTTTCTCGATGAAGCAAAAGCGCGTCTGCAGCAGCTTGGGAATTGGCTGCATGCAGCGCCGACGGACAGGGATCTTCAGTGGGAATCTGCCGCTCATGCCGCCCATGCACTGGCCGGCTGTTCGGCCACGGTAGGTTTGTCCGAGATGCAGCAACTGGCGCTGGCGATGGAAGCCGTACTCACAGGCCTGCGCACGGTCGCTGAGCCTCTCACTGAGCCTGTGCTGTCGGTATTGCAAAAAGGATTGGTGGCGCTTGAACAGATGCTTGCCGATTTATCCGCTGGCCGCAGGCCGCAGGCGCAGCCTTCCCTCCTTGAGCAACTGCTCGCGCTGTCGCTGACGGCATCCGAATCCGGAACTGCGTCCGGATCTGAGTCCGGACCTGAGTCCGGATTTGAGTCTGATGACCAGCAGGTTGACGCTATCGAATCTTTGCTTGTGGCGCAGCAGACGTCCGCGCCGGAGACGACAGCAGATCCAGCAATTTTGCCTAACCCGCATCAGCGGCCCCCGGCCAGCCAGTATCAAGGAGAGTCGAAAGTATTGCCGCAAGCCGGAGTACCCACATCCACCGTTTCGGGCAACAAAGTGTCCGATCCAGTGCATGATGAGTTGCATGACATTTTTGTTGAAGAAGCTGCTGATCTGATGCCGCAGCTGGATCAACAACTCCGCATCTGGATCGCCATGCCTTTAGAGACCGAAGCACCTGCACAGATGCTGCGCATTTTGCATACGCTCAAAGGCAGCGCACGGATGGCCGGTGAAATCAGGCTCGGTGACGAGCTGCACCAGATGGAGCAAACCGTTACCGAACTCTTGCGGCAATCGCCATCGGATGCAGTTTCATTACGTGCTCTTGAGGTGACTCTGGATCAATTGCTGCAAGCTTTTGTACCGGTCTCTGCGATGCCATCATCAGCCGATGGCGACGCAAGATCGACCGACAGGAAGTCGGCAAACGCCGATGTGGAAAGGCCCCACGCCACGCATCCACGTCAGGATGTCGCATTAACTGCAACGCCAGACAGAACGCCCCAGACTTTGCAGCTGCGGGTACGCGCAGAATTTTTGGATCGCATCACGACCTCAGGTGCAGAGCTGCTGGTGGGCAGTTCCCGCATGACGAGTGAATTACAGCAGCAAAGACAGTCGGTGAATGATCTTTCGGACAACCTCGCACGTCTACGTGCGCAATTACGCGAACTCGACATTCACGCCGAGTCGCGTATAGCCTTCGGATTTGCATCAAACAATACTGCCGAATTTGATCCGCTGGAGTTTGATCGCTACACGCGACTGCATGAGCTCACGCGCATGATGAGCGAAAGTATCGCGGACATCAGCAGCCTGCAGCGTACGATCTCGCGCCAGCTCGATAGTGCCGTGCTCACGGTCGCCGCGCAGGGACGCCATGCGCGCGTACTGCAATCCGATTTAAGGCGTGTTCGCACGCTACCCTTTGCCAGCCTGAGCGGTCGGCTGCAGCACTTGTTGCGTCAGGCTGCACGCGAAAAAGTTTGCGATGTTGTTCTGGAGATCGACGGTGGCAATCTCGAAGTCGATCGCAGCGTACTGGATCGCATCACGGGACCGCTCGAACACCTGGTGCGCAATGCCGTCGCGCACGGCATAGAAACAGCAGCCGAACGGCTGTCGCTGGGCAAGCCTGCTACGGGACGAGTCCGCATGGATTTGTCTCAGCAAGGCAATACCTTGCAGCTGCAAATCAGCGATGATGGACGCGGGCTGGATTATGCGCGTATTCGCGAACGTGCCATCGCTGCCGGATTGCTGGCAACGGATGCCCAAGCGGATGAGGCTGCGTTGGCAGCGCTGATTTTTGAGCCGGGTTTTTCAACGGCAAGCAAGGTCACTGAATTATCCGGGCGCGGTATTGGTATGGATGCGGTACGCGCTGCGGTCATCGCGCTCGGCGGTCATCTGAAAGTTCTGAGCGAACGAGGTGCCGGTACGCGTTTCCTGTTCAGCTTGCCGCTGACATTGGCGACCATGCAGGTCGTGCTGGTGACCGCGGGATCGCGTGAGGTCGCACTGCCCGCCACGCTGGTGCAGCACATGCTGCAGCTCTCGCCTTCCGAGCTGACACAAGCGCGTGCTGCCGGTGAACTGGCATGGCAGGGCCGTCAGCTTCCCTTGCATAAATTGACATCGCTTTTAAGTGAACCTACTGCCGGACAAGAGACCGTCATGCGCACGCCAGTCGCCGTGCTGCGGCAACTGGATCAGTATCTGGCTGTCGAGCTGGATGCGGTGATTGGACATCGGGAAGTGGTCGTCAAAAATCTCGGACCGCAGTTGGCCAAAGTGCCCGGTATCGCAGGTGCCACGGTGCTGGGGGATGGCAGCATGACGCTCATCATCAATCCTTTGCCCTTGCCGGATTTCGTGGCAAGCCATGCGGGTATCGCTGCGAATGTACACAAGGCAGAAGTCAGCGCACATCAGGCACCGCGCATTCTGGTGGTTGATGATTCGCTCACGGTGCGGCGCGCCAGTCAGCGACTGCTGGAACGCCACGGCTATGCGGTTGCACTGGCCAGAGATGGCCTCGATGCGCTGGAGCAGTTGCGTCTGAAAACGCCTGCCGCCGTACTGCTGGACATAGAAATGCCGCGTATGGATGGTTTCGAGCTGCTCACGGCCTTGCGTGATGATGCCCGTTGGCGTTCGCTGCCAGTGGCCATGATCACCTCGCGCACGGCAGAGCGACACCGTGAGCATGCGATGAAGCTGGGCGCAACCGCTTATTTGGGCAAGCCCTTTGTTGAAGAAGAATTGCTGGGTTTATTGACGCAATGGCTTGCGCCGGCGCCCGTTGACGATAAGCTGCTCGTGGCATAAAGCAGAGAACAGGTCACAACAGCAATGGCAGCAACATCAGAACATACAGCGCAACTTTTTCCTTGTCGGAGGCGAAATTGAAAATTGCTTGGGTCACCGATCGCAGTACCACCGGCATGAACCGACCTCATGATCGTGTCGCGCTGGTATTGCAGGGGGGTGGTGCGCTGGGCGCGTACCAAGCGGGCGCGTTCGAGGAATTATCGGACACCGCATTCCAGCCCGACTGGATTGTTGGTGTATCGATTGGTGCCATCAATGCCGCCATCATTGCGGGCAATCCTCCCGAACATCGCGTCGAGCGGCTCTCGGCATTCTGGCATCAGGTGTCCTCCGGATTACCTCAGTTTTCGGATGCCAGTCCCATGATGCCCTGGCTGCGCGCGATGACGGAAGCCACCGAGCCCCGATCTGCGTTCAACCAATGGAGCGCCTGGCACGCTGCCTTGTTGGGCATCCCCGGTTTTTATCAGCCACGCTTGCCACCGCCGCCCTTTCAACCCGAAGGCAGCCAAGCGGCACTCAGTCTTTATGACACCGCACCTCTGCGAAAAACGCTGGAAGCACTGATTGATTTTGATCTGATCAATGATGGATCGATCCGGCTGTCACTGGGAACAGTGAATGTCAGAACCGGCAATTCTCATTATTTTGACAGCACGCAATGCCGCATCGGACCCGAGCACATCATGGCCAGTGGCGCATTGCCGCCCTCGTTTCCCCCCGTGATGATTGATGGTGAAGCTTGGTGGGATGGCGGTATTTTGTCCAACACACCCTTGCAGCAGGTACTGGATTTACGCGAGAAAACAGAATCTCTGCTGATATTTCAAGTCGATTTATTCAGCGCACGCGGTGCGCTACCCAAAAATTTCGATGACGTTCTCAGACGCCAGAAAGAAATTCTTTATTCGAGTCGGACACGTTACACCAGCAACATGGTGTCAGAAATAACGAACACCCGGCGTGCAATCTGTGACCTGATTGAAAAACTTCCTGAGGATCTGAAGGATGATCCTGAGGTTCAGCACCTGAGTGAGTTTGCGCGTGTTGCACCGATCGATCTGGTGCATCTGATTTATCGCCCGGGACCTTACGAGCGTGAATCACTGGATTATGAATTTTCGCGCACATCCGTCCTCGAGCGATGGGAAGCCGGGCGTCGCGATCTGCGCGATACGCTGATGCATCCCGAATGGCTGAAGCGGGCCGGGCACGCAGCAGGAGCAACGCAGTATGATCTCACCCAACACACGCGTGCAGTCAGCAGGGTGGCGCAGTAGTCAGAGCGTCACCGATAGCGATTTATTTTTTCACCACCGCATAACGTTCCAAAGTTCGCTTGCGCGCTTCATCATGCGCAACAATGGGTGCTGGATAATCCTTGCCCAGCGTGATCCCTGCGCCACGTAACAAGAGTTCCGGTACCAGCCAGGGCGCATGAATTTGTTTGCGATCCAGCTTGGCCAGCTGAGGCAGATAGCGTTTGATGAACTTGCCTTCTGTGTCGAATTTTTCTGATTGCGTCACCGGATTGAAAATCCGGAAATAGGGTTGCGCATCGCAGCCGGATGAAGCAGCCCATTGCCAGCCACCGTTATTGGCGGACAAATCAAAATCATTCAGCTGACGCGCAAAGTAGGCCTCGCCGCGCCGCCAGTCGATACCCAAATCCTTGATCAGGAAGCAGGCAGTCACCATGCGCAGACGATTGTGCATATAGCCGGTCTGGTTCAGCTGATGCATGGCCGCATCCACCAGCGGATAGCCGGTACGACCTTCACACCAGGCGGCAAAAGCAGCATCGGCTTTTTTGCCTTCTTCCCACACGATACGGTTGTAATCCGCTTTGAATGCACGTTCAGTGACATGCGGATGGTGATGCAGAATCATGAAATAAAAATCTCGCCAGACCAATTCTGACAGCCACACAGCAGCGCCGTCACCACCAGTACCTGCCTGAATCGTCTGCATCGCATGACGCGCCAGTGCGCGAATCGATACCGTGCCAAAACGCAGATGTACCGACAGATACGAAGGACCTTTCACCGCCGGAAAATCACGCGCAACGCCATAGTGCGGCAAGCGCGGCAGAAAATCATCCAGCAGCGCTTGTGCGCCGCGCATCCCGGGTTGGATATGGAGTGCTGCCAGATCGCATGCGTCGAAACCCATCTCGGCCAGGGTCGGTATGCCGCCGGTGGGTGGTGGTGCGAACTGTGATTTTTTCGGTGTGCAGTCCAGGGCATTCAGCAAGGACAAGTCGTAGCCGCCGGAGGGTAGCTGGAATTTTTTCAGCCAGGCATTCTTGTACGGTGTGAAGACCGACATCGGCTTGCCCATCTGGGACAAGACTTCGCTTTTTTCGTGAATCACCTGGTCTTTGCTGCTCAGCAGGCCGCAGCCTTTCTTTTTCAGCGCAGCGCCGACCGCCTGATCGCGCGCCAGTGCTGACGGCTCGTAATCATGATTGATGAAAACAGCGTCGATGCCCAGTTCGGCTGCCAGTGCAGGTATCGCGGTCTCTGCGCGCGCATGCCTTACGATCAGACCGCCGCCCTGAGCGCGCAAGGCAGCATCAAGCTCGATCAGACTCGCGTGCAGGAAGGCGACGCGCCGGTCCAGCGTGCCGTGCTCAAGCAGCGGATCAAGGATGTCCTTGTCAAAAATGAAAGCACAGTACACGGTGCGACTGCTCTGCAGTGCGTGATGCAGCGCAGCCTGATCAAAGTTGCGGAGGTCGCGGCGGAACCAGACCAGTGATTTGTCGAATTGACTCATAAGGGCGCGGCGTGCTTGGATCGGAAAGCCGGCAGTGTAGCCTTTCCCCGAGAACTCGGCGCATACCGCTGACGGCGGTTTTCTCCAGCCCCCGGCGTCAAAGCTGATAAAATTCGGTCCATGGCCAAGCAAGGCAAGTCACACCTCCCTTCGTCCTCCGCGCCAGACGTGGAAGACGGCGATTTTTCTTCCGCTGCACCTTCCAATGATTTCCCCCTGTTGCAACTCACCGATCATTTCCTGATCGCCATGCCGTCCATGCTGGATCCGGTGTTCGGCGGCACGGTCGTGTACATCTGCGAACATCATGTTGGTGGCGCACTCGGCGTCATCATCAACCGTCCTACCGACATGACCATGGATGTGCTCTTCGAGCGACTTGATCTTTCGCTGGAGATCAGCCCGCATGGGGCACTGCTGCCACGCACGCCAGTCATGTTCGGCGGCCCGGTACAGGTGGAGCGCGGCTTTGTTCTTCATGCGCCCAGTGCCTCCTATAACTCTTCACTCAGGGTGTCCGACGAGATGACGCTGACCACCTCGCGCGATGTCCTCGAGGCAGTCGCCCATGGTCAAGGTCCTCAGCAGTTGTTGGTGACGCTGGGTTGTGCCGGTTGGAGCGCCGGGCAGCTCGAAGAAGAAATTCTGCGCAATGGCTGGCTGACCGTGCAGGCCGACCCGGCGATCATCTTTGAAACACCCATCGAGTCGCGCTTCGTCGCCGCCATGAACTTGCTGGGTATCGACCCCAACCGACTCACGGGAGAAGCGGGGCATGCGTGACGCGCATGGTGCGCGGCGCCTGTTTACTGCCAGCTTTTCCCGATTTTTTTGTGAATCATTGTTTCCCGCCGGTCGCGCATGATGACCGTACTGGCTTTCGACTTTGGCTTGAAGCGTATCGGTGTCGCCGTGGGTAATACCCTGATTCGGCAAGCGCAGCCGCTGCAGATCATCGAAGCGGCGACCAACGACGGCAAGTTCGATGCGATATCGCAGCTGCTCGCGCAATGGCAGCCGCAGCGCGTGATCGTGGGTCTGCCTTTGCATCCGGATGGTGCTGAACATGAGATGAGCGTGCGGTGCCGGCGATTTGCCAACCAGATCCACGGCCGTTTTGGTATCGATACCGTGCTGGTCGATGAGCGTTACACTTCCGCAGTGCTGATGCAGCACCGCGGTCAGCCGGTTGATCACCAAGCCGCTGCGCTGATACTTCAACAATATTTTGACGCCTATGAATCAGACTGAATTCGACGCGGAAGCGCTCTACACGCAACTCGAGCAGGCCGTCGGTGCCGGATTGTCAGGTACATCCCGGTTGGCGATCGTCGGCATCTACTCCGGTGGTGCGTGGATCGCCGAACGTCTGGCGACATCGCTTGGTATCGCCGATCTGGGCTTTGTGGACGTGTCCTTCTATCGCGACGATTATGCCGAGCGCGGCCTGCATGCCGAGGTCAGACCCAGCCAGATCCCCTTTGATGTCGAAGGCGCGACCATTTTGCTGGTCGATGATGTGCTCTACACCGGGCGCACGACGCGTGCTGCCATCAATACCCTGTTTGATTATGGTCGCCCCGAACGCATCATGCTCGCGGCGCTGGTCGATCGCGGTGGTCGCCAGTTGCCGGTTGCACCTGACTTCGTGGCACAGACAATTACCCTCGCAGACGATCAGCAACTCGTGCTGCAGCAATCCGATGATGGCCGTTTTTCACTCACCATAGACCATGCATAACCCGCAACTCAATAAAAACGGCGAGCTGCAGCACCTGATTACCCTTGAAGGTCTGCCACCCGCGGTGATCACGCGCATTCTCGACACCGCAGCCTCCTTCGTCAGTGTGGGGGATCGCGAAGTCAAAAAAGTGCCACTCATGCGTGGCAAGAGCGTATTCAACCTGTTTTTCGAAAACTCGACCCGCACTCGTACCACCTTCGAGATCGCCTCCAAACGACTCTCGGCCGACGTGATCAATCTGAATATTTCTGCCTCTTCGGCCAGCAAGGGTGAGTCGCTGCTCGACACCATCGACAATCTCGCCGCCATGCATGCCGACATGTTCGTTGTACGTCATGCGCAATCAGGCGCGCCCTATCTGATCGCGCGTCACCTGACCGAAACGCGTCAGGATCATGTGCATGTCGTCAACGCCGGCGATGGGCGTCATGCGCATCCGACCCAGGGTCTGCTGGACATGTACACCATCCGCCACTACAAAAAAGATTTTCGCAACCTCACCGTGGCGATCGTGGGCGACATACTGCACAGCCGTGTTGCGCGCTCCGACATTCATGGTCTGACCACACTGGGCGTACCTGAAGTGCGTGCGATTGGTCCACGGACCTTGCTGCCCGGCGGGCTGGAGCAAATGGGTGTGCGCGTGTTTAACGACATGAATGAAGGCTTGAAAGGCGTGGACGTGATCATCATGCTGCGCCTTCAAAACGAGCGCATGAATGGCGCCTTGCTGCCTTCGGCACAGGAATACTTCAAGAGCTACGGCCTGACACCGGAGCGACTTGCTCTGGCCAAGCCCGACGCCATCGTCATGCATCCCGGGCCCATGAATCGCGGTGTCGAAATCGATTCGGCGGTTGCGGACGGTGCGCAGGCCGTGATTCTTCCCCAAGTGACCTTTGGTATCGCAGTGCGCATGGCCGTGATGAGCATGCTGGCGGGGTCCTGAAAAAAATGAGCATGAGACTTCACATAAAAAATGGCCGCGTCATCGATCCGGCAAACCATATCGACGCCGTGCATGATCTCTTTATTGCCGACGGAAAAATTGCAGCACTTGGCAAATCGCCTGCCGGCTTTCAAGCCGACCAGGTCATCGATGCGAACGGATTAGTGGTTGCTCCCGGACTGGTGGATTTGTCCGTGCGCTTGCGCGAGCCCGGTTATGAGTACCGCGCCACGCTCGAGTCTGAATTGCAGGCCGCACTGGCAGGTGGCGTGACCAGTTTGCTCTGTCCGCCGGATACGGATCCGGTGCTTGATGAGCCCGGTCTGGTCGAGATGCTGGTTCATCGCGCGCGTGGCCTGAATCAGTCCCATGTGTATCCGCTGGGAGCGCTGACCATGGGTCTCAAAGGCAAAGAACTCACCGAAATGGCCGAACTCACCGATGCGGGTTGCATCGGTTTTTCACAAGCCGAAGAGAGCATCGGCGACACCACTGTGCTGATGCGCGCGTTGCAGTATGCGCAGACCTTTGGTTACACCGTCTGGCTGCGTCCGCAAGATCCCCATCTGGGCAAGGGCGGTACCGCGCATAGCGGACCACTGGCCTCGCGATTGGGTCTCTCGGGTGTGCCCGTGATCAGCGAAACCATCGCGTTGCATACCATTTTCGAACTGATACGCAGCAC
>JAJTGC010000008.1 GCA_021298975.1 Oxalobacteraceae bacterium
CGCTGCAGCATCAGGCAGTACGATTGCGATGCCTGCAGCCGCTCGCATGCTCGCAGAAAACAATATGTCTGCCAACAGCGTCGCCGGCACCGGCAAGGATGGACGCGTCACCAAGGGTGATGTGATCAATGCCGTGCAGAACAAACCAGCACCAGCGCCAGCCGTCGCCGCACCACGCGCTGCCGCCTTACCGGCCGTGCCTGTACCGGCCGGCATGGATCTGGGCGACCGACCTGAACAACGCGTGCCCATGAGCCGACTGCGTGCCCGTATCGCAGAACGGCTGTTGGAGTCGCAATCGACCAATGCGATCCTCACGACCTTTAATGAGGTCAACATGCAGCCCGTGATGGATCTGCGGAATAAATACAAAGACAAGTTTGAAAAAGAACATGGCGTGAAGATGGGTTTCATGTCTTTCTTCGTCAAGGCAGCGGTGGCCGCGCTGAAGAAATACCCGGTGCTTAACGCTTCGATCGATGGTAACGATGTGGTTTATCACGGCTACTTTGATATCGGCATCGCGGTAGGATCGCCGCGGGGTTTGGTGGTGCCTATTCTGCGTAATGTCGATCAGATGAACATCGCTGAAATCGAAAAGAAGATCGGTGAATTCGGTCAGAAAGCCAAGGACGGCAAGCTCACGCTGGATGAGCTGACGGGCGGTACCTTCTCGATTTCGAATGGCGGTGTGTTCGGCTCCATGCTCTCCACGCCCATCATCAACCCGCCCCAAGCAGCCATTCTGGGCGTGCATGCGACCAAGGAACGTGCGGTCGTCGAGAACGGGCAAGTCGTAGTGAGACCGATCAACTATCTCGCGATGTCTTACGACCACCGGCTGATTGATGGCCGTGAAGCGGTGCTTGGTCTGGTGGCGATGAAAGAGGTACTCGAAGATCCGTCCCGTCTGTTACTCGATCTGTAAGGGGCTGCCATGTCGACAAATTTTGATGTCATCGTCATCGGCGGTGGGCCGGGTGGTTACATTGCCGCCATTCGCGCAGCGCAGCTCGGTCTGTCGGTCGCTTGTATCGACGAATGGAAAAACGACAAGGGTGGGCCGGCGCCGGGAGGTACCTGCACCAACGTAGGCTGCATTCCTTCAAAAGCCTTGCTGCAATCGTCGGAACATTTTGACCACGCAGCACACGGCTTTGCCGAACACGGAATCGAGGTCAAAGGACTCAAACTCAATCTCGCGCAGATGCTGGGCCGTAAGGATACTGTCGTCAAACAAAACAATGACGGCATCCTTTATCTGTTCAAGAAAAACAAAGTCACTTTTTTTCACGGTCGTGGCGCGTTCGTCAAAGCGGATGCTGATGGCTATGAGATTTCAGCGACTGGAAAAAACACCGAGACACTCAAGGGCAAGCACATCATTCTGGCGACAGGCTCGAATCCGCGTGCCTTGCCTCAGGTGCCGTTTGATGAGGAACTGATTCTCTCCAATACCGGTGCGCTGGCGATCGATGCGGTACCCAAAAAACTGGGTGTCATTGGGGCGGGTGTGATTGGCCTTGAGATGGGTAGTGTCTGGCGCCGTCTGGGCGCCGAGGTGACGATACTCGAAGCGCTGCCGGCTTTTCTTGGCGCGGTCGATCATCAGATCGCAGCCGAGGCACAAAAGCTGTTTGCGAAACAGGGACTGACAGTTGAGCTCGGTGTAAAAATCGGTGAAATCAAGGCAGGCAAGGCGGTCAGCGTTCATTACACCGATGCCGCTGGCAAGGATCATGAAGCACAATTCGATCGTTTGATTGTCTCTATCGGTCGTGTGCCCAATACCATCGGACTCCAGCCGGAGGCTGTGGGTCTGGCGCTTGATGAGCGTGGATTCATCGCCGTTGATGATCACTGCCGCAGTAATTTACCCAATGTCTGGGCCGTGGGTGATGTGGTGCGCGGACCGATGCTCGCGCACAAGGCCGAGGAGGAAGGGGTTGCCGTTGCTGAGCGCATTGCTGGCAAGCATGGTCATGTGAACTTTAATACCATTCCGTGGGTCATTTACACATCACCGGAAATCGCCTGGGTAGGTAAAAATGAGCAGCAACTTCAAGCGGAAGGTGTTGCTTATAACGCCGGTACTTTCCCATTCATGGCCAACGGCCGTGCGCGGGCGCTGGGTGATACCTCGGGGATGGTGAAGTTTTTGGCGGATGCGCGCACGGATGAAATACTGGGCGTGCATATCGTTGGCCCCATGGCCTCCGAGTTGATCGCTGAAGCGGTGGTCGCGATGGAGTTTCGTGCCTCGGCAGAAGACATTGCGCGTATCTGTCACGCACATCCTTCATTGTCCGAAGCCACGAAGGAGGCGGCGCTGGCCGTCGACAAGCGCGCACTGAATTTCTAAGCGCCGGGCGCAGCAAAGGACAGATCATCATGTGGCTCAATCCGGATTGCCTGAAGCGGCTGATTTGCAGAGGCATGATGAGTGCGCTGATGCTGTCTCTGTCGGGCTGCGCCACGACACCACCGTTTGATGGTCGCGTCGAAATCCTTACCACGGCACGGGAGCAGCCACTCGCTGGTGCTGATTGCGTGGTGACGACTGACTCCGGCAGCTGGACCGTGCAGACCCCTGGTTATGCGACGGTGGGTGATCCCAAGGGTGATCTGCGGATCGTGTGCGACAAGGCCGGCTACCGTACCTCTGAAGTCATACATCGCAGCCGTGCAGGGCGCGGGCTCAGTTCGGATGGGACTCGTGTCGGTGTGGGTATTGGCGGTGGGTTGGGTGGGTACAGTGGTGTGGGCGTGTCTCTGGGTATCGGACTCCCGGTGGGGGGTGCGCGAGGCGACTACCCATCGCAAGTCACCGTTGACATGACGCCGCTGCAGTGATGAATGTTCGCCAATACTATGATCACGTTTTGGCAGAGCGCGGTTACCAATCGGACCCATCGCAACTGGCAGCGGTAGAGCGTTTGCAGCAGGCTTATGACGCCTGGGTGGGCTTTCGAGAGCAACGCGCCTCGCGGCTCAGGCGCCTGGTGAATCGTCCTGACGTACCGCGTGGTGTGTACTTGTGGGGTGGTGTGGGTCGCGGCAAATCCTTCCTGATGGATAGCTTCTATACCGTGGTGCCGATTGTCCGCAAGACCCGGCTGCATTTTCACGAATTCATGCGTGGCGTGCATCGTGAGCTGGACGAGCAAAAAGGCGTTGAAGATCCTTTGAAAATCGTCGCGGCCAAAATCGCGCGCAAGTACAGGCTGATCTGTTTCGACGAATTTCATGTCTCCGACATTGCGGATGCGATGATTCTCTATAACCTGATGTCTGCTTTGTTCGAGAACGGCGTATCTTTTGTGCTGACTTCCAATTACGAACCCGACACTCTCTATCCGGATGGACTGCACCGTGACCGCATGTTGCCCGCAATCGCATTGATCAAGGAAAAGCTGGATGTGCTCAATGTGGATGCAGGCACTGACTACCGCAAGCGAATTATGGCGCAGGTCGATGTGTATCACTGCCCACTAGATACTGCAGCGGAGACGGCTCTGCGCCAGACCTTCTTGAGTATTGCCGAGACGTCGGACCAGGATCCCCGGATCAAGATAGAATCACGGGAGCTTACGGCAGTGCGGCGCGCGGGCGGTGTCATCTGGTTTGATTTCGCAACCCTGTGCGGCGGCCCGAGATCGCAAAACGACTACCTTGATTTGGCGAACCGGTTTCATACGGTGATTCTGTCGGGTGTGCCTAGAATGAATGCCGAGATGGCCTCCGAGGCCCGGCGTTTTACCTGGCTCATTGATGTGCTTTACGATCATCGCATCAAGCTGATCATGTCAGCCGAGGTCGAGGCTGACCTGCTGTACACCGAGGGCAAAATGGCCAATGAATTTCACCGCACCGTATCGCGCATTCTGGAGATGCAGTCGCGCGAGTACAAGGAAAGTGTCCGCCGACAAGCGGCCGCAGCGATTGCCTGATAAAAAAATATTTATGAATGCTTTCAGAACATTTCCGTTGCAATCGCTCCTGTTGGTTTTGGTGCTGACCACGTCGCCGTTCTGGGCGCATGCGCAAGATGCTTCACAACTGCTGGCAGAGCGTTATCCACCTGGGTCGATTACTACGGCTGCAAGGGCTCAACTGGCTCTCGACGATATCGCGGGTATCCGCGCTGATGTCGATCGTCTCTATTCAAACGAGCGTCTTGCCTGCTTTGACCGTTTTTTTGCGACCTCTTGCGTGAATGATGTGAGAGAAAAGAAGCGGGCTGCGCTGACAAAAATACGAACAATCGAAGTCGAAGCCAATGCCTTGCTTCGAAAGGAAAAGGCCGCTGAACGCGACCGTGCACTGGCCGAACGTGACAATCCGGCCAGGCAGCAATCTGGCCGTAGCTTGCCGATTTCCGGCAAGGTGCGGGAGCCCGACGCCAGCACGCGCGGCGCCTCCGAGGCTCAGCCGCCCGCCGAGACACCGGTCAATCGCGAGCCATGACGGTATCGGCCGAACTGGTGCGCGCGCGCGTGATCGAGATGGAAATCGAGCATCGTGATCTGGATGCCGCCATCGAGCGTCTTGCCGAAGCTGCGGATGCGGATGATTTGCAATTACGGCGTCTCAAAAAGCGCAAATTGCAACTCAAGGATCAGATCATTCAGCTCAAGATGCAGCTAGTCCCGGACATTCCTGCTTGAGCCACCGATGGGCTACCCCTTTTGACTGAGGCGATCAACCCGGCAGCGATCGCCCTCGTGCATAACGAGGAGATCGATCAGCTGTTTTCGGACAGCGGCAGGCTGGCGACGGGTATTCCCGGATTTCGTCCCCGTCAATCACAGATCGACATGGCCAGAGCCGTAGCGCAGGCTATTGCAGGACAGACTGCGCTGGTTGTCGAGGCCGGCACCGGCACTGGAAAAACTTTTGCTTATCTGGTGCCTGCCCTGCTGTGGGGTGGCAAGGTGATCGTGTCCACCGGGACCAAGAATCTTCAAGATCAGTTGTTCTTGCGTGACATACCGGTGGTTCGAAAAACGCTCAATGCGCCCGTATCGGTGGCCCTGCTCAAGGGGCGTGCCAATTACGTTTGTCATTTTCATCTTGAGCGTACGTTGCAAAACGGCCGGCTCACGGCGCGTGAGGACGTCGGCTATTTGCGCGACATTGGCCGCTTCATCAAAACTACCGGCACCGGGGACAAGGCGGAGCTCGCGAATGTACCCGAGAACGCACTGATTTGGAATCTCGTCACCTCGACGCGCGATAACTGTCTGGGGGCTGAGTGCTCGCATTATCAGGATTGTTTCGTGATGAAGGCGCGCAAGGAAGCACAACAGGCTGATGTGGTTGTGGTCAACCACCATCTTTTTTTTGCGGATGTCGCTCTGAAGGACACCGGTGTTGCCGAGCTTTTACCCAGTGCGAATACAGTAATTTTTGATGAGGCTCATCAATTGCCTGAGACAGCAACGCTGTTTTTTGGCGAGGACATATCGACGTCGCAGATTATGGAGTTGTGCCGCGACGTATTGGCCGAAGGTTTGACGCATGCGCGTGATGGCGCTGACTGGGGCGCCTTGGTCGCATCGCTTGAAAAATCGGCACGCGATCTCCGACTGACTTTTCCGCCGGAGGGCACGCGGCTGGCATTTGCCCAAATCGCTGCAAGTAGTCCTTTTTTTCCGGCGCTGGACCATCTCAAGCGCATGCTCTCGCATATGGTGGAGGTGCTTGCAACGCAAGCCGAGCGTGCAGAAACGATTGAGCAGTGTCGCCTGCGTGCAGTGGAAATCGGCATTCGTCTGTCTGATTGGAAGGAAGTCACCGACGAATCGCTTCCACCCACCGTCTTGTGGGTCGAGGCATTTTCTCAATCAGTGCAGCTACACCGCACACCCTTGTCGATTGCACCCATATTCAGCAAGCAGCGCGAGGGGCCGCCTCGCGCGTGGATATTTACGTCTGCCACGCTGGCAGTCAAGCAGGACTTTAGTCATTACAGCAGCCAGCTCGGACTGACCGGCGAGACAGCAATTTCCCTGCCGAGTCCGTTTGATTATGAGCAGCAGGCACTGTTATATTCTCCGACGATTTTGCCGCAGCCGAATTCGCCTGACTACACCGATGCAGTCATTGATGCTGCGCTGCCTGTCATTGAGGCTGCAGGGGGACGAACTTTTTTTCTTTGTACGACACTGCGTGCGGTCAAAAAAACAGCGGAGCGCTTGCGCGATGAATTCGAGCGGCGCAAGTTGCCTTATCCTTTGTTCGTTCAGGGCGAAATCGGCCGCACCGAACTGCTGACGCAATTTCGCAAGGCGGGCAATGCGGTACTGATTGGCAGCCAGAGTTTTTGGGAAGGCGTGGATGTGCCCGGCGATGCACTGTCGGTGGTGATTATCGACAAGCTGCCCTTCGCACCACCTGACGATCCGGTGCTCGCTGCGCGCATTACGGAGATGGAAAAGCGCGGTCTGAATGGTTTCATGCATCACCAACTTCCCGAGGCAATCATTAACCTCAAACAAGGCGCCGGCCGTTTGATACGTAGTGAATCTGACCGCGGTGTTCTGATGATCTGTGATCCTCGCATGTTATCCAAGCCCTACGGGCGGCGTATCTGGCAAAGTCTGCCACCATTTGCCAGAACGCGCGAACTCACCACGGTGCAAAGTTTTTTGCAGAACCTGTCGCGCTGAACACATGACCGCGATTCGGTATTTTTCAAGGCAGTTCGTGTTCCTTCAGTAGCGCGTCGATTCCTGGTTGTATTGTTGTCAATCCGATCAGTCATTTGCAAATCCAATTTTGATGCGCTCTTCATGCACGATTTGGCGCGAGCCAGTGGAGTTCATCATCGCTCATTGAGCATGATCAAACTGTAAATTTACTTGGCCTGCCTTCAGGTAAAATCAACACGATGAAAATTTTGATCAGTAACGACGACGGCTATCTGGCTCCCGGCATCAATGCGCTGGCGGAGCAGCTCGCGACTATTGCCGATATTGTGGTCGTGGCACCGGATAGCAACCGCTCGGGCTCATCCAACTCGCTCACGCTGGATCGACCGCTCAGGGTCATGCGTGCGGCAAACGGTTTTTACTCCATCAATGGCACGCCCAGTGACTGCGTCCACATTGCACTGACCGGCATACTGGATACGCAGCCCGATCTGGTGGTGTCGGGTATCAATCAGGGCCAGAACATGGGTGACGACACCTTGTATTCAGGTACGGTGGCGGCGGCGACGGAGGGGTTTTTGTTTGGCATTCCGGCAATCGCATTTTCGCAGGTCGATTATGGTTGGGCGCATGTGGATGCTGCTGCCCGGCTTGCAAAAGATATCGTTCTGCGCCGGCTGGATGAATTGCAAACACCTTACCTGCTGAACGTGAATATTCCCAATCGGCCTTACGGTGAGCTGAATACGCTCGTTGCCACCCGTTTGGGCAAGCGTCATCAATCCGAGCCCGTGATAAGAAGCAGCGACCCGCACGGTAATGAGATTTTCTGGATCGGACCCCCAGGGCAGGCGAAAGAGGCCAGCGAGGGTACGGATTTTCATGCAACGAGTCATGGCTGGGTATCAATGACACCATTACAGATTGATCTGACGCATCCGTCTCAACTCGACCGGCTCAAGCGGATTCTGCAATGAGCGAGGGTAAAAGTCAGCCCCAAAAGCGTTTTCCGCTGACGCTGGACAGCATCACCGGTGCTGCGGATCGTAAAAAAGCGACCGCGATGCCACAGATGAAAAATCCGCAGACAGCGACTCAAAATGTAGTGCGACAGACCACTTTACCGCCACCGGTTGCAAACAGCGCTCGTCCCGCAGCGGACAGGACGGCGAACTCACCCCTGGTATCGGATGCGGTGCGCAAAGCCATGGTGCAGCGGCTTGTGCAGCAGGGCATTTGCGATACCGCAGTCCTGGCTGCGATGGAGGCCGTTCCCCGGCACTATTTCCTTGAGCCCGGGTTGGCTAGTCAGGCCTACATTGATGCATCTCTGCCGATTGGCTATCACCAGACCATTTCCCAGCCTTACATCGTTGCCCGCATGATCGAGGTGATGCGGGGTGGTATCAGCGGCAAGCTCGCTCGGGTGCTTGAAATCGGCACGGGTTGTGGTTACCAGGCGGCTGTGATTGCGCAGCTGGCCGAAGAGGTCTACTCGATAGAACGCATCCGTCCCATGCATGAGCTTGCCCGAACCAACCTTCGTCCCCTGCGCATTGCTAACCTGCGCCTGCACTATGGGGATGGTATGTTGGGCCTCCCACAGATCGGTTCATTTGATGGCATCATTCTAGCGGCAGCTGGTCTTGATGTACCGCAGGCTTTGCTCGATCAGATGTCGGTTGGGGGGCGGCTGATTGCACCCGTTGGCCACCGAAATCAAGTGCTCAAGCTCATTTGCCGCACCGGGCGAAATGAGTGGATGGCCGAAACTCTGGAACCTTGCCATTTCGTCCCGCTCAAGCCGGGTACATTTGGCTGAACCCTTGATTACACAGGTATGAATACAGACGTTTTCGACAACACAACTCGTTGCAGTGTGCACCCAATTTTTTTACCGGCGATTTTTGTGGTGCTGCTCATCTCTGGCTGTGCCCCCCAGATACCATCGAATGCGATCATTGACGATCGCAGACCGACCAGCGCAGATCGTCGCAGCAGTAACACACCGCCCAAGGTCGTCCCTAGTGCAAAGGCCAGCAAGACAACATCCCCGACGACAGCTGAACCAAAATCTCAAAAAACTGCTCAGACGAATCAACCAGCGCCCAGCGATGCGGACAAGACCAGCGCAAACACAAAAAAAGCGCAGGCCACTGAAGCGGCACCGGCTGCTGATCCGGATCCGGCAGGTTATTACACGGTGAAGGAAGGCGACACGCTGTCTAAGGTGGCAGGCAAGTTCAATCGAACGGTCAGTGAACTGGCTGACTGGAATGCTTTGATGAATCCCAACACAATCAATGCGGGACAGGTGTTGAGAGTTGCGCCACCTGACAATGTGCAAGTGCTGCGCATGCCAGTTGATCCCGACATGGAGGTTCGTCGTGCCGGCCGTCCGGCCCAGCCGCCAACCTCATCACAGGCCACAGTGCGTGCCGCTCCAGGCAAAAAGACCGCGCCCTTGGGCCAGAAAATTACCTACTCCGACAAAGTGTTTGCTGATTTGGACCGCGCCGAGCCCGCGCCAGTACCCGCTTTGGACACCAGCAAGAAGTCTATGGATACGCAGCCTCCCGGCAGCAGCCGTTTTGTTTGGCCAACCCAAGGGAAAGTTGTTGGTAATTACGATCCGACCCGCAAAGGCATTGATATCACCGGCAAAGCGGGTCAGCCTGTGGTTGCGGCCAGCAGTGGCACCGTGCTCTACGCGAAAAACATGCGCGGCTATGGCAACCTGATCATCATCGATCATGGCGACAGTATGGTGACGGCTTATGCGCACAACAAAACCATCCTGGTCAGGGAAGGTCAAACAGTGACCCAGAGGCAGCCAATAGCCGAGATGGGGGATTCTGATGCGGACTCAGTCAAGCTCGGTTTTCAGATCCGCCACATGGGGAAATCAGTCGATCCTGCGACGCTTTTGCCACCTGCTGAATCACCATAGCAAGGGTCCCATGAAACCCAAACGAGACGCTTCGGAACCACCTGTACAGGAAGATTCGGAGTTTATGTCGCTCTCATCCGAGCAGGCAGCACTCGATGAGGACCCAGAGCTCGAAGCGGCTGACGAGGTTCAAGAAGTCGCGGAGAGTCTTCAGGATTTTCGATCAGTACTCAACTCGGAGCTTGCCTCGGACGCCACTCAGCGGTACTTGAACCAAATCGGTTTGCGGCCCCTGCTCAGTGTTGAGGAGGAGATTCACTTTTCCACACTGGCCAAACAGGGTGATTTTCCTGCGCGCCAAAAAATGATCGAGCACAATCTCAGGCTGGTCGTGTCCATTGCCAAGCACTACACCAACCGCGGCGTCATCCTGCTCGATCTGATTGAGGAAGGCAATCTTGGTCTCATGCATGCGATCGAAAAATTCGAGCCCGAGCGCGGATTTCGTTTTTCTACCTACGCGACTTGGTGGATACGGCAGAGCATCGAGCGCGCCATCATGAATCAGGCTCGAACCATACGTCTGCCGGTACACCGGATTCGTGAGCTTAACCTTGTTTTGCGTGCCAAATATCACCTCGAGGCAAGGCTTTCTGATGGCCATGATGCGAGGATCGAAGATATCGCCCACTTGGTCGAGCGCAGCGTTGAAGAGATCAATGCCATTCTCGGCATGGCCGAGCATGTGTCGTCGCTCGATACCCCAATTGATGGCGATCCGCAGTCCAGTCTTCTGGATCTGTTGGCCGATGCCTCCGAGGGTGGGCCTGAAACCGACGCAGAGCAGCACGAAATGATCTTGCTGGTGCGCCACTGGCTTGACACCATACCGATCAAGCAGAAGCAGGTCATCATGCGCCGGTTTGGCCTTGGGCATGCCCATCCTGCGACCCTGGATGAGTTGGCCGACGAGATGGGTCTCACCAGAGAACGCGTACGGCAGATTCAGCAGGAGGGTCTGGTTCGCCTGAAAAAAACCATGATGGCCCGTGGTATCAGCAAGGACTCTCTGCTTTGATGGCTGTGCTGATTTCTGATAGCCGGATCCATCCCGATCCGGCTGACCAAACGCGGTCAGGCTCGGCCATTTGCTTGCTTGCAAGGCATCAGCGTTAAAATCAGCAGCCCAAGACGCTGCACCTATCCCCGTTTTTTTCATTAAATCTATGCATGACAGTTTGCTCGACATCGAGTCCCTCGACATGGAAGCGCGCGGCGTGGGACATCTCGTCAACGAGGATGGCAGTCCCGGCAAAGTGATTTTTGTTGAAGGTGCGCTGCCTGGAGAGCGGGTCCGTTTCAAGTCCTACCGCAGAAAAGCCAAGTGGGAAGCGGCCGACATGACGGAGTTATTGCGCGAGTCGTCGCTGCGCGCCAAACCGCGGTGCGCGTATTTTGGCATCTGCGGTGGTTGCGCGATGCAGCACCTGAACGTGCCGGCACAGGTCGCGATCAAGCAGCGTGTACTCGAAGATGCTTTGCACCATCTGGGCAAAGTCGATGCGGAGATGATTTTTCGTCCCATACACGGTCCTGCCTGGGGATATCGCTATCGCGCACGCTTGTCGGTGCGTCACGTCGCTAAAAAAGGTGGCGTGCTGATTGGCTTTCATGAGCGCGGCTCGGGCTTTATCGCAGACATGAAAAGCTGCGAGATTTTGCCGCAAGCCGTGTCACGAATGCTGGTGCCATTACGGTCCTTGATTGCGGGTTTGTCCATCCGTGATCGTGTGCCGCAAATCGAGCTGGCGGTGGGGGAGCAAGAAGGAAAGCAAATCATCGTGATGGTTTTGCGTGTGATTGAACCACCCAGTGAGCCCGACAAGGCGCAACTGATTGCATTCGCCAAACAATGGTCGGTTCATTTCTGGTTGCAATCCAAAGGGCCTGATACGGCGCTGCCTTTTTACCCACCCGACAGCACCCTGGCCTATGCCTTACCCGAGTTTGGCGTCAGCATGCCATTCAGGCCGACGGATTTTACGCAGGTCAATCACCAAATCAATCGCGTCCTGGTTGAGCGGGCGCTGCGCTTGCTGGACGTGCAGTCCACCGATCGTGTGGCGGACTTGTTTTGCGGGTTGGGAAATTTCACTTTACCGCTAGCGACCCGGGCGGCCGAGGTGGTTGGTATCGAGGGCAGCCCTGCGCTTACAGAGCGTTCACTGCAAAATGCTCGCGCCAACGGACTCGATAAAAAAACGATTTTTTACAATCGCAATCTTTTTGAATGTTCGGTACAGGATTTGCGCTTGCTCGGTCGGTTTGACCGCATGCTGATTGACCCACCGCGCGAGGGTGCGATGGACGTGTGTCAAGCCATTGCCGAGCTTGCCAGGGAAGATCCCGCAGCGAGTCCGAAACGAATTGTCTATGTATCTTGCAATCCAGCCACGCTGGCACGCGATGCCGGTACGCTCGTCCACGCGGGTGGTTATGCATTGACTGGCGCTGGCGTGATTAATATGTTTCCGCACACCGCTCACGTGGAATCCATCGCCGTTTTTGACCGCCCATAAAAAACGCCGGCAGGTCGCCGGCGTCTTGAGGCATGACTGTTCGCGTATCAGTCGCGCTCGCCACCAAAAATGCCCAGCAGTGCCAGCAAGTTGACGAATACGTTGTACAGGCTGAGGTAAATGGCCAGTGTCGCCGAGATGTAATTCGTTTCGCCGCCGTTGATGACGCGCTGAACATCAAACAGGATATACGCCGAGAAAATCACCACGGCAATCGCCGAAATAACGATCTGCAAAGCAGGCATTTGCAGGAAAATATTGGCCACGGCTGCCAGCAAGATCACGATGACGCCGGCAAACAACCAGCTCGAGAGTCCCGAAAAATCACGCTTGCTGGTGGTGGCAATGCTCGCCATCGTTGCGAAGACAATCGCCGTACCCCCAAAAGCAGTCATGATCAGCGATGCGCCGTTGGAGAAGTGCAGGATGTGTCCGATCATGCGCGACAGCATCAAGCCCATGAAAAATGTGAACCCCAGAAGCACGGCAACGCCTATGGGTGAGTTTTTCGTTCTTTCAATGACGTAGAAAAATCCGAACGCAATGGCCATGAAAGCCAGGAAGCCGAGGAAAGGACTGCCGCTCATGAATGAGAAACTCATCTGAACACCGATCCAGGCCCCCAGCACCGTTGGGATCATGGATAGCGCCAGCAGCCAGTAGGTGTTGCGAAGCACGCGGTGGCGAACCGCGATCAATTCGCCCGATGTCTCGTAAGTGGTCTGGAAGGGTTGGTTCATGGGTCCTCCTGTTGTGGAATTAATAACAGCCCAAAATCAAAGAGGCTGTCAAAACGCTAATTTAACTGAATTTTAGAGAATGCGTCCAGCCGCGATTTTCGAGGGCTGCAGCGGCGTTTGCCGGCACTGACGGGTCATTTTACACGGCTTTCATGCTAGAATGTTTGGCTAATCAGAGCAGGTACACACGCTCAAATGAATCCTTAACCCGTTAATTTTATTGGAGTTTTTACAGATGGCAATCGAGCGCACCCTGTCGATCATCAAGCCGGATGCTGTGGCAAAGAATGTTATCGGTCAAATCTACAGCCGTTTCGAAGGCGCTGGCCTGAAAATCATTGCGGCGCGCATGGTGCAATTATCCCGTGCTGAGGCTGAAGGCTTCTACGCGGTGCACCGCGAGCGTCCGTTTTTCAAGGATTTGGTCGACTTCATGATTTCAGGGCCTGTCATGGTGCAAGCTCTGGAGGGCGAAAATGCCATTCTGAAAAACCGTGATTTGATGGGCGCAACCGACCCGAAGAAAGCAGACAAAGGCACGATTCGCGCCGACTTTGCCGATTCCATCGATGCCAATGCCGTCCACGGTTCGGATGCACCCGAAACCGCACACGTCGAAATCAGCTATTTTTTCCCGGCGCTGAACGTTTATTCGCGCTGAGCGTTGGTTCTGGCCTCGCCAGCGTGAAGTTTTCACACTGGCGCAGGTTTGCTTGGGGCGCCTGATGGCGAGCTCACTGACCCGGATGCACGTGATTCACGCGAGGCACCTTTTATGACGGCAATCACCAATCTGTTGGACCTCGACCCGGATGCTCTGGTGAACTGGTGTCAGTCACACGGTGAGAAAGCGTTTCGCGCACGTCAATTGCAGCGCTGGATTCATCAATTCGGCGAGAGCGATTTTGAGGCAATGACGGATCTCGCCAAGTCCTTGCGCGACAAACTGCGCGATCTGGCGACAGTCGCGGCGCCCGCTGTCATCAGCGACCACACCTCGGCCGACGGTACCCGCAAATGGTTATTTGATGTCGGTAATGGCAATGCGGTGGAGGCCGTTTTTATCCCTGAAGCCAATCGCGGCACATTATGCGTATCGACGCAGGCTGGTTGTGCGGTGAATTGTCGTTTCTGCTCCACCGGCAAACAGGGGTTTTCGCGAAATCTGAGCGCGGGAGAAATTATCGGGCAATTGTGGGCGGCAGAATTCATGCTCCGCCGCAGCAAGGGCGTCGCTGCCGGGCCTAAAGGCGAGCGCCAGATTACCAACGTGGTTTTGATGGGCATGGGCGAGCCCTTGCTCAATTACGAGCCATCCGTGACGGCGCTGAAACTCATGCTCGACGACAACGCGTATGGGCTCTCGCGCAGGCGAGTGACGCTGTCCACCAGCGGTGTCATTCCGATGATGGACAAGCTCTCCCAGGACTGCGCGGTAGCGCTGGCCGTGTCATTGCATGCATCAAACGACCGATTGCGCGACGATCTTGTTCCGCTCAATAAAAAACATCCGCTTGCCGACCTGATGGCTGCCTGTGCCCGCTATCTCGAGTTTGCGCCGCGTGATTTCATCACGTTCGAGTACTGCATGCTGGAAGGTGTGAATGACAGCGACCAGCATGCGCGTGAACTGCTGGCGCTGGTCGCTTCGGTGTCCTGCAAATTCAATCTGATCCCGTTCAACCCTTTCCCGCAGTCCGGACTCAAGCGCTCATCGAACGCGCGCATACGCGCATTCGCGCAAATACTGATGGACGGCGGTATCGTGACCACGATTCGCAAGACCCGGGGCGATGATATCGACGCCGCTTGCGGTCAGCTCGCCGGGGAAGTACAGGACCGCACTCGTGTTCGCGAGCGGATGCAAACGATGTCGGTGTATCAGGAAAAGTACGGTAAGGATTTTGGTCGCATCGTGGAGATTTCAGGGTGAAGCGTTTCGGCTTTTTGTTGTTCGCAGGTCTGCTTGGTGCATGCGCTGCGCCCCACTTGTCCTCGCCCGCCCCGGTAGGGCAGGCCGACGTCAAACGGCGTACCGATATTCGGCTTGAACTTGCTACCGCCTACTTTACCAGTGGTCAGGCCGAAGTCGCGCTACAAGAACTTAACCGCGCGCTTGAACTTAGTCCGCGCCGCGCCGATGTGCTTGGCCTGCGGGGCCTGGTTCTGATGCAGGTCGGTGACAGTGAGGCGGCGGGTGAGAGTCTGCGCGACGCGCTGCGCATCGAGCCGGACAATCCTTCGCTTCAGAACAACATGGGCTGGATCCTGTGTCAGAGGGGCGAGTTCGACAAGGCGATGGTGTATTTCGAGCGCGCGCTGTCGACAAAATCCTACGCTTCGCCCGAGAAAGCGCTGGTCAACGCTGGACTATGCCGCCTGCGTCAGGGACAGGCTTCCCAGGCTGAGGTTTTCCTTCGGCGGGCGCTTGATGCCGAGCCGTCGAATCTGCAGGCGCACGCCGGCCTGGCTCGTCTGGCTTATGATCGCGCCGACTACGCACGTTCCCGCAGTCACTTGCTGAAAGTGATCGAGAGCGAGCAGGCAGTTGCAGAAAATTTTTTGATGGCGGTTCTCATTGAGCGCAAGCGCGGCGATGCCGCTTCCGAGCAGAGTCTTTTGGCGCAATGGCGTCGGCGCTTCCCGGAGTCCCCGCAGTTGACCGCATATATTCGTGGCGAAACCGATGACAAGTAACGAGAACGACACACAATCCCAGGCGTCGGCGACCGCGACCCCGGAGGCCGCGCACGCGCCGGTTGCCGTGAACCTGGCAGCTTCCGCCGTGCCGCATGCCTCGGAACCATTGTTGATGGCTGGCGCTGTTGAAATGCAGCCCGAATTAGTCGCGGTATTGCCCGGTGAAATGCAGCCCGAACCAGCGGCGGTATTACCCGGTGAACTGCTGGCCGCGCGTCGTCATGAATTGCGATGGACGCTGGAAGCGGTATCTCAGCGCCTCAAGCTTGCACCCAGGCAGATCACCGCGATTGAGGCCAATGATTTCGCATCATTGCCTGGCATGGCCAGTGTGCGCGGTTTCATTCGTGCCTACGCAAAACTGCTCGAGCTTGATCCGGTGCCGCTGCTTGCGATGTTGTCCAATGAAGCCAATCCCGCGATTGATCCGATCATCCTGCGCCGACCGCTTCCGTCACGCGGTTTTCCGGGACGTCGCTACTCTCCGCCCAGCGTGCATCGTCGCGGATCGCGGCGGCTCTCGGGTTTCGCACTGCTGGTGATGGTCTTTGTCGGTGCGCTGGCTTTCGCGGCTTATCGCCAAGGCCTTCCGACGATCAATTTTGATGTGTCAAGTTTGGGTACCCTTTTCAGCTCCTGGAAAGATAGGGCTGAGCCTGCTCAGAGCGAGGCAACCGATCAGCCAGAGTCGGCACCTGCAGCTGCGGTGGTTGCTGACCAAACATCGGTGGATCCTTCTCGTTTGCTCGAGCTGAAATTGCGTGAGGATGCGTGGGTGGAGATCAGCGCCCTTAACGGCAACAAGCTCGTATCGCGATTGATGAGAGCGGGAACGACCGAGCGCTTTGATGTGAGCGAGCCCGTCATACTGGTGGTTGGCAATGCCAGTGGCGTCGAGGCCAACCTGCGCGGACAGCCACTGAACCTGCGCGCCGTTGCGCGCGATAATGTTTCCAAGCTCAGCCTCAAGTGAGCCTACGCATGAACAAGCATTCAACCGATGTCGAGATACCCGCCGGCCCCGCTGCAAAACGCGTAACGCGGCAAGTGAGAATTCATCACGGCACGCGTGAGGTCTTTGTCGGCGGTAATGCGCCGGTGGTTGTGCAATCCATGACAAACACCGATACCGTCGATGCGGTCGGTACGGCGATTCAAATCAAAGAGCTCGCGAGAGCCGGGTCTGAACTCGTTCGCATCACCGTGAATACGCCCGAAGCGGCAGCAGCGGTGCCCGCGATACGTGAACAACTCGATCGCATGGATGTCGACGTACCCCTGATCGGTGATTTTCACTACAACGGACACCAGTTACTGACGGCTTTCCCGGCCTGTGCCGAAGCGCTGTCCAAGTACCGTATCAATCCAGGTAATGTAGGGCAGGGTGCAAAGCGCGACACGCAGTTCGCGCAGATGATTGAGGTCGCGTGCCGGTACGACAAACCGGTGCGCATCGGAGTGAACTGGGGCAGTCTCGATCAGGCACTCCTTGCACGCATCATGGACGAAAATGCACTGCGGCCCGAACCTTTCTCGTCGCAGTCGGTCATGTATGAGGCCTTGGTGACGTCTGCGTTGGAAAATGCGCAGCGCGCAGAAGAACTTGGCTTGCCCGGCGATCGAATCACGCTCTCATGCAAGGTCTCTGGCGTGCAAGATCTGATCGCGGTTTACCGCGAACTCGCCAAACGATGTGACTATCCTTTGCATCTGGGTCTTACCGAGGCGGGTATGGGCAGCAAGGGTATCGTCGCATCGACGGCGGCCTTGTCCGTGTTACTGCAGGAAGGCATCGGTGACACCATTCGGATTTCTCTCACGCCGGAGCCGGGTGGAGACCGAACCCGCGAGGTGATCGTGGCTCAGGAAATCCTGCAAACCATGGGATTGCGAAAATTTACGCCGATGGTCATTGCTTGTCCCGGCTGCGGACGGACGACCTCTACCGTATTTCAGGAACTTGCCGATCGCATTCAGACCTATTTACGTGATCAGATGCCGCTCTGGAAGACAGCCTATCCCGGTGTCGAGGAAATGAATGTGGCGGTCATGGGCTGCATCGTCAACGGTCCCGGTGAATCCAAGCACGCCCACCTTGGTATCAGTCTGCCGGGCACCGGGGAATCGCCGGCGGCGCCCGTTTTCGTCGACGGTCAGAAATCCGTCACCCTGCGGGGCGAACATATTGCTGAAGAGTTTCAGGCCATCGTGCTTGACTATGTAAAGACACGTTATGGCAGATCCTAAAAAAACTGAAAAAATCGTTGGCGTCAAAGGCATGAACGATATCTTGCCGGACGACGCACCCTTGTGGGAGCTGTTTGAAAATACCGTGCAATCCGTGTTGCGCAGCTATGGTTATCAGCAAATACGTACACCGATTGTGGAGCCTACCGCCTTGTTTGCGCGCGGTCTGGGTGAAGTCACCGACATTGTCGAGAAAGAGATGTACTCATTCACTGACAGCATGAATGGTGATGCATTGACCTTGCGGCCCGAATGCACCGCAGGCGTCGTGCGATCTGTGCTCGAACATAACCTGACGTATGACAGCCCGAAGCGGCTCTGGTACGAGGGTCCCATGTTCCGGCATGAGCGCCCGCAGCGGGGGCGCTACCGTCAGTTTCATCAGGTAGGCGCCGAGGCGGTGGGGTTTGCAGGACCAGACATTGACGCTGAACTCATCCTGCTGTGCCAGCGACTCTGGGATGACCTTGGTCTGACTGACATTCGCCTCGAGATCAACTCCATCGGTGACGCTGCGGAGCGACAGCGTCATCGTACCGATCTGATCGCGTATTTCGAGCAGCACCATGAACAGCTCGATGCAGATGCCCGGCGTCGTCTGCATACCAACCCTTTGCGCATCCTGGATACCAAAAACCCAGCAATGCAGGCACTCGTCAACGCTGCGCCGCAGTTGCTGGATTATCTCGGCGAGGAATCGCGTGCGCATTTCGAGGGTGTGCAGCGACTGCTGCGCCACAACAGCGTAGCGTTCACCATCAACCCTCGGCTGGTACGCGGGATGGACTACTACAACCGTACGGTTTTCGAATGGATCACCGATCAGCTTGGCTCGCAAGGCACGGTCTGCGGTGGTGGTCGTTACGATCCACTGGTCGAAATTTTCGGTGGCAAGCCGACGCCTGCGGTTGGTTTTGCCATGGGAGTGGAAAGGCTGCTCGAGCTGATGAAAGTCGCCGGAGGCCATCTGTCGCGCAGCCAGTGTGATGTCTATCTGGTGCATCAGGGCGATGATGCTCAACTGCAGTCCTTCGTGATCGCCGAGCGTTTGCGCGATGCGGGTCTCGATGTTGTGCTACATTGCGCAGCGGCTGGCGGCCCGGGAAGTTTCAAATCGCAAATGAAACGTGCTGATGCGAGCGGGGCAGCTTACGCCATTATCCTCGGCGAGGATGAAATCGCCAGCGGTACGGCAATCGTCAAGCATCTGCGTGAAGCGGACATGACCAATAATCAGCAAAGCGTCAGCCTCGAAGCGCTTGTCGATCATCTGATTGATCAAATGATCGGCGATGACGAGCACGATCACGGCCACCTGCACGCCGGCCAGTTACACACTCATCACTAAAACGACTATGGCATACGATCTTGAAGAGCAAGAACAACTCGCCACGCTGAAAGCGTGGTGGAAGCAATACGGTAATCTCGTGACCTGGTTGGCCATCGCCGTGCTGGTGGCTTATGCGTCCTGGACTGGCTGGAAATACTATCAGCGCGAACAGGCATCCAAGGCAGCACTGCTTTACGAAGAAATCGTCAAGGCGGTCGAGGGCAAGGATCAGACCCGCCTGACACGTGCGACGGGCGATATTCGCGAGCGCTATGCTCGTACGCCGTATGCGTCCATGGGCGCATTGCTGGCGGCAAAATCGGCATTCGACGTGAACGACCTGAAATCTGCCAAGGCCTACCTGCAGTGGGTTATTGATCAAAGCAGCGGCGAGGAATACCAGGCCATAGCGCGCCTGCGTCTGGCCGGCTTGTTGCTTGATGAAAAAGCCTATGACGAGGGTCTCAAGCTCTTGTCTGCACCCTTTCCGGAGCAGTTTGCCGGACTGGTCGCCGACCGCCGCGGTGACTTGCTGTTTGCGCAAAACAAAGTCGACGATGCGCGCGCTGCATACCAACTGGCTCTGGAGAAAATCGAAGCAAAGAATCCCGCACGGCAGCTGATCCAGCTAAAGCTGGATGCGATTGGCGGCAGCGCCATCAAGGCCGGTTGAGTGGAGCGCTGAGATGCACATTTCTTATCGATGGATACTCATTGCCGGCCTGTTGTTGTTGGCCGGCTGTTCTTCGCTCAATCCATTCTCGCGCAAAGCGCCTCGTAATGAGCCAGCCGCATTGGTTCAGTTCACGCCATCCATGGCAACCCGTACGGTCTGGTCCACGCGCATCGGCAAGTCTGGCGATTACCCACTGGCGCCCGTTGTCGTTGATGCACGCGTATATGCGGCGAGCGCTGACGGCGAAATCTCCTGTCTGGATGCTGCCGATGGCAAGCTCATCTGGAAAATCAAGGCGGGTACTGATCTGACCGCGGGTGTTGGCTCGGATGGCAAGGTTGTTGTCGTTGTCGGTGCCGACGGAGTGATCCTGGCGTTTGATGCCGCCGAGGGCAAACGACTCTGGAAGGCCCAGGCGTCGACGGAGGTGCTGTCGCCACCCGCACTGGGCAACGGTGTGGTGATTGTTCGCAGTATGGACAATCGCATCGCCGCGTACGATCTTGAGTCAGGCAACCGTCGATGGTTTGTACAACGCACCGCACCAGCCTTGGCGCTGCGCGCCTCGCCCGGCATTTTGATGAATGATGGCATTGCCTACGTTGCGCTACCGGCAGGACGATTGCTTGCATTGGCTGCGCTGACGGGTTCGCCGCGCTGGGATGCGCCTATTGCCGAGCCTCGTGGCGCTACTGAACTTGAACGCGTTGCTGATGTGTCTGGCATGCCGGTGTTGATGGGCCGTGATGTTTGCGCTGCCTCCTATCAAGGCCGTCTGGCGTGTGTCGATGCCGGCAACGGCTCGGTAAGGTGGGCGCGCGAACTCTCCAGTGATGTCGGCCCGGGGGTTGACCAGCGATATGTTTTCGCCTCAGATGAGCGCGGCAACCTGCAGGCCTTCGCCCGCGATTCCGGAAGCAGTCTCTGGCGCAATACGTCGCTCAGCTGGCGTGGTCTCTCATCACCCGTGTCGTTTGGCCGCGCGGTTGCGGTTGGTGATCGCCAAGGCTACCTGCATTTCTTCTCCCGTGAAGAAGGGGCCTTGCTCGCGCGCGTACAAATTGATGGCAGCGCGATTCGCGCCACGCCAATCGTGGCTGGCTCCACGCTCATCGTACAGTCACAGAATGGTAGCTTGCTTGCAATCTCGACAGAATAAACGCCCCGACAAAGGCCTGCAGCACAAGGATGTCCGATGAAGCCGGTCATTGCTCTGGTCGGCCGCCCTAATGTGGGCAAATCCACGCTGTTCAATCGTCTGACGCGTTCGCGCGATGCGCTGGTGGCAGATTTGCCCGGTCTCACGCGTGATCGTCATTACGGCGAGGGCCGCATGGGTCTACGACCCTTTCTCGTCATCGACACGGGCGGTTTCGAACCCGTCGCCAAAGAGGGCATCTTGCATGAGATGGCCAAGCAGACCCGTCAGGCCGTGGCCGAGGCGGATGTCGTGATTTTTATTGTCGATGGGCGTCAGGGGCTCACCCCGCATGACAAAACCATCACTGATTTTCTGCGAAAATCCGGCCGTCAGGTCATGCTGGTCGTGAACAAGGCCGAAGGCATGAAGTACACCACGGTGTCTGCCGACTTCTACGAGCTGGGTTTGGGCGATCCCTATGTGATTTCGGCAGCGCACGGCGACGGTGTGGCCGATCTCATTGACGAAGCGCTCGATAGCGCTCTGGCTGGCAAGACAGACGAAGCCGATGAGGCACCGGGCGTTCGGGGTGTGCGCATTGCGATCGTTGGTCGCCCCAACGTCGGCAAATCAACCATGGTCAACACATTGTTGGGTGAGGAGCGTGTGATTGCCTTCGATATGCCTGGCACCACACGTGATTCGATTGAAATCCCCTTCGAGCGTTCTGGTCACCACTACACGCTGATTGATACTGCGGGCATACGTCGAAGGGGAAAAGTCTTCGAAGCGATCGAAAAATTTTCTGTCGTAAAGACCTTGCAATCGATTTCAGAGGCGAACGTGGTGTTGCTGTTACTCGATGCTCAGCAAGATATTTCCGAGCAGGATGCCCACATCGCCGGCTTCATTCTCGAGGCTGGCAGAGCACTGGTGGTCGGTGTGAATAAATGGGATGGGCTGACCAGCGATGAGCGTGATCACATCAAGCGCGAAATGGACCGCAAGCTGAGCTTTTTATCATTTGCAAAATTTCATTTCATCTCTGCCCTGAAGGGGACGGGTATTGCGCCGCTGATGAAATCAATCGATGCTGCCTATGCAGCGGCGATGGTGAAGCTGCCGACACCACAGCTCACGCGCGCACTTCAAGAGGCACTCGATCATCAACAACCCCGCCGTAAAGGATCCATTCGTCCCAAGCTGCGATACGCGCATCAGGGCGGTCAGAATCCCCCGGTCATTGTCATTCACGGCAATACACTCAACGCAATCGATGACAGCTATAAACGGTATCTGGAGAAACATTTCAGGGAAAGTTTCTCGCTGGTGGGTACACCGCTACGCATAGAGTTGCGCTCAGGAAAAAACCCTTTTTCCAAGCAGGAATAGCACACATTTTCTGCGTTGTTGTTTGCCAGTGTGTGGCAAAATCGATTACATTCTCTACAGGCAGTGATTACTGGCGGTCTTTTTTTTCGCGCCAACTCCATCTCACGAACCTGACAAAACAACGGAGCCTCCATGAGTAACAAAGGGCAACTGCTACAAGACCCATTTCTGAATGCCTTGCGAAAAGAGCACGTTCCAGTATCGATCTATCTGGTTAACGGCATCAAATTGCAGGGGCACGTGGAATCTTTCGATCAATACGTCGTATTGCTTCGCAACACCGTCACGCAGATGGTCTACAAGCATGCGATTTCCACCGTCGTTCCAGCGCGTGCGGTTAACCTTCATTCGGAGTCCGAGCCTGAATAAGCCGGTCCTTCCTGCCAGTGCGGTGCCATGCGCGCAGTCCTGGTAGGGGTTGATTTTGGCAAGGGTGACTTTCTGGCCAGTCTGGAAGAGCTCGCAATGTTGTCAAAATCTGCCGGTGCCGAGCCGGTAGCCAGTGTGACCGGCCGGCGCGCTGCGCCGGATTCCGCACTGTTTGTCGGATCTGGCAAAGCCGAGGAAATCCGCGACACCATCTCGGATCTCGATCTCGACCTCGTCGTCTTCAACCATGCGTTGTCTCCGGCGCAGCAGCGTAACCTTGAGCGGCTGCTTCAGATACGCGTCATTGATCGCACCAGTCTCATCCTCGATATTTTTGCGCAGCGCGCCCAAAGTCATGAGGGCAAGGTCCAGGTCGAGCTGGCGCAGCTGCAGCACTTGGCCACGCGCCTGGTGCGCGGCTGGACCCACCTGGAGCGACAAAAGGGTGGCATCGGGCTCCGAGGGCCCGGTGAGACCCAGCTCGAAACCGACCGACGGCTGATCGGTGATCGGGTCAAGGCATTGCGCGGCAAGCTGGACAAGCTGCAGCGCCAGCGGAGTACGCAGCGGCGCTCCCGCGAGCGGAACCAGACTTTCTCGATATCACTGGTCGGCTACACCAACGCCGGCAAATCCACGCTGTTCAACAACATGACCAAGGCCGGGGTTTATGCCGCCAATCAGCTATTTGCAACGCTCGACACCACATCCCGGCGCATGCATCTGGCCGGCGCCGGGAACGTGGTGATATCGGACACTGTCGGTTTCATCCGCGAATTGCCCACACAGCTTGTAGCGGCTTTCCGCGCCACGCTGGAAGAGACGGTACATGCCGATTTGCTGCTTCATGTGGTGGATGGGGCGAGCCCGGTCAGGGATGAGCAAATAGAGCAGGTCAACGCCGTTTTGCGGGAGATTGGTGCCGATCATATCCCTCAGGTTCTCGTCTGGAACAAGATAGACCTTGCGGGTGTTCGCCCGGCAAGCGAGCGTGATGAATATGATAAAATTCACCGTGTTTTTGTGAGTGCTCAAACGGGTGAAGGTATTGATCTTCTCAGGCAGGCCATTGTGGAATTTGCACAAGTTGGTGGCGGGCATGAGGCACGCGACACGCTACGCGAGCAGCACGACGCCATGTCGCTGCCAAACGATGGGTAAAGTTTTTTGGGTGAACGAGAACCTGTCTCGTCAGGTCGATCGCAAGGGTGAAGGAGGGGTTTCGTGAGGCAGGCTGCACGCCTGCGTAACGGCACTGGGATGCAAGCCAGTGCGCACCCTGCAAGGGATGCCAACGCCGCTAGCGGCCTGACGAGAAAGGTTCTTGGCCTCGGTCGCTCAGGGGGTTCCGGGATGGTTTGTGTTTTTCGATATCATTTCTTTTTTCTTTTCTATTCCACCAGCGTTTCATTGACGACTAAAAACACCTTACGCGGAACGCCACAGAATGCTTCAATCAATCTTCAAAAAACTCGGTCTGAAATTTTCGCTCAATGATCCTCGCTGGGGACGTGGGTCGCAGGACAATGAGCAGGAGCCTCGGCGCAACGACAAGCGACCCAATGATGGCCCGCCTGACCTTGACCAGTTGTGGCGTGACTTCAATCAACGTCTGAACCGCTTGTTCGGGGGACGGGGAGGTGGTCGCGGCGGTGATGGTGGTGGCACGCCCGGTGATTCCCGAGGTGCGAGTATCAGTGCAGGCATCGTAGCGCTGGTGATTTTTTTTCTGTGGCTCGTGAGTGGATTTTTCATCGTGCAGGAAGGCCAGACCGGTGTCGTGCTGACCTTCGGCAAGCTTAGCCACGCCACTGCCCCAGGCTTTAACTGGCGCTGGCCCTATCCCATTCAGGCCCATGAAACTGTCAACGTCTCTCAGGTCCGTACTGTCGAGGTCGGTTACCGCACTAATGTGCGCAACAAACTGGCGCGCGAGTCACTGATGCTGACCGACGATGAGAACATCATTGATATTCAATTCGCTGTCCAATATCGCCTCAAAGATGCGACTGACTGGGTCTTCAATAATCGCGAGCAGGAAGAGACGGTCAAACAAGTGGCCGAAACAGCCATCCGCGAAATCGTCGGAAAGAGCAAGATGGACTTCGTCCTGTACGAAGGCCGCGAAAAAATCGCTTTTGATACCTTGGGACTGATGCAGCAGATTCTTGATCGCTATCGCACGGGTGCCATGGTGACCAACGTGACGATGCAGGCTGTGCAACCGCCGGAGCAAGTGCAGGCATCCTTTGATGATGCGGTGAAGGCTGGGCAGGATCGCGAACGGCAGAAGAACGAGGGACAGGCCTATGCCAATGATGTCGTTCCAAGAGCGCGTGGTGCGGCCTCGCGGTTGCTGCAGGAATCGGAAGGTTACCGTTCTCGCGTAATCGCCAATGCCGAGGGTGAGGCTTCTCGCTTTTCCAAAATTCTTGCGGAGTATCAGAAAGCACCCGGTGTTACGCGTGACCGCATTTACATCGAAGCGATGCAGCAGATCTTCTCCAGCACCACCAAGGTCATGATAGACACCAAATCGAATAACAACATGATCTACCTGCCTTTGGATAAATTGATTGCGCAGACGGCGGCTGAGTCGGCTGCAGGCACGCCTAATGCGCCGACAGCGGCACCTTCCCAATTGAATGACGTGTTGCCTGCTGAGCCGTCTCGATCGGAGCCCCGCAATCGAGATTCGCGCAGCTCACGCGATCGGGAGACACGCTGATGAATCGCCTTGTTTCCTATGTCATTGCGGGTATTGTTGCGTTGACTATCCTCTCGTCAACGCTGTTCGTAGTCGATCAGCGACAGTTCGCGATCGTGTTCGCGCTGGGCGAGGTCAAACAGGTCATCAAGGATCCTGGCTTGCACTTCAAGTTGCCACCACCCTTCCAGAACGTGATTTTTCTCGACAAGCGCATCCTGACCCTGGACACGCCCGAGGCTGATCGCTTCATCACCGCCGAGAAAAAGAATATCCTGGTCGATGCCTACGTCAAATGGCGCATCGTTGATCCTCGTTTGTATTTCATCAGTTTTGGTGGTGATGAGCGTCGTGCCCAGGACCGCATGGCGCAGATCGTCAAGGCGGCGCTGAATGAAGAAATCACCAAGCGCACCGTGCGTGAAGTGATTTCAGGCGAGCGTGGAAAGGTCATGGATGCCATTGCGTCCAAGGTCATGGAAGAGGTCAAGCAGATTGGTGGACAAATCGTCGATGTACGTCTCAAACGCGTCGATTACGTCGAGCAGATCAATAACTCGGTGTATGAGCGCATGAAGTCCGAACGTTCGCGTGTCGCGAATGAGCTGCGCTCTACCGGTGCGGCCGAGTCCGAAAAAATTCGCGCTGATGCCGATCGCCAGCGCATCGTGATTCTCGCCGAGGCCTACCGTCAAGCCGAAGGTGTGCGGGGCGAGGGTGATGCCAAGGCAGCACGTATCTATGCTCAGGCGTTCGGACAAAATCCGGAGTTTTACAAGTTCAGTCGCAGCCTCGAGGCCTACCGCGAAAGCTTCAAGACACGCAGCGACGTCCTCTTGATCGACCCGAACTCGGAGTTCCTGAGGTATTTCAAGGCCCCCGGCGGCGCTCGTAAATAAGAGCGCGTTGTGTCAACGGCTTTGTTGATGGCCCTCGGCCTTTTATTCGTGCTCGAGGGCTTGTTTCCTTTCCTCGCCCCGGAGCGCTGGCGCCAGACCTTTCTTCAGCTCGCACAGCTGTCAGCCGGGCAAATTCGTTTTTTTGGGCTGATCGCGATACTGTTTGGTATCCTCCTGCTCGCCCTTTACCATTTCACTGCTGACGTCTGATTTTCATGCCTAATTGGCTACTTCCCGAGAGCATTGCCGATGTCTTGCCGTCCGAAGCGCGCAAGACAGAGGAGCTGCGCCGCCGGCTGCTCGACCATTTCCGGCGTTACGGCTACGAACTGGTGATGCCGCCCATGCTCGAATACGTGGATTCTCTGATGCCGTTCACGGATCAGGACATGGACCTGCGCATGTTCAAACTGGTGGATCAGCTCTCTGGCCGCACGATGGGCTTGCGTGCAGACATGACCACCCAGGTCGCCCGCATCGATGCCCATTTGCTCAATCGCGCCTCCGTGACACGTTTGTGCTACGCGGGCAGTGTGTTGCATGCACGACCCTCTGGTTTCCATGCGACGCGCGAGCCCTTGCAAATTGGCGCCGAGATTTACGGTCATGCAGGGCTCGAGGCTGATGGTGAAATTCAGACTCTGGCGCTGGCTTCACTACGTCTGGCCGGGCTGACGGATGTAACGCTCGATTTGTCGCATGCGGGTATTTTGAGCGGCATTCTGGAAGGCGATGCGCCGGCACTCCGGCAGAGGGCGCACATCATTACGCTGCTGCGAGCCAAGGATGTGCCGGCTTTGCATGAATTGTCAGCACCATTTTCCGATCGTGTAAAAAACGCGCTGCGCATCCTGCCTGAGTTGCATGGGGACATCACGGTGCTGGACAGCGCGCGCAAGGCCTTGCATGGCAGTGCTGCCGTGACGCGTGCGCTTGATGAGCTTGCACTGCTGGCGCAAGCCGCTGACGGCGTGCGCGTCAATATAGATTTGGCTGATCTGTCGGGTTATCAGTACGAGAGCGGTGCCATGTTCGCGTTATTCGTACCGGGGCTGCCCAATGCGGTCGCGCGTGGTGGTCGTTACGATCATCTGGGCGAAGCCTTTGGCCGGGCGCGTCCCGCGACCGGTTTCTCGATGGATTTGCGCGAAATTGCCCGGTTGCTGCCATCGGCATCACCCGCCAGCGCGATTCGAGCCCCCTGGGGTCGTGAGCCCGAACTCACCACGCTCATCGCACGCCTGCGTGATGAGGGCGAAATCGTCATTCAGTCCTTGCCGGGACACGAAAACGATCAGCAGGAATTCGATTGCGATCGCGAGATCGTTGCCGAAGGCGGGAAATTCATTATCAAAAAACAGAACTCATAAGGTTCGTAAACATCATGGCTAGAAATGTAGTTGTCATTGGCACGCAATGGGGCGACGAGGGCAAGGGGAAAGTCGTTGATTGGCTCACCGATCATTCGCAAGGGGTCGTGCGCTTCCAGGGCGGGCATAACGCAGGCCACACACTGGTCATCGGTGGACAAAAGACGGCGTTGCAGCTGATCCCTTCGGGCATCATGCGTGCGGGCGTCGCCTGCTACATCGGCAATGGGGTAGTTTTGTCGGTACCTGACCTGCTGCGCGAAATCGACAAGCTCGAAGCGTCCGGCATTCAAGTTGCCAATCGGCTGAAAATTTCCGAAGCTTGTCCGATCATCCTGCCTTATCACACGGCACTCGACGCAGCGCGCGAAGCGGCGCGCGGTGACGCAAAAATTGGCACCACAGGCAAAGGCATTGGCCCGGCCTACGAAGACAAGGTGGCACGTCGCGCTATTCGCGTCGCTGACCTGTTGAATCAAAAACGGTTTGAAGAAAAACTGCGCGAAAATCTCGACTATCACAACTTCGTGCTGGTCAATTATCTCAAAGCGCAGGCGATTGATTACCAAAAGGTCGTCGATGACGCACTGGCAACCGTGGATCGCATTCGTCCCATGGTGACCGACGTCTCCAGCGCGCTGCATGCGGCGCACAAGGCGGGTGCCAATTTATTGTTTGAAGGTGCGCAGGGTAGTTTGCTGGATGTCGACCACGGTACGTATCCGTATGTCACCTCCAGTAACTGTGTCGCGGGGAATGCTGCGGCTGGCTCGGGCGTGGGTCCCAATATGCTTCACTATGTGCTGGGAATTACCAAGGCCTACACCACGCGTGTCGGCTCGGGGCCTTTCCCTTCCGAGTTAACGACTGAAAACGGCGTCGGCAAGCATTTGTCGGCCGTCGGTCATGAATTCGGCACCGTCACTGGTCGTGCGCGTCGGTGTGGCTGGTTTGATGCCGCCCTGCTCAAGCGTTCGGTGCAGATCAACGGTGTCTCGGGTATGTGCCTGACCAAGCTGGATGTATTGGACGGTATCGAATCCCTGAAAATTTGTACCGGTTATCGTCTCAATGGCAGGCACGTCGATATCTTTCCGTCCGGTGCTGAAGAAGCGGCGGCTTGTGAACCAATTTATGAAGACATGCCCGGCTGGAAAGAGCCCACCGTGGGTGCGAAATCCATGAAGGATCTTCCTGCGGCCGCACGTGCCTATGTTGAGCGCATTGAAACGCTGGTCGGTGTGCCCATTGATATGGTCTCGACAGGACCGGATCGCGAAGAAACTATCGTCTTGCGTCACCCGTTTGCCTGATTGGTGTGCTGGTCATGCCCGCCCATCAATCGGCACATCACTGGGTTTCATGGGATGACTACCATCGCGCCATAGAGTCGTTGGTAAAAATCGTCCATCGATCAGGGTGGCAATTTGATCAGGCGCTGTGTCTGGCCCGAGGCGGTCTGCGTCCGGGCGATGTGTTTTCTCGCCTGTTCAAGGTGCCGCTTGCCATTCTCTCTACCAGTTCTTACCGTGGGGCTGCCGGCACGCGGCGCGGTGAGCTGGACATTTCCAGCGGCATCACATCAACCGCCGGTCCACTGGCCGGACGCATTTTGCTCATTGATGATTTGGTCGATTCCGGTGTGACCTTGCAGCGTGTACAGGAACACCTTCGCATGCATTTTCCTGATGTGACTGAAGTACGTTCGGCCGTTATTTGGTACAAGGCCTGTTCGGTTATGCGACCGGATTATTTTGTCGAATATCTGCCTGAGAATCCCTGGATACATCAGCCCTTCGAGATATACGACGACATGAGTGCAGAGCGGCTGTAAGCGCCGGGCCGGCAAGCAGGTTTTGCTATGCGCGGGGATCAGCGGCGAATCGGAAGCTGGCTTTGCTTGAGGCGCCGCAGCACGAAGCTGGATTTGCTGTTTCGGATGCCAGGAATCTTGTACAAACGCTCTCTCAGAAAGCGTTCATAGCCACGGGTGCCTTCAACGGCCACGCGAATGTAGTAATCGTAATCGCCTGAGACCAGATAAGCCTCCAGAACTTCGGGAATATCTTCCAGCGCTTTGCCGAATTCAAACAGTGCCTGATCCGAATGGCTGTCCAGCGTCACATGCAGGATGACTGTTTCGCTTAGACCGACTTTCTCGGGATTGACCCGCACCGCATAGCCCTCGATCACGCCAGACTCTTCCATGCGCCTGATCCGTGTCCAGCAGGGCGATGCCGTCAGGCCAACCTGCTTGCCAAGTTCTTGCAGGCTCAGGCGCGCATCCTTTTGCAGGGCCTCAAGAATCGCGATATCGAATTTGTCCAGTTCCATTCTGTGAAAATTTGAATTGTCGAAAAAATCTTCTGAATTATAGTCATCGACATCGATAATCAAAAGCATTTTCTGCATTATGCAGACTATATTGATGCCATGAATACCGTATATGAGCCGCTGTTCCTGAACCCCGCCCGGGTAGAGGCAGCCGATGCCCCAGCCCCAGCGCCCAACGGCGCCGAGGTACTGATCCGCACTTTGCTGGATTTGGGCGCCGATACGGTGTTTGGGTATCCCGGAGGCGCAGTCCTGCCCTTGTACGACGCGCTCCATGCAGAGCCGCGTTTGCGACATGTGCTGGTCCGTCACGAGCAGGCTGCGGTGCATGCGGCGCAGGGCTACGCCCGCAGCACTGGCCGGCCCGGTATTGTCTTTGTGACCTCCGGCCCTGGCATGAGCAATACCACCACGGGCTTGCTGGATGCGATGTCTGATTCCGTACCCATCATTTGTATCAGCGGCCAGGTGGCGACCGCCGTGATTGGCACGGATGCCTTTCAGGAGTGCGATGCCTTGGGTATCTCGCGCACCATCACCCGGTGGAATGTCCAGGTCAGGGACGCGGACGCGATGGAGGCGACCGTGCGCAAGGCCTGGCGCGTGGCCACTCAAGGTCGACCCGGACCGGTGCTGATTGATGTACCCAAGGATATCCAGTTAACGCCAATAAGCGCCGATCTGGCTGCGCCGGTGCTAACTGCGCCTGCCCGCATCGAAGTTCAGGGACATATCGCTGATGCCGCCAAAGCGATTCAGGTCGCGCAGCGTCCGATTTTTTATGGGGGTGGCGGGCTGATCAATTCGGGTGTCGACGCCTGCGAGCGGTTTCGAGAACTGGTGGAGATATCGGGTGCGCCGTGTACGCTGACACTGATGGGGCTGGGTGCGTTTCCGGCGTCGAGTCCACAGTGGCTGGGCATGCTGGGTATGCATGGCACGCTGGAGGCCAATCTCGCCATGCATCATGCGGATTTGGTGATTTGCGTTGGCGCGCGGTTTGATGACCGCGTCACCAGTCGGCTGGATGATTTCTGCCCTGAAGCGAAGATCATTCATATCGATATTGATTCCGCGTCCATTCATAAAATCGTGCAGGCCGACATACCCATCGTGGGTGATTGTGCCGATGTGCTGGGTCAGTTACTGAAACACTTTGATCACACACAGGTTGATGCAGCCCGTCTGTCCGCATGGTGGTCGCGTATTGAAACCTGGCGCCAGCAACAGTCGCTCGCCTTTGACGATACGTCCGACGTAATTGCGCCGCAGGCGCTGATGCGCTGCCTGCAGCAACAGCTCGAAGGGCACGATGCGATTGTGTCGACCGACGTGGGCCAGCATCAGATGTGGGCTGCACAGCATTTGAAATTCGAGCAGCCCATGCGTTGGCTCACCTCAGGCGGCGCAGGCACCATGGGGTATGGTTTGCCCGCCGCTATCGGTGCACAGATAGCGCATCCGGATAAAACTGTGGTGTGCGTGAGTGGCGACGCGTCCATCCTGATGAATATTCAGGAACTATCAACCGCCATGCAACACCGCACGCCCGTCAAAGTCATCCTGAGCAACAACGGTTACATGGGCATGGTGCGCCAGTGGCAGGAATTGATTCATGGGGGCCGTTACAGTCACAGCTATACGGAAGCCTTGCCGGATTTTGTTGCCGTGGCTCGGGGTTTTGGCTGGCAGGCGCGCACGGTGAGTCGGCGCGAGGACCTTGAGGCCGCAATCGCTGAATGTCTGGCCAGTCCCGGTGCTTTTTTTCTGGATGTGCACGTCAGCCCAGAGGCAAACTGTTTTCCGATGATTCCGGCGGGTGCGGGCCATCACGAGGTCAATCTCGGGCGTCAGGGTTAACTCAGTAGGATGCAAAATTTGATTGTTAAGCGCGTTTGGAAATAATTCTTGTCAGATGGCTTTGGTATTAAAAAATACCAAGCTACATAGAAACGAAACCCACTCAGACTAAAATGCCGATCGCTGCATGTCGCCGGCGATTTTGAATGAAAGAGCAAAAATGAAACAACTGGAAAAACTGACCTTCGAGAGTGTCAGCATTCGCGCCGTATCTGTGCCCCTGCGCCGCCCCATCGTCGCCAAGGTGGGGCAGTTCGACGAATGGCCGTTCATTCTGATCGATGTCAAAACCAGCGAAGGCATCACCGGTCGCAGTTATCTCGAACCCTACCTCAGAAACGCTGTACGTTACATTGGTCCCGCCATTGAAGATCTTGCCGCATCGTTCAAAGGCAAGCCGCTGGCACCCCTGGACATGTACCGCGATGCGATGAATACGCTTCATCTGGTCGGGCGTCAGGGTGTGTCTGTCATTGCAATGGCCGGTCTCGATATGGCGATCTGGGATGCGCTGGCCAAGGCAGCCGGACTGCCGCTTGCCGAGCTACTGGGCGGATCCGTGGGAAAGCTCCGCGCGTACAACACCAATGGCTGCTGGTTGCTACCGACGGAAAAACTGGGCAAAGAAGCCGAAGAGCTGGTCAAGGAGGGTAATTTCAACGCAATCAAAATCCGGCTCGGTCGTCCCCGACTGGCCGATGATCTGAAAGCCATCTCCACCGTTCGCAGCGCCATTGGTGATGACATTCATCTGATGTGTGATTTCAATCAGGGACAGACATTGCAGGAAGCAATTACCCGCTGCCATGCGCTTGATGATCAGGGGCTGTACTGGTTTGAAGAACCCATCGTCTACGATAACTACGCGCAAAGCGCACAACTTACCCAAGAGCTGAAAACACCGGTGCAGATCGGAGAAAACATCTACGGTTCGCGCTCTTTCCTTGACGCCGTGCAGGCTAAAGCGGCTGACCTTTACATGCCGGATCTGATGCGCATTGGCGGTGTGACCGGCTGGATGCGGGCAGCGGCGATTGCCGGTGCTGCGGGTCACCCTTTGTCCAGTCATTTGTATCCCGAGGTCTCAGCCCACTTGTTGCGGGCCTCCGAGTCGGCAGATTGGCTGGAGTGGCGCGATTGGGGTAATCCTCTGATCGCCGAGCCGTTTGAAGTGAAGGATGGATACGCGACCGTGCCGTCGCGGCCAGGGAATGGTATCGAGTGGGATGAGGCTGCGGTGCGTAAGTACGCTTACTGAAGCGGAGAGGGACTCGGTCACGTACCGCGACCCCGGCTGCGCTTGCAAGCGCAGCCTTTCGAGTCCCTCGCGCAAAGCACGCAGGTGCTTTGCTCGTGGGCGATAAAAAAAGGGAGCTTGCTTGCGCAAACTCCCTTTTTGCATCTGGTGCCCACGGGGACTCGGTCACGTACCGCGACCCCGGCTGCGCTTGCAAGCGCAGCCTTTCGAGTCCCTCCCGCAAAGCACGCAGGTGCTTTGCTCGTGGGCGATAAAAAAAGGGAGCTTGCTTGCGCAAACTCCCTTTTTGCATCTGGTGCCCACGGAGGGACTCGAACCCCCACACCTTGCGGCACATGGACCTGAACCATGCGCGTCTACCAATTCCGCCACGTGGGCCTAAAGAAGGCGAGATTATAGCGGAATAATCACCTGCGTCAATGAAGGTGAGCGAGCTTTTGCTCTACCGTCGGGGTCTTTTTGAGCACAGGCCTCGCCCGTCCGTTACACTATCCGTGTTTTTTCCTTCAGACTGAGACACACATCTTTTGAGCCAGCCCCCGTACAGCATCCCTAGCCGGGAAGAAATCCTGGGTATTTTGCGCACATCCGCAGACCCGCAGACACTTGTCTCCATTGCCACGGCGCTTTCGGTCAAGGACGTCGAACTTGACGGCCTGACGCGCCGACTGGCCGCGATGGAGCGCGATGGTCAGATCAAGCCTGACCGCAAAGGCCGTATCCAGCTCGCCAATACAGCGAGTTTCACCGAGGGCAGAGTGTCCGCGCATCGGGATGGTTATGGCTTTCTGATTCCGGACGATGGCGAAGATATTTTTCTGCCTGAAAAGGAAATGCAGAAGGTTTTGCATGGCGATCGAGTGCAGGTACGCATTACCGGTCTGGATCGTCGCGGACGCCCTGAGGGAACGATCGTCGAAGTCATCGCGCGGGCGAATACCCATGTGATTGGACGGTTGGTCAATGAAAACGGCGTCTGGCTGGTGGTGCCGGAAGACAAGCGCATCAGTCACGACATCATGTTAGCCACGGCGCCGGGCAAGGCGCGGGCTGGCCAAGTGGTCAGCGTGGAGTTGACCGAGCAACCATCGCGCTACGCGCAGCCTGTTGGCATCATCTCTGAAGTACTGGGCGATATTGATGATCCCGGTATGGAAATCGAAATCGCCGTACGCAAGTATGGTGTGCCGCATGAGTTTTCCGAGGCGGCCAAAGCGCTTGCTTCGAAACTGCCCCTCGAAGTGCGTCCGGCTGATCTGGAAAATCGGGTTGATCTGCGTGACATTCCGATGGTCACCATCGATGGTGAAGACGCCCGTGACTTTGATGATGCGGTTTATTGCGAGCCGGTCAAGATTGGTCGCGGTCATGGTTTCCGACTGATCGTTGCGATTGCCGATGTCAGTCATTACGTCAAGCCTAACGATGCGCTGGATGTTGATGCGCTTGAGCGCAGCACCTCGGTCTATTTCCCGCGTCGCGTGATTCCCATGCTGCCGGAAAAGCTGTCCAACGGTCTTTGCTCGCTCAATCCCGCCGTTGATCGCCTGACCATGGTGTGCGATGTCGTCATTACTGCCAAAGGCGACATTCACGCCTACCAGTTTTATCCAGCGGTGATTCACTCTGCTGCGCGATTGACGTACACCGAAGTCGCTGCCATTCTGGGTAACACGCGCGGTCCTGAGGCGGCGCGGCGCTTGGGCCTGCTACCGCACTTGCAGAATCTCTATGAGTTGTTTCAGGCCTTGCTGCAATCGCGTCGCGAACGCGGTGCCATGGATTTCGAAACGACCGAGACCTACATTGTCTGTAACGCCGCTGGCAAGATCGAACAAATTCTGCCGCGCACCCGCAATGATGCGCACCGTCTGATTGAAGAATGCATGCTCGCTGCGAATGTCTGCGCGGCTGATTTCATGGAGCGCCACAAGCATCACGGCATGTACCGTATCCACGCGGGCCCCACTGAGGAAAAGCTCAATCAGCTTCGGACTTTCCTCAAGCAACTTGGTCTGAGTCTGGGTGGCGGTACGTCACCGACGGCATCGGATTACGCGGCGCTGATGGAAAAAATCAAGGGCCGCCCTGATTCACTGCTCTTGCAGACCATGCTGCTGCGGTCAATGCAACAAGCCGTTTACAGTCCCGACAATATCGGTCACTTCGGTCTTTCGTATGATGCATATGCGCATTTCACGAGTCCGATACGGCGCTATCCCGATTTGCTCACGCATCGTGTGATCAAGGCGATTTTGCAGAGCAAGCAGTATCACCCCAAGGGTATTCTCACCGAGAGTCTGAACACCAATCTGTCACCTGCCGCCAGAAAAATGCAGGCCAAGGACAGGGCAGCGGGCAAGAAGCGCGCCGAGGGTGATCTGGCTATCTGGGAATCGCTGGGCATACACTGCTCGGCCAATGAGCGACGTGCGGATGAGGCCTCACGCGATGTCGAAGCCTGGCTCAAGTGCTACTTCGTGCGCGACAAACTGGGTGAGGAATTCACCGGCACAATCTCCGGCGTTGCCTCATTCGGTATTTTTGTGCAGCTTGATGCTTTGTTCATCGAGGGAATGGTGCACGTCACGGATCTCGGTGCAGATTATTTTCAGTATGACGATGCGCGACATGAATTGCGTGGCGAGCGGACAGGCATACGCTATCAGCTCACTGATCGCGTGACCGTGCAGGTGAGCCGGGTGGACCTGGACGCACGTCGTATTGATTTGCGTCTGGTCAATCAGCCGGGTATTCGAACGCAGCTGAAAAGTGAATCACGACGCGCAGACAACGCCCACGCGCCCAAATCTGCAGGCAAGAAAACCTCTGCCAAGCGCATAGTTTCGGCGCCACCGGAAAAGAAAAATGCCGGTGCAGCCAAAAAATCCACGGCACATAACGTCAAAAAAAAACGTAAATAAGTACGGTACCTAAGCACCCACCATGAAAACCCGACTGATTTTTGGCTTCCACGCCGTCACGGCCCGTATACGCCATGATGCATCGTCGATTGAGGAAGTGTACGTTGACGCCTCGCGTCACGATCGTCGTATGGGCGATCTGTTGCGGGCTGCCAAAGCCGCGAATCTGAGAATTATTCAGGCAGATGATCAACGGCTTGATGCGATGGTGGGCACGCGGCGGCATCAGGGGGTGGTAGCGCGCGCCGGCGAGTTGTCGCTCGCGCGCAATCTCAGCGAATTGCTGGATGCCATTCAGGGACCACCGCTGCTGCTGCTGCTCGACGGTGTGACCGATCCGCATAATCTCGGTGCCTGCCTGCGTGTGGCTGATGGTGCGGGTGCGCACGCGGTGATCGCGCCCAAGGATAGGGCCGTTGGTCTGAACGCCACGGCGGCGAAGGTGGCCAGTGGTGCCGCGGATACCATGCCCTACATTACCGTCACAAATCTGGCGCGCGCGATGCGAGAGTTGCAAGAGCACGATATCTGGCTGACCGGCACCACCGAAGACACCGAGCCAACCCTGTACGACGTTGACTATGCAGGTGGCACCGCTTTTGTGATGGGTTCCGAGGGCGAAGGTTTGCGTCGCCTGACGCGGGAGAATTGCGATCGGCTGGTATCGCTGCCCATGCAGGGCTCGGTGGAAAGTCTGAATGTATCTGTTGCGTCCGGCATTTGCCTCTATGAGGCGCGACGACAGCGTATGTTCGCCGCAAAATAGATCCAATAAAATTCATTGTCAGCTTATCCGTTCAACGTCCCATGTTCAGCCAAATTCAGGAAGATATCAGCAGCATCATCGAACGCGATCCCGCAGCCCGCAGTCGCTGGGAGGTGTTGACTTGCTATCCCGGTCTGCATGCGGTGGTCATGCACCGTTGGGCCAATGCCTGCTGGCGTGCAGGTTTCAAGTGGTTGGGACGCTTCATTTCGCATATTGCGCGCGGTCTGACCGGGATCGAAATTCACCCCGGTGCGACGATTGGTCGGCGGGTATTCATCGATCATGGCTTCGGCGTGGTCATCGGTGAAACTGCCGAGATCGGCGACGATTGCACGATCTACCAGGGCGTTACCCTTGGCGGCACCTCGCTCTCCAAGGGAGCCAAGCGGCATCCCACGCTGGGACGCGGTGCCATCATCGGCGCTGGCGCCAAGGTGCTCGGCGCTTTCACGGTGGGTGAGGGTGCCAAGGTGGGCTCCAATGCCGTCGTCGTCAAGGAAGTCCCGCCCGGTGCAACGGCGGTGGGTAATCCCGCACGCATTATTGAAAAAGAGGTACTCAGTACGCGCGAAGATGCGGCGGCGCGCATGTTTGCTGCGTATGGATTGACACCGAATGGTGATGATCCCTTGTCAAAAGCGATGCACGGTCTGATCGACAATGCGGCCTCGCAGGAGCTGCAGCTTGTGAAAATTGTGGAAGCGTTAAAGTCAGCGGGGATTCACTGCGAGACGGTGCCGGAGCTGGACAAATTCAATCGAGATCAGTTGAGCAAGCTGGTGGAGTGAGGTTGTCGATGGATCGATGTTTCGCACGGTAGTACGTAGACGTTGCACGCCGTGGCCTTGGGTGGCTCGCATTGTGTTTACAATTGCCGAACCGTTGGGCACTGATTGAAAGACACTGGATCCCGGCCTGCGCCGGGATGACCATTTTTTGGGGCCAGCAGCTTTTAAAAAGTCACCCCGGCCCATTTGCAATTCACACGCAAATTTGCATGCGTGCTCAGTCACACCCGGCCTTATTCTTTGGCTAGGTGCTCATCCACACCCGGCCACATTCTTTGGCTAGGTTCTCAGTCACACCCGCCCACATTCTCCGGCGACGTGCTCAGCCACACCCGGCCGCATTCTTTGGCTAGGTGCTCAGTCACACCCGGCCACATTCACCCGCAAAATCTCACCATCAGCATCCATCGCAATCCAACCGCCGCGCGCCACATCAGCATCACAATCCCAGTCAGGCAGTACATGTCGAACCCGCCCATCATGTACGTGTACCTGCGGACGGTGCGTGTGCCCATGAATCATGAGCGTCACCGCATACGCATCAAACAAGCGCGCAATCTCGCCGGCATTCACATCCATGATGGCCATGGGTTTATCGCGCTGCGCTTCACGACTGCCTTCCCGCATGCCCCGGATGATGGCTTTTCGTTCGGCCAATGGACGAGCAAGAAATGCGCCTTGCCAGTCGGGATCGCGGACTTGCGAGCGGAATGCCTGATAGGCTGTGTCATCCGTGCATTGTGCATCGCCGTGCAGCAGTAGCAAGCGCCTGCCAGCAATATCAGCGACATGCGGTTCACTGAGTAGGCGCATGCCGGTCGCCGATGCAAACGTTTCACCGACCAGAAAATCCCGATTACCCGCGATCCAATAGAGGGGCACACCATGATCACTGACCCTGCGTAGCGCGCGGATCACATCGCGATGAAAGGTATCGTCGAGATCATCATCGCCAGCCCAGTATTCGAAAATATCACCCAGCAAATACAGTGCCTTGGTTTTCAGCGCGTGATCATGCAGAAAACCGAAAAATCTCTCGGTGGTCTTTGGCAGATCAGGACTCAGGTGCAGGTCTGAAACGAACAGCGCGAGCGTTTCAGACGGGGCTGAGGCGTATGTATTTGTGGAAGGTGTGTTCATCGCTCAGGGCCTGCGCCTCAGACGATTTCTGCTTTTTCGATCACTACATCCTCGGTGGGAACGTCGGAGAACATGCTGCGACGACCCGTCTCGACCTTGCCGATCGCGTCGACCACTTCAGTGCCCGCCGTGACTTTACCAAACACGCAATACCCCCAGCCATCCGAACCAGGGTAATTCAGAAAATCATTGTCAGTTACATTAATGAAGAACTGCGCGCTGGCTGAATGCGGATCTGATGTGCGAGCCATTGCGATCGTGTAACAATCATTGGTCAGGCCGTTGTTGGCTTCATTTTCAACGTTTTCCTCAGTCGGTTTTTGCCGCATATCGGGTGAAAAACCGCCGCCCTGAATCATGAAGCCATCAATGACCCGGTGAAAAATCGTGCCATCGTAGTGACCGGATTTCACATAATTCAAAAAATTTTCCACAGTTTTCGGCGCCTTGTCGGCATCTAACTCCAGCGTGATCTGGCCGTGATTGGTGGTGAGTACAACGCTCATGAGGTTCCTTGAAGTCTATGTAAAAAAATTATTCGATGACAGTGACAGATTCAATCACAACTGTGGGGCTCGGCAAGCCGTCTGCGCCGGGTTTTACTCGCTGTATTTTGTCAACCACTTCTGTGCCTGAGATGACCTTGCCGAATACGGCATAGCCCCAACCATCCTGGCCGGGCCAGTCGAGAAACCGGTTGTCCTCAGCATTGATGAAAAACTGTGCAGTAGCGGAGTCCGGATCGCGGGTACGTGCCATGGCGATGGTGTACCGCTTGTTTTTCAGGCCATTTTTAGATTCGATCTTGATGGCATCCCGGGTAGGCTTTTCCTGAAATTTTTCATCGAATCCACCGCCCTGGATCATGAAGCCAGAAATAATTCGATGAAAAACCGTACCGCTATAAAAACCTTCCCGGGTATATTCAAGAAAGTTTTTAACAGTAATCGGGGCTTTTTCCGGGTTGAGCTCAATGATCATCTCGCCCATATTGGTTTTCATTGATACTCGGGGTGCGTTATCGGCAACAGCAAGACAGGATAGGCCGCCCAAAAGTCCAATAACCAGCCCGCGCATCAGATGACGACGGATCAGCAGCATGTGTTTTCCTTCACTGTAAAAAGATGGATCAGACAGGGCAACAGCATCGGGTTGGGTATTGCTTCAATGTTATACTGCGCCAAAACCGCATTTTAACAAAGACGGTCCGCAGATTTTTGGCAACACTATGAGTTGGTAACCCCGGCATGTGGGGCACATACCAATTCGCAGGGTGGCCCGCTCACTGGGACATCAGCCACACTACTTCCAGATCATTCATGAGTGTTCTTAGAATCTACAACACGCTGGCGCGTGACAAGGAAGTATTTTCCCCGATAGAGCCGGGCAAAGTTCGCATGTACGTGTGCGGCATGACGGTCTACGATTTTTGTCATCTTGGTCATGCGCGTGTCATGGTGGTGTTCGATATGGTGCAGCGCTGGCTTCGTGCGCAAAATTACGAAGTGACCTATGTGCGCAACATCACCGATATAGATGACAAAATTATTCGTCGCGCCGTAGAAAACAATGAATCCATCACCGCACTCACCAACCGCTACATCGCGGCAATGAACGAAGACGCTGATGCCTTGGGCGTGCAGCGGCCAGATCATGAGCCGCGAGCTACCGCCTATGTGCCGCAGATGCTCAGCCTGATCGGCAAACTCGAGGCGCGTGGTCTGGCCTATCAGGCACCAGACGGCGACGTAAATTTTTCCGTTCGCGATTTTGAGGGTTACGGCAAACTCTCCGGCAAATCGCTGGATGACCTGCGCGCCGGTGAGCGCGTTGATGTCGATAGCGCCAAGCGGGATCCTCTGGACTTCGTGCTGTGGAAGTCTGCCCGAGCAACAGAACCCGACGAAGTCAAATGGCCATCGCCCTGGGGCGCCGGACGTCCGGGCTGGCATATTGAATGCTCTGCCATGTCATGCGATCTGCTGGGTGAACAATTTGATATCCATGGGGGTGGTCAGGACCTGCAATTTCCCCATCACGAAAACGAGATTGCGCAGTCTGAGGGCGCGCATGCGCACACGTTCGTCAATTACTGGATGCACAATGGGTTTGTGCGGGTGGATGACGAAAAAATGTCCAAATCATTGGGCAATTTTTTCTCGATTCGTGAAGTCCTCAAAAAATTTGATGCAGAAGTCATTCGTTTCTTCATCCTGCGTGCGCATTACCGTAGTCCCCTGAATTACTCCGATGTGCATCTGGAAGATGCTCGCATCGCGCTCACCCGCCTGTACACCGCACTCAAGGAAACTACGCCTGATGCTGTGCCGCTGGATTGGAACGAGGCGCACGCACAACGTTTCGCTGATGCGATGAATGATGATTTCAATACGCCGATTGCCATCGCCGTGTTGTTTGATCTGGTGACCGAAGTCAATCGTCATCATTCGCCCGCGTTGGCGCGGCAGCTGCGCGGGCTGGGTGCCGTGCTTGGGTTGCTGACCCGCGAACCTCAGGTTTTCCTGCGGGGCGTTGGAGCGGCGGGTGGCCTTGATGATGATGAGGTTGCGGCGCAGATTGATGCGCGGGCACAGGCCAAGAAAGACAAAAATTTTGCCGAGGCTGATCGTATCCGCAGTACCTTGCTTGAGCAGGGAATCGTCCTCGAAGATAAACCCGGCGGTTTCACCGAATGGCGAAGGGCATGAATTCATGGTGACGAAATCCGATCCCCTGTTTGTGCCCGAGTACTGGGAAAAGGCCAAGTCCGAGCTGATGCGGCGAGACCGCATCATGAAGAAACTCATTCCCCGTTTCGGCGACCTCCGGCTGGTTGGGCGAGGCGACCCTTTTGTGACACTGGCGCGTTCCATCGTCGGGCAGCAGATCTCTGTGATTGCGGCTCAGGCGGTCTGGGAGCGGGTGCTGGTGGTGTGTCCGAAAATGACACCCGCGCAAGTCACCCGGCAGGGGCAGGTGAAACTGGCGGGTTGCGGCCTGTCTAAACGCAAGGTGGAGTACTTGCTGGATCTTGCCATCCATTTTCGCGATGGCAGCGTCCATGAAAAAGACTGGTCCTCAATGGAAGATGAAGAGGTCATCGCCGAGTTGATCCAGATTCGGGGTATCGGCCGCTGGACCGCCGAGATGTTTCTGATTTTTAATCTGCTCAGGCCCAACATCTTGCCGCTGGATGATGTCGGATTGCTCAGGGGTATCAGCGTGAACTATTTTTCCGGTGAACCTGTCTCGCGCAGCGATGCACGGGAGGTGTCGGCCAACTGGGAGCCTTGGCGCACCGTTGCTACCTGGTACTTGTGGCGTAGCCTGGATCCGGTACCGGTAGAATACTGATTGAGTCGATGCAAGAATGCTACTATCCTTGGCGTCGCAAGCAGCGCCCCGAACGGAATTGCCAGGACGATAAGGAGTCAACGTGAGCAAAATCACCTTCCTCAGCTTTGAGCAGCCCATCGCAGAGCTCGAATCCAAAATCGAAGAGCTGCGTTTCGTTCAGGAAGACTCAGCCGTCGACATCAGCGAAGAAATCGACCGCCTCTCCCAGAAAAGTCAGCAACTCACCAAAGATCTCTATGCCAAGCTCACGCCTTGGCAGGTGTCACAGATCGCGCGTCATCCGCAGCGCCCGTACACCATGGATTATGTGAATGAAATCTTCACCGATTTTCATGAGCTCCACGGTGACCGCTCTTATGCAGATGACCAATCCATCGTTGGTGGTTTGGCGCGGTTCAATGGCCAGTCGTGCATGGTTATTGGTCATCAAAAAGGGCGCGACACCAAAGAACGCGCCATGCGCAATTTCGGCATGCCCAAGCCCGAGGGTTATCGCAAGGCGCTGCGTCTGATGAAGGTCGCCGAAAAATTCAATTTGCCCGTTTTCACTTTCGTTGATACCCCCGGTGCTTTTCCTGGTATAGATGCCGAAGAGCGCGGTCAGTCTGAAGCGATTGGCCACAACCTGTATGCAATGGCGGAGCTGAAAGTGCCGCTGATCGCCACCATTATTGGTGAAGGCGGTTCAGGTGGCGCGCTGGCGATTGCGGTGGGTGATTCGGTGCTGATGCTGCAGTACTCAACTTACTCGGTCATCTCACCGGAAGGTTGCGCTTCCATCTTGTGGAAAACTGCTGATCGCGCTTCAGATGCTGCCGAAGCGCTGGGGCTCACAGCGCATCGTCTCAAAGCACTGAACCTCATCGACAAGATCGTCAACGAACCCCTTGGCGGCGCGCATCGTGATCCCAAGCAAATGGCCGTGCTGCTCAAGCGCGCTCTGGCTGACTCTCTGCGCCAGTTCCAGGGCATGAAGACTAAAGACCTCTTGGCTGCGCGCCATGAAAAGCTGATGAGCTATGGCAAATTCAAGGAAATCGCTTCCGCTGAATAATTCGCCGCGCTTGCTGGAGGCGGTATTTCAACGCGCGCTGGAAGACATTCTGGCGCGCGTTGTTGTTTCCGGGCGTACCGCAGACGTGACGGGCAGAGAGCCTGCAGCAGCAATCGCACGTATCGCGCTGGCCTACAGTGGTGGCCTTGACTCTTCGGTATTACTCCATCTGGCGGCTGCTGCCTGTCAGCAGCGCGGCATCGAATGCTTTGCTTTTCATGTGCATCATGGGCTGAGTCCCAACGCGGACCAGTGGCTGTCGCACTGCGAAGTGCAGGCGCAGCAGGTCGGTGTGCAGTTTCACGCCCGACGAGTACAACTAGATCCGAATAACAAACTGGGCACCGAGCAGGCAGCGCGGCTGGCGCGTTACGCTGCGCTCGCCGATATGTGCAACGAACAGGCGGTGACGCTGTTGCTCACTGCGCATCATCAGGACGATCAGAGTGAAACGGTTTTGCTGCAACTCCTGCGTGGTGCCGGCTTGCCCGGCTTGTCCGCCATGCCAACACACCAGACCAAGCATGCGCTGCTCGGTGAGCGCATCGCGCTGGGCCGGCCTTTGCTGGAGACCACCCGCGCAGAACTTGAAGCCTGGGTTCATGCCCATGCAATAAGTCATGTCATGGATGAGTCAAATGACGACAGGCGTTTTCGTCGCAATGCGCTTCGTCATCACATCATTCCCATGCTCGAGCAACAACTGCCCGGCGCACAAAAGTCCATCGCGCGCAGCACCCGCCATCTGCAGACCGCGCAGCGACTGCTGGATGAGCTTGCGGCAATGGATCTGCAAACCTGTGGCGAAGCGGGGGCGCTGGTCATAGCGCGTTTGCAATTACTCAGCCATGACCGTCTCGATAATCTATTGCGCCATTGGCTCAGGCAATGTGGTGCCGATCACTATCCCAGTGATGCGCAGTTGTATCAGCTGCGGGAGCAAATGCTGCTCGCGCGCGACGATGCGCATCCCAGGCTCAACTTGTGTGGCCTGGTGCTTGAGCGGCGGCTGGGTCGGCTGGTTGCAAGCGCAGATGTATGCATGCCAACGGCGTTACCTGAAGAAATTCTTGTGCAGTGGCAGGGCGAGCCGGAGATCGTCATACCGGCTTGGCAGGGTCGGCTGGTTTTCGAAGCTGCTGTCGGCCCGGGTCTGGATCGTGCGCAGCTGAGGCAAGGCCCATTGTGGCTGCGTGCGCGCAGTGGTGGCGAGCGTCTGAAGCTGGATCCCAAGCGGCCGTCACGAACGCTCAAGAATCTGTTTCAGGAGTCCGACGTACCGGCGCGGGAGCGCGGCTGGTTGCCCCTGCTTTATCTCGGCGACGAACTGGTGTTTGCGGCCGGTCTGGGCATGGATGTGCGGGCAGAGCAGGGTAGCGAGGGTATACGCTTGCGCTGGCTGCGGCACGCGTAAATTTGGAGCCTGTGCGGCAGGCCGCTTGCTGCCTTGGCGGGACCTTGTGATCGACCTGACGAGACAGGTTCTCAGTGTGGGCTGATTTACGTTGGCCATTTGTCATTCCGCATTGCAACATGTAAAATCGCGGGTTTTCCTGTTTTAATTTCCCTTCCAATCAATGGCCTTATTCGTACACAAATACGGCGGCACATCGATGGGCTCAACGGAGCGCATCAAGAACGTCGCGCGACGCGTCGCCAAATGGCATGACGCCGGACATCAGGTGGTGGTCGTTCCTTCCGCCATGTCAGGCGAAACCAACCGACTGCTCGGGCTCGCCAAAGAAATCACGGGCCAACCCGATCCGCGCGAACTTGACATGCTCGCCGCCACAGGCGAGCAGGCATCAGTTGCGCTGCTGGCGATTGCACTCCAGGCCATCGGCAAGCAGGCTGTCTCGTACACCGGCTGGCAAGTACCGATCGTGACGGACAACGCCTATACCAAAGCACGCATTGAATCGATTGACGACGCGCGCGTTCGCAAAGATCTCGATGCAGGTCGTATCGTGATCATCACGGGTTTTCAGGGCATCGACGGCGAGGGCAATATCACCACGCTGGGTCGTGGCGGTTCAGACACGTCAGCCGTCGCTGTGGCCGCTGCCATGAAAGCCGCCGAGTGTCTGATCTACACCGATGTCGATGGCGTCTACACGACCGACCCGCGCGTGGTGTCCGATGCGCGTCGCCTGAAGTCGGTGACCTTTGAGGAAATGCTCGAAATGGCCTCTCTCGGCTCCAAGGTCCTGCAGATCCGTTCGGTGGAATTTGCAGGTAACTACCGCGTCCCGACTCGCGTGCTGTCCTCGCTGACAGACCCGTTGACACCGCTGGACGAAGAAGCCCGCTCCGGCACCCTGATTTCGTTTGAGGAAGACACCCACATGGAACAAGCCACCATCACCGGCATTGCCTTCAATCGCGACGAAGCGAAAATTACCGTCATGGGCGTGCCCGATCGTCCTGGTATCGCTTATCAAATTTTGGGTCCGATATCGGATGCCAATATCGAAGTCGACATGATCATTCAAAATCAGTCAGTTGAAGGCAAAACTGATTTCACCTTCACCGTGCCACGCGGCGAATATGAAAAATCACTGAAGATCATTGATGGCGAGGTCAAACAGCATCTGGGTGCGAGCAAGGTGGCGGGTGATGCCAAGGTCTCGAAAGTCTCCGTGGTCGGTGTGGGCATGCGCAGTCACGTTGGTATCGCCTCGCAGATGTTCCGCACCCTCTCGGAAGAGAGCATCAATATCCAGATGATTTCCACCTCCGAGATCAAGATCTCGGTGCTGATCGACGAAAAGTACATGGAGCTGGCCGTCAGAGCGCTGCACAAGGCCTTTGGGCTGGAACAGGGCTGATTTCCTGCGCTTTTCGCGGTGGTAGCCCGGTTTCATTGACCAAAAGGCAGCGGAAAGCTATCATCGCAATCTTTGTCGCTGTGGGTAACTCACCTGCCGACAAGTGGAGACCTGGCCGAGTGGTCGAAGGCACTTCCCTGCTAAGGAAGCATATGGGCTTAAACCTGTATCGAGGGTTCGGATCCCTCGGTCTCCGCCAAGACTTACCCTTCTAAATCGCTCAGGCGAATTAGAAGGCGCTCAAAGCCCCGCATGATGCGGGGCTTTTTGCTATGGGCTCCTGACTGTGACCTAAGGCAGCGGCCTGACA